>CAZJPA010000118.1:0-9260 GCA_964547755.1 uncultured Sphingomonadales bacterium
ATAAGACTCAAGAATGAGCACCTGCATCCTCTGTGTTTTACAGTAAGCTTAGGTATATGGCTAACCTGCTCAATACCGCGCCGATTACGGATTGGCAGAATGAGTCTGATCCCCCGTTTTCCTTCCCGCTGCGCGAGATTTATGACGCCAAGGTCGAAGCGCTAGCCCGCGCTGCTTACGGGCAGGATTACGAAGAATTAGGTTATGGAGACCTGTTTTAGGCGGCTTGCGAGCGCTCGTTTTCCATCAAGATAGAGTAAATCGCCGCCGCATCACGGGTGGAGCGCAGCTTTTGGCAGGTGGCCTCATTACGCAGCGTGCGAGAAACCCGCGCCAGTGATTTCAGGTGGTCGGTTACAGCGCTTTCGGGCGCAAACAGCACAAAAACCAAATCAGCTGGCTGGCGATCAACCGCGCTGAAGTCAACCGGCGTTTCAAGGTGTAAAAACACCCCGCACACGTGCTCTATTTCTGGTAAGCGCGCATGTGGGATGGCCACGCCGTTGCCCATGCCGGTCGGGCCCAAAAGCTCCCGCGCTTGCAAGGCCGCCATCAGCTTGTTTTCAGGAAGGCCATAAACCCTCGCCGCCAGCTGCGCCGCGTCTTGCAAAACGCGTTTTTTGCTACCGGCTTTGGCGTCTGCCACAATCGCCTCAGGCAACAGGAATTTTGAAAGCTCCATAACGGGCCCCACCCTTACTTAATTTTTGAAGTGCGCTACTTGATGTTGCGCGGATCAATCCAGCCGATATTGCCATCGTCGCGCGTGTGCACCACATTTACGCCGCCATGCTTAACATTGCGAAACACAAGCATGCTGGCACCCATCAGCTCCATCTGCATCACGGCCTCGCCCACGCTAAGCGTTTGCACGGCGGTTTCCATCTCGGCCACAATAAGGGGCTGAAGGTTTTCCGGCTCTTCGTTTTCTTTCGGAGTTTCGATCACAAAAGTCGGCGCGCCGATGCTCTCGATCGGGTCAATCCGGTCTTTATGGTGGTCTTTTAGCCGGCGCTTATAGCGGCGCAGCTGCTTTTCCAGCTTGGAAAGGGCTGAGTCAAAGCTTGCATATACCTCGTCACTGCGGCCCGAGGCCTTGGCCATCATGCCGGTGGCAAGATGCACCATGGCATTGGCCACAAATTCATGCCCGTCTTTGGAAAATGTTACATGTGCCTCGACAGGGCGGTCAAAATACTTGCCGACCGTATCCTTGAGTTGCTGGTTTACATGTGTGGTGAGGGCCTCGCCCACATCCATATGTTTTCCACTGACTTGAATGTGCATAACATCTCCCCGATTTGAGCCCAGCATGAGCGCTGGGGTTAAAAATACCGGTTCTACAGGGCGCAGAACCTAGGGGCGCCTCCCGCCAAAGTCAACCATGCTACGCGTGCATTTTTTGCGGCGCACAACGGATGACGGGATCCCCATAGCCTCACGATATTTCGCAACGGTCCGGCGCGCAATATCTACTCCGCCTTCTCGCAAAATATTTACAAGTCCATCATCTGAAAGGGTATTTTTGTAGCTTTCTTGCGAGATATGCTGTTTAATACGCGCGCGGATGCCAACCGCAGAAAAGTCTGATTTTTCATCAATCCCCGCGATTTTTGCGGTAAAAAAATGTTTCAGCTCATAGGTGCCGCTGCGGCAGGTCAGGTATTTTCCGGCGGTTACGCGGCTAACCGTTGATTCGTGTACTCCGATTTCATCAGCAATCATCGAAAGTGTGAGCGGGCGCATGGCGATATCACCCTGCTCAAACCATGCAAACTGGTGTGCCACAATTGCGCTGGCAACCTTCAGAATGGTTTTGGCGCGTTGGTCCAATGCCTTGACCAGCCAGTTTGCGGCCTCAAGGTTTTGCTGGGCAAAATCTGCCGCGGCTTCACCGTTTTTGGCTATCTCAGTGGCATAGCACTGGTCGACCAGCACCTTGGGCAGGGCCTCGTCAATTAGCGCTACATGCCACATACCCATTTCGCCGGGGGTCACCTCGATCTCTGGTACCACGTTCACGACGGGCGACGGGCCAAGCCCCGTGCCCGGGTGTGGATTAAGCGCGCGAATTTCAGAAATCATCTCGCGCACAGTGCTTTCAGACTCTCTGGTTTTGGTGGCCAGCGCGGCCACATCATCTTTCGCAACCAAAATCAGGTTATCCAGCACCACTTCAATCACGGGGTCAAAGCGGTTGAGCGCTTTTAGCTGCAAGGCCAAACACTCGGCCACCGAGCGCGCGCCAATGCCCGCCGGCTCGCAAGCCTGCACTGCCCGCAGCGCCGCTTCAATATCACAGGTCGTGGCCTTCAGCCTATCGGCAAGCTCAAAAACGGGGCTGCGCAGATAGCCGCTTTCACTCAGCTCCCCTGCCAATGCTTTAGCCAGCCCCGCCACGTAGGGTGGCAGGCGCATCAGCCCAATTTGCTTATGCAGGCCTTCCAGCCGCGATTCGGCCTCGCCGAGCCTTTCCAGCGCCGAAAACCCGTCATTATGCGAGCGCGAGCTTGGCAGCTCTAACAGCGGGTTTTTCTCCGCTTCCCGCTCCAGATAGGCCTCTAGCTCAGCGCCGCTGAGCTGCAACACATGGATAGCCTGCTGCAATCGTGGCGACATCGCCAGCTTTTGCTGCTGCTTTAGCTCTATGCGTTGCGCAATGCCCATCAAGGCCCTTTCGAGCTCGGGCGCTCCTGCGTCCACCCGGACTATCGCAACAATCTCACGATCTCGTTGCTGTGGAAGGGGATCGCCGGCTATCTCGCCGAATACAACATCGGCTACATGTTCGGCTGCGCCAGCCTGCCGGGCACGGATCCCGCGCGCCATCGCATCCCGCTCGCCTATCTCTACCACGAGCATCGCTGCCCGGACGCCTTCCTCGTGCGGGCTCTGCCCGAGCGTCATGTGCCGATGGATCTCCTCAAGCCCGGCGAATACGATGTCCGCGAAGCGCGGCGGATGCTGCCGCCGCTGATCAAGGGCTATCTCAGACTCGGCTGCTTCATCGGCGACGGCGCGGTGGTGGACGAGCAGTTCGGAACCACCGACGTCTTCATCCTCCTGCCCGTCGAGCAGGTCTCCCGGCGTTATTCCCGCCGCTTCGGCGTGCCACAGAGCGCGCTCAACGACGAGACGCGCAGCCCAAGTCTCACCTCTCGCGCCCTGCCCAAGGGATGAGCGTCGCAAGCGAGGCGGCCGGCTTTCCTTCCGGCTTGCCCTTTGCGTCCGGCTTGTCCATTTGACTAGGGTAATGGACGGCCGGGACGGGCTCGGCCATGGGTGGTCAAACGAAAACCACGGCGCGGGGCGATGGTGGCGGTGGATCGGCAGGAGCGAATGGACACAGGGCGCAAGCGCGCACGCAAGCTGCCTTCACGCGCAGACGCCACGCCTGTGATGGCGCAATATCTGGAGGCGAAATACGCCTATCCGGACTATCTGCTGTTCTTCCGCATGGGAGACTTCTACGAGCTCTTTTTCGAAGATGCCGAGCGGGCGGCGGAGATCCTCGACATTGCGCTCACCAAGCGTGGCCGGCATCAAGGCCGCGACGTGCCGATGGCCGGTGTGCCGGTCCATGCCGTCGACAGCTATCTCGCGCGGCTGATCCGCGCCGGCGAGAAGGTCGCGATCTGCGAACAGATGGAGGATCCGGCCGAGGCGCGAAAACGCGGCTCCAGGGCGTTGGTCAAGCGCGAGGTGGTGCGTCTCGTCACACCCGGCACGGTGAGTGAGGAAGCCCTCCTTCAGCCCAAGCGCGCCAACTATCTCGGCGCCTTAGCGGACGCCGGAGGAGAATGGGCGCTGGCCTGGTGCGAGATGTCGACCGGAGAATGGCGGGCTCTGGCCACCAGCCCGCGGGATATCGCCCATGACATCGCGCGTCTCGACCTCGGCGAGCTGCTCATCCATCCCCGCCTGGCCGGGAAGCTGGATCTCGCGCGCATCGCCGCCCGCCTGCCGGCGGTGGAGAGCGCGCGTGAGGACCTGTTCGATTCCCAAGCGGCCGAGCGGACGCTCAGGGACTTCTTCGGCGTCGCCAGTCTTGCGGTATACGGGGACTTCTCACGAGCCGAGCTGGCCGCGCTCGGAGCCGTGTTCCGCTATCTGGAGGAAACCCAGCGCAGCGCCCTTGCCCATCTGCGTCCACCGGTGCGCGAGCGGCGGGATGCGCATCTGGCGATCGATCAGGCAACTCGCCGGTCTCTTGAGCTCACCCGCACGACGGCAGGCGAACGACGGGGCAGTCTGCTCGCCGTCATCGACCGCAGCCTGACAGGCCCCGGCGGCCGCCTGTTGGCCGCCCGGCTTGCAGCGCCCAGCAGACAGAAAGAGACGGTCGATGGCCGCCTCGATGCGGTCGCCTTTTTCGTGGCGGACGACCTCCTACGCGCGCGGCTGCGGGGCGAGTTGCGGCAGGTTCCCGATCTCGAGCGGGCGCTGGCTCGGCTGGCGCTGGGACGGGGCGGTCCGCGGGATCTGGCGGCGATTCGCGACGCCTTGGAGCGCGCCGGTGCGATTCATGCGGTGCTTGATGCCGCCCGCGCCAGCCACGCCGGTCTGCCCCGGCTGATCGCGGAGGCCGTCGACGCTCTGCCGCGGGCCGGCGCTCTTGGCAAGCGCCTGGCGGTGGCGCTCGTGGCCGATCCACCGAGTCTGGCGCGCGAGGGGGGATTCATCGCCCCCGGCTATCACCCGCCTCTCGATGAATGGCGCGGTCTCAAGAACGAAAGCCGGCGCTTGCTCGCCGGGCTCGAATCCCGGCTGAAGGAGGAAACCGGGATTGCAGCGCTGAAGGTCCGCTACAATCAGGTGTTGGGCTATCATGTGGACGTGCCGGCGCGCAGCGCCGACAAGCTGATGCGCCCGCCATGGGATGCGCGGTTCATCCATCGCCAGACGCTGGCCAATTCCGTGCGGTTCACGACGCCGGAGCTGGGCGAGCTCGCTCAGAAGATTCAGGAGGCCGATGGGCGCTGTCTCGAGCTCGAACAGCAGCTCTTCGGCGAGCTGGTCGCCGCTGTCATCGCCGAACGCGACGCGCTGGCGGCGATCGCGGCGGCGATCGCGGAATGCGATGTCGCCACCGCCCTTGCCGAACGGGCGGCCGAAGGCGGCTGGACCCGTCCCCGGATCACCGAGGATACGCGCTTCATCCTGCGCCAGGCGCGCCATCCCGTGGTTGAGGCGGCGTTGGCCCGACGCGGCGAGGGACCCTTCGTGCCCAATGACTGCATCTTGAACGAAGATGAACGCGTCTGGCTGGTGACCGGACCCAACATGGCCGGCAAGTCCACCTTCCTGCGTCAGTGCGCGATCATCGTGATCCTGGCACAGACGGGCAGCTTCGTGCCGGCCGCCGAGGCCGAGATCGGCCTGGTCGATCGGATCTTCTCGCGGGTCGGCGCTTCCGACGATTTGGCCGAGGGGCGCTCGACCTTCATGGTCGAGATGCTGGAGGCGGCAACCATTCTCAACCAGGCGGGGCCGCGCTCGCTGGTCATTCTGGACGAGTTGGGGCGCGGCACCGCCACCTTCGACGGCCTCTCGCTCGCCTGGGCGACGCTGGAATATCTGCACGACAAAAGCCGGGCGCGGGTGTTGTTCGCCACCCATTACCACGAGTTGGCCGCGTTGGCACGCCGGCTGGAGCACATGCGTATCAAGACGATGGCCGTCAAGGAGTGGGAGGACGAGCTCGTCTTTCTCCATGAGCTCAAGGATGGGGCGGCCGACCGGTCTTACGGCATTCAAGTGGCGCGGCTTGCAGGGGTGCCGGAGCCGGTGATCGCCCGCGCCCAGGAGATCCTCGCCCGCCTCGAGGCCAGCCGTGGCGATCTCGTGGAACAGCTTCTCGAAGGCGATCTGCCGCTGTTCGCCGCCATCCGTGTGGCCGGCCGCGCCGACGAGCCGGGTGGGGACGGCACGCGGGAACAGATGCCGATCACGCCGCCCGCAGGCGCGATCCTGGCCGATCTCGACCGTCTCGACATCGATGGCCTTACCCCCCGCCAGGCGCTCGAGACGCTTTATGCGTGGCAGGCGCGACTCCGCGACGAAGCCGATGGCGGGAAGGAGTGAGCGGACAGTGGCAAGGCGGTCTTCCGATCCCGTCCGGTCCGTGGCGCCGAGGGCCACGAGAAGTCGCGAGATCCTGGATCCCGGCGCGCTCGAAACCGAGCTGGTCGCGCTGGCCGGCACGCAGGAGGGGCGCACACGCAAAGCGCTTTTGCAGCATCTGCGACAGGCCTATGCGGCCGGGATGGCCGAAATCCGCCGCCGCCACGAGGCGCGGCCGAACGGCCGACGGGCGGCCGAAGAGCGGGCGTGGTTGATCGACGAGATCCTGCGGGCGCTTTACCGGCATGTCACCGAGCGGATGCTGCCGGTCGCCAATCCCACCGATGCCGAACATCTGGCGCTGGCGGCCACCGGCGGCTACGGTCGGGGCCTGCTTGCGCCTTTTTCCGATATCGACATCCTCTTTCTCCACCCCTACCGGCTGACCGGCTGGCATGAGCGGGTGATCGAGACCATCGTCTACACGCTCTGGGACATGGGGCTCAAAGTCGGCCATGCCGTGCGTCGGGTGGACGAGGCGCTTCGTTTCGCGCGCAGTGACCTGACCGCGCGCACCGCCCTTCTCGATCTGCGCCCCGTGGCCGGGGAAGAGGAGCTGGTGGTGGAGCTGGCGACAGCCTTTCGCCGCCGGATCGTGCGTCGCACGGGGCCCGCCTTCGTGGAGGCCAAGCTCGCCGAGCGCGACGCGCGGCATGCGCGCTTCGGCGATTCCCGTTATGTCGTCGAGCCGCATCTCAAGGAGGGCAAAGGCGGCCTGCGGGATCTCCACACCCTCTACTGGATCGTGGATTATCTCTACGGCCTGAAGGATCCCAAGGCGATGGCCGCCGCCGGCATCCTCAGCCACTCCGAAGCCCGGGCCTTCCAACGCGCCGAAGCCTTCTTCTGGACGGTGCGGGTGAGTCTGCATTTTCTGGTCTCGCGGGCGGAGGAGCGGTTGACCTTCGACGTCCAGCCGGCGCTGGCGGCCGAGCTCGGCTATCGGGATCGCAAGGGGATGAAGGCCGTCGAGCGCTTCATGAAGCGCTATTTTCTGCATGCCAAGGCGGTGGGTGATCTCACCCGCATCATCTGCGCGCTTTTGGAGGAACGCGAGCAGAAGCGGTGGTGGACGAGCACCTGGCAACGTCTGCCATTGCGTCGCTCGGTCGAGGGATTTGCGGTGATGGGCAAGCGTCTGGGTTTTCGCGACCCGCGCGAGCCGGCCCGGGAACCGCGGCGGATGATCGAGATTTTTGCCGCCGCGCAACGCAGCGGTCTCGACATTCACCCAGACGCCTTGCGCCTCATCCAGCAGAATCTGAAGCGTATCGACGCGCGGCTGCGTGCCGACCCCCAGGCCAACGCGGCCTTTCTCGCCGTGCTGATGGCCCGTGATCATCCGGAGGTGAATCTGCGGCGCATGAACGAGGCGGGTGTGCTGGGCCGCTTCATCCCGGACTTCGGTCGGATCGTCGCACAGATGCAATACAACATGTATCATCATTACACGGTGGACGAGCATCTCATCCGCGCCGTGGGGCTTCTGGCCGCGATCACGCGCGGCGAACTGGCCGAGGAGCATCCGCTTTCCACCGAGGTCGTCCACAAAATCAAGCTGAGACGCGCCCTTCATTTGGCCGTTTTTCTGCACGACATCGCCAAGGGGCGTGATGGCGATCATTCCGACCTCGGCGCGAAAATCGCCTGGCGGCTGGGGCCGCGGCTGGGGCTTTCGGCCGCGGAAACCGAGCTGGCGGCCTGGCTCGTTCAGCATCACCTGCTGATGAGCGCCACCGCCTTTCAACGCGATGTCGCCGATCCCAAGACGGTGGAGGATTTCGCCCGGGCCGTCTCCAGTCCCGAGCGGCTGCGCCAGCTTCTGGTGCTGACGGTGGCCGACATCCGCGCGGTCGGCCCCGGTGTCTGGAACAGCTGGAAGGCAGCACTGCTGCGCGAACTGTATTGGCGCACGGAAGAGCGTCTGATCGCCGGCCATGCCGGCACGAGCCGAGAGCAGCGGGTGGCGGCCAGGCAGAAGCGGCTGCTGGCCGCGCTCGCCGACTGGTCCGAGCCTGTGCGCGCACGTCTTGTCGCCGAGTTTCCCGACTCCTACTGGATCGCGGAAGATCACGACAGCCTTCTGACCAATGCCCGCCTCATGCGCCCCTTCCTGGAGCGGCTGGTGCGCGAGGAAGAGTTGGGCGGATTGCAGGAAGTGGCCATCGCGCTCGAAGAGGACCGCAAGGCGCGCGCACTCGTGGTCTCGGTGGTCACCGCTGATCGGCCGGGGCTGTTTGTACGCCTGGCCGCTTCCTTCGCCCAAGCCGGTGTCTCCGTGGTCGGCGCCCAGATCCACACCAGCCGCACGGGGCTTGCGGTCGACAATTTCCGCGTCGTTCTCCAGGAGACCCGTTCGGCCGAGCGCCGGTTCACGGAGCGCTCGCTGACGGCGAGCATCCAGCAGATGCTGGCCGCCGGCGAACTGCCGGGCGAAGAAGAGGTGCGGCGTCATGCGATGCGGCCGGTGTCACGGCGGATGCGGGCTTTTCGCGTGGAACCGCTGGTGCTCGTCGACAATGAGGCGAGCAGACGAGCCACCGTCATCGAGGTCAACGCGGCCGACCGCCCGGGGCTGCTCTATGCTCTGGCCCGCGCCCTCTACGAATGCCGACTCGATATTCGTTCCGCCCATGTCGCCACCTATGGCGAACGGGCAGTGGACGTCTTCTACGTCACCGAAACCGACGGGACCAAAATCGCAGGCGATCTGCGGATCGCGGAGATCGAGCAGCGTCTGCTCGCGGCCGCAGCCGGTCGGATCGAGAAGGCCGCTTGAGTCGGCCGATGGGAAAGGGGACCGCATGGCGCTGATCCGGCATGTCTCCAAGGTCTCGGCGCTCACACTTGCAAGCCGGGTGCTGGGGTTCCTGCGCGACATACTCATGGCCCGTTATCTGGGGGCGGGACTGGCCTCAGACGCCTTCTTCGTGGCTTTCAAGCTGCCAAACTTCTTCCGCCGGCTGTTCGCGGAAGGGGCGTTCTCGGCCGCCTTCGTGCCGCTTTATACCGCCGCCCGCAGCCGGGATCCCACCGGTCGGCAGGCCCGCCGGCTGGCCGAGGAGGCGCTGGCGGGGCTCACGACGATCCTCCTCGTTCTCACCATCCTCGTGCAAATCGCGCTGCCGGTGCTGATC
>CAZJPA010000119.1:0-9256 GCA_964547755.1 uncultured Sphingomonadales bacterium
GTCGGGTCCCGCTCCTTGTGCCCGCATGGTGAAGGTGATGACCTGTTGCTTCCCGCCGTTCTTCGTTTTCTTGCCGTTTCCCGCCTGCTTGCGGGCGACAGCCAACATCGGATGAGGCGTAGACAGAAACAGGGGCTTCAGCCGCCGAGCCAGCGATACAGCGGCAAGCTGAGATAGGCCGCGGCGAACCCGGTCACCCAGATCACGAGCGCGATCAGGAACCAGCGTCGGTTCCAGCGGTCGGCGCGCGCACACAATGCGGCCCGTTCAGGATCGGTGGGGCAGACCCGCCCCGGTCGCCAGATCGCCCAGGCGGCACCGGCAAGCAACAGGCCCGAGCCGGCGAACAACCAGATCTTGTGTTGCGCGAGGGTGACAAGGAAGGGAACGGTCGCAAACAACGCGGCCGATACGGCGCCCAGTCCCAGCGCAACCAGGAGGATGGGCAAGGCGCAGCAGACAAGCGTCGTCGTGGAAGCGAAGACGATCCAGACACCCCAGCGTCGCGGTGGACGGATGGTCCGCGCTTCGGCCAGATGACCGGTGCGCGTGACGGTCGCCCGCCTCTCCGCGGTATCCCCTGCCTCCTTCATTCCTCCTCTTCCCGCATCTTGCCGTTCTCGTCCACCGGACAGGGGCCGATCTTCTGTTGCGCGCGATAGGTGAAGCCGCGGTCCTGGAACAGACGCGCGAGCGCGGCATCGTCCGGCATCGTCCCCTCCTCGGCACAGACATGGATGAGCCCGCGCTTGAGATGGGTGTGGACGAAATGGATGCCCGGGATCTGCTTCAACGCCTTCTCCGAGGTCGCGACACAGAAGGGACAAGTCATCCCATCGACGCGCAAATCATACTGCACGAGCCCGTGCGCGGCCTGCTCTTCGGCCGCCTGTGCCGGCTGCAACAGCCAGATCGCAAGCAAGCCGGCGGCAAAGGCCAGACTCTTCCTGTATCCCATTTTGATTCCGGTTGGATTCGGCATGGCATTCTCTCCTTAATCGCCTTCTCATGGGTCTTCACGAACCACCTATTGTCCTGTTCCTTGGCGCCCCCGTGCGATTGCACGCGCAGGCGCCCCCACTATTCCTCTCATCGCTAGAAATTCATGCGCATTCCCGCGCGCAACCGCCAGCGTTCCCGGGGAATGTTGAAAATACGCGTGCGGGCGAACGGCACTTCGATCGCTCCTTCCAGAATGAATCGACGGGCCGCGAACTGCAGCCCCGGACGCACGACCGCCGTTTGCCGTGTCGGCACCAGAATGTCGCGACCCGCCTGCATGCGATCGGCCGAGCGGTGCTCATAGCCCAGCTCAACCAGGCCATAGACGAACCCGTGGAGAGCCGCTGCGGGCGCCCCGACCACGGCCAGGCGCTGCTGCCAGGAGCCATTGAGCCGCCAACCGTCACCGGCATCGATGCCGGCGCTCGTCCCCCGCAGATCCTGCCGCCATTCGATGTCGAAACCGCCGTCCACACCCATATGGGTCACCACGACGCCGAAGAAGGGATCGGTGCGGCCGCGACCGGGCTGCAGGAAGCGCGGCAGGGGCCCTTGCGCATCGGCGCGGTGGTGATCGCCGGTTGCAAGGGTGACGCCGAAGAAGGGGGCGATCCGCCAGGTGCGCCCGGGCATGTCTTGGGCGAAGACGGTCCAGCGGGCGAAAAGCGTCAGATCCCCGATGCCGGCCGCGGAGCGGTTCCGGCCGGCGGCGGACACCAATCGCGCATCGGCCAGAGGCAGGGCGGCAAACAGGGCCAGCCGAGGATGCACCCCATAGCCGAGCACATTGACCACGCCCAGCTTGCGCGCATGCCCCCCCTCCATGCCCGGCACGCCGGAGCGACCGGTCACGAACAGCAGACGCCAAAGCCATTCGCCTTTTGAGAGAGGAAGAGCGGTGTTGAATCCGATCGGCGCGGCCGGCACCGCTCCTCCACCGAAAACCAGCAGCACACAGGCGACGGCCAAGCCCCATCGCAACCACCGCTCACACATGGGTGGTCTCCGGCGTGTGATCCGCCTTGGACCGGGCCGCATCCTCCCGGACCTCGTCGTCTTCGTTCCGGGCGGCCTCGTTCTGTGTGTCACCCGCGAAGAAATGCCCCAGGATGCTGCATTCGACCAGTGGTCGGCCGGCACCGGGACAATAGCGCGCGAGTTCCTCCAACCCTGCGCGCATGCGCATCAGGTCTGCAATTCGGTGGTCGATCTCCGTGATCTTGGCGCGCGCCTGCGCCCGGATCACGCCGCAATCAACCGTCTCATCCGTGCTCAAGGCAAGCAGCTCCCCAATCTCGGCAAGCGTGAAACCGAGGGCCTTGGCCCGACGAATGAACGCCAGACGCCGCACATCCTCCTCGCGATAGACGCGATAGCCGGAGGGCAGGCGGTCCGGCTTCGGCAGCAGACCGAGACGCTCGTAATATCGGATCGTCTCGGCACCCGTGCCGCTGCGGGCGGCAAGTCTCCCGATCGTCAGCATCGCACGAAACCCTCCCCATTGCCGGGGCATGGCCCCGATTCACCCGGATCCTACGACCTGTAGTATACTCCAAGGTCAAGCCCCCTTGTCTCCCCCTTGATCGCCTTGTCCGATGCAGCGGCATGGGTCGGCTTTTCGGCGAGCGACAGGAGGAAGCCGGGGAAGCTTTGCACAGCTGTCGCGCGGCCTCGGCACGGTGGCGACGCCCGGTCAGGTTCCGTCGTCGAAGATGTCGGGCTGGGCCGGTAGACGGGCGCGCAATTTCAGCCAGCGCCAGTAAGACAGCGGGAGCGAGACGATATAGCCTGCGATCAGAATCGCCAGCACCGACCAGCCATACGCGATCAATGCCGCCGCCAGGACCGCAACCCCCAAGAGCAGCAGCATCATGTTCTCGCCGGCGATGCGAATCTGGCGGGAAGAAAAGGTAGGCCAGGTCGAAACCATCAGTCCGGCGACCGCCGCCACATAGATCGCAAGCGCCACCGAGGAACGGAAGATCGTCATGTCAAAAGCGAAATCGACGACCGGCGCGAACAACACCAACGCTGCCCCCGCCGGGGCCGGCACACCGACGAAGAAACCGAGCCGCCGTTTGTCGTCCTCGCCCCCTTCTTCCACTTGGGTATTGTAGCGTGCGAGCCTGAGCGCGCAGGCCACCGCATAGGCGAGCGCCACGATCCATCCGATGCGTCCGAGATCGGCCAGTCCCCAACTGTAGATCACGATCGCCGGCGCGACACCGAAAGCAATGACATCGGACAGCGAGTCGAGCTCGGCGCCGAATCGACTGGCGCTCTTGAGAAGCCGCGCGATGGTGCCGTCGAGCCCGTCGAGGATACTGGCGATCGCTATGGCGGTCACCGCGCTCTTGAAGCGTCCTTCCAACGCAAAGCGGATGGCCGTCACCCCGGCGGAAAGCGCCAGTGTCGTGACGATATTGGCGGCGAGCGCCCGCAAGGTGAGCCGGCGGGGAAAGGCGGCGCGCGGCCGCCGAGCCTGCCGCAAGGAGTGCGGTCGTCCCTGCCCCTTTTTCATTGGACCCTTCCGCAGCGGCTTCATGCGCCAGCGCTTCCCGGCTCAGCTTGCCCGCGTTTCCAGCACCGCACCGGCGGCGGTCAACGGACGAGCCGCCGCGACGATCGTCTCACCGCCGATCACCCGCTGGCCCTCCGCGACCCAAGGATGATAGCCGACGGGACAGTAGAGATCGACGCGGCTGCCAAAGCGGATGATCCCGAAGGGTTCACCGGCCGTCAGGCGATCGCCTTCCTCCAATGGACAGACGATCCGCCGCGCAATGAGTCCGGCGATCTGCACGATCGCATAGTCGCCCTCAGTGCCGGTCACCGCGATCAATGTGCGTTCATTGGCGATCGCCGCCTCTTCCTTCATCGCATTAAGGAAGCGACCGGCCACATGGAGCTTGCGTCGCACCACACCGTCGGCCGGCACCCGATTCACATGCACATCCAGCACCGACAAGAACACCGAAATCCGCCAGCGCACACCCGTCATCTCAAGCTCGGCGGGCGGTTCTTCTTGCGTGACATGCGTGACGATCCCATCAGCGGCGCTCACCAGGGCATCGGGCACCAGCGGCGTCCGACGCCGGGGGTGGCGAAAGAAGAAAGCCGTCGCCAGGGCCAGCAAAAGGAAAAGCCAGCCAAGAACATCGCTGACCAGCCAGAAAGAAAGCACGGCCAATGCCGCCGCGCCCAGCACGAAGGGATGGCCTTCCGGATGCAGCCGCGGTGGCTGCCAAGGGGGGGATTTGTCTATGCGCGCCATTTGCCGGTATTCCCGATCCTAATCCTCGGCCGACGCGGCGGTATCCTGCGCCGTCTTCCCGCGCGCGCAGAGCTCTTGCGGCCGACGAGCTGGGGAGATTGCATGTTCCCGGCCTCTTCGTCAAAGGGCTATGGCGCTTGCACGTACCTGGTCGGAACGCTATGGCTAGCGGGAGGGTGGCCATGCGCTGCTCCAACGGATGGGGGATGAGATGCGCCGCATGTGGAAAGAAACGCTCATGCTGCAACGGCTTGGCAGAGCTGGACACGATCACAAACACATGGGGATGAATCGCCTGTGGCGGCTGGTTCTGTTGCTCGTGATCGCGGCTCCGCTGGCAGGTTGCAGTTCCAAGAAGAAGGTCGATCCCATCTTCGCCAACACGCCGGCCGGCCCCAAAACCGCGCAGATGCTCAAACGGTTGCCCAAGGGGTTGCTTCCCGACGATGCCCACCGCCGTTACAGCGCGCAGCTTCTGCTGCCGCCTGATGCGGAACCGGCCGATGAGGAGGAGTCGGCTCACGCGCCGCGTTGAGCAGCCCTGTAGAGGGCGGCTTGCGTGTCTTGTTCTCCTTATTCCTGTTATGCCTGCCTATTCCCGGTTCCGGCTTACTCCCGCTCCGACCATGAAACAGCGCGGCCGATGCCCTGATCGGGCATAACACAGACCTGCCGACCGATTCGCGGTGGTCCCGGCAATCGTTGGATGGAAGGCTGGAGGCCCGGGCCGGAATCGAACCGACGTACAAGGATTTGCAGTCCTCTGCGTAACCACTCCGCCACCGGGCCGCCGTGGGTTCGGCTTCCACATAGAAACTGCCCTCACCTGCGGTCAAGTCTCCGTCAAGTAAAGAGCGGTCTGGCCGCATCGACTCCCCCCCCTCCATTGCCTTGCCCTGTCCACACCAGTATAAGCCGCCTGAGGGAGCCGGTCCGTTCATCGGCTTGGCAGGCGACGGCGAGCGGTCCGGCCGGTCCATTCCGGCTTTCGATCAAGAGGAAGAACGCCATGGAAGACCGCGTGAAATGGGATTTCGCAGCCCAGCGGGCGGCGATGGTCGCCGGTCAGCTGAAGCCTTGGAAGGTGACGGACGAACGAGTCTTGGCGGCGGTGGGCGCGGTGCCGCGGGAGGTCTTTGTGCCCAAGCCGCTCAAAGGCCTGGCCTATGTGGACGAGGATCTTGAAGTGGCCCCCGGCCGGCATCTCATGGAACCGCGGGTGATGGCCCGCCTGATCCAGGAAGCGGAAGTCGCCCCAGGTGACGTCGTGCTCGAGATCGGAACGGCTACCGGCTATGCGAGTGCGGTGCTCGCCCGGCTCTGCAACACGGTGGTCGCCCTCGAATGTGATCCGAACCTGGCCGAAGCCGCTCGGGCGGCCCTCGAAGACGCCGGTATCGACAATGTCGCCGTGGTCACGGGGCCGCTGGAAGAGGGATGGCCGAAGGAAGCGCCCTTCGACGTCATTTTCGTCAATGGGGCGGTCGAGCGGATCCCGCAGACCTGGATCGATCAGCTGGCCGAAGGCGGCCGTCTGGTCTGCGTGAAACGGGATGGAGACGAAAGCCACGGCTACCTCATGGTCAAAAGCGGGAATGCCTCGGGCGGCCGGCCGGCCTTTGACGCCTTCACACCGCTTCTGCCCGGCCTTGCAAAGCCTCCGGCCTTTCAGTTCTAGCGGCAGGCGACTCACCGCCTTCGGCGACGAATCGCTCAGCCTGTGCGCCCAATGACGGGCGGTGACTGAGCGGAGTGCTTGCCATTCATATAACAGCCCGATACAGTCTCGCTTGTCACCCTTCGGCTACCTTGTGGGCCGGGGGGTGGTGGATCGCCCATCAGGCTGGTCGGGCCTGCTGCCGCAACCGGCACTGGTTCGTTTTCCTGCAACGGTGATAAGGGCGACGAACAAAGCGAATCACGACGCGAGGAAGCGGGAGACATGCCATGACGAGACCGACCGCCGTATGGATCGCGGCCGCGTTGGGGGCGGTGGTGACAATCCTACCGGCGAACACATGGGCGGCGGAAACCCTGAAAGAGGCGCTCGCCGCGGCCTATCAAACCAATCCCGATCTCTTGGCGGCCCGGGCCCAGCAGCGCGCCCTGGATGAGACCGTCGCCCGCGCCACCAGCCGCTGGCGCCCCAATCTCTCCGGCCAGGTTCAGGTCTTTCGGACCGATTCGAACAGCCGCACCCTGCGTCAACGCGATCAGTCGTTGGTTTCGGACATCGATGTGAAGGGCCGCAACGAGATCTATTCCGTGCGCGCCGATCAGAATGTCTTTCGGGGATTGCGCAACTTCAACGAACTCAAGGGCGCCCGTGCCAATGTCTTCGCCGGGCGGGCGGATCTGTTGAACACCGAGCAACAGGTGCTGCTCGATGCCGTGACCGCCTATATGGACGTGTTGCGCGATGAGGCGGTCCTCAAGCTCAATGACAACAATGTCGCGGTGCTCCAACGCCAGCTGGAGGCAACCCAGGATCGCTTCGATGTGGGAGAGGTCACCCGCACCGATGTCGCACAAGCCGAAGCCCGGCTCGCCGGTGCCGAGGCGCAGCGGGCCCAGGCGCGGGCCGCTCTTGAGACGAGTCGGGCGACCTATCGCCGTGTCATCGGCCATTTTCCCGGCACGCTGGAGGATGCGCCCGCCTTGCCGCCGTTACCGGGCAGCGAGGAGGAGGCGATGGCGATCGCGCTGGAGGAAAATCCGCTCATCATCGCGGCCCGCTACCGCGAGCTGGCGGCCCGGTATGACATCAAGGTGGCCAAGGGAGCCTTGCTGCCGACGATCGACGCTTTCGCCAGCTATCAGCGGGCGAAAACGCCATCGGTGACCTTCGATCCCCTGCTGTTCGATTTCGGACCGGCACGCAACATCCGCAAGGCGGCCACCTATGGCGTGCAGATGACGATCCCGCTCTATCAGTCCGGCGCCGAGTATTCGGACATTCGGCGGTCCAAGCAGATCCGCTCGCAACGGCTGCTCCAGATCATCGGTGCCGAGCGGCTGGTCAGTCAGAATCTGCGCACAGCCTGGGAGAATTTCCGCGCGGCCCAGGCCCAGATCGCCTCGACCGAGGCGCAGGTGCGCGCCAACGAGATCGCGCTTGAAGGCGTCAAGCAGGAAGCGCTGGTGGGCTCGCGCACGACGCTTGATGTGCTCAACGCCGAGCAGGAGCTGCTTGATGCCCGTGTCAATCTGGTCCGCGCGCGCCGGGACCATTATGTGGCGGGCTTCTCCTTGCTGTCCGCCCTCGGCCGGCTGAACGCAAAGGCTCTGGATCTGCCGGTTGAGCTGTATGATCCAGCCGATTATTACCGCGACGTCAAATGGCAGTTCATCGGCTGGGGAGCGGGGCCCTCGGCGAAGGAAGAGTTGACCCGGGCCCGTTCCGGCACTGTCCGCCTGGCCGGGGACGGCGGCAGGAAGCGCTGATCCCTTCTGTGGGGATTACGCCAGGGACCACGGCGAATGACATAAGGGATCACGCAAGAGAGAAGCTCGTGCCGCAGCCGCAGGAAGACTGCGCATTGGGGTTGCTCACCCGGAAGGATGCGCCGATCAGATCCTCGACGAAGTCGATTTCGCTGCCGAGCAGGTAAAGAAGAGAAAGCCCATCGACGAGCACGCGCACGCCATGTTGCGTGGTCTCGATGTCGTCGGCCTCACCCTGCTCGACGAGGTCGAACTGGTATGAGAATCCCGCACAGCCGCCGCCCTGGACACCGACCCGGAATGCGAGCTCGTCCGGCGTACGGCCCTCGGCGGCGATCAAATCCTTGAGACGCTGGGCCGCGCGTTCGGTGATGGTTACCGGTGGGGGCTGATCCGCCATCGCCATTGCCCTGTCATCGTCCTTCCCGCGTATTACCCTTCCAGACCCAGAATGGCCGGAACCTGAAGAATGGATGTAGGGGCGCGATCACCCCTGTCAATCGCCAAACCCGTCATGAGGTCGGAATCCGTCATGGTGTTTGCGACTCCCGACCGCCGTTCGCGGCGGCACGCACCGCCCTTGCGCTTCTCTTCCAGCACTCCTTCTCTTGCGAACAGATTGAGATGCCTGCCTGTTCCAGCCGTCTGAAATCCCCCACCGCCGCCGGCGGTCACCGGGGCTGGGGGACATCTTTCCCATACAGTCCATCAAAATGCGCCGGCTCCTGGCGAAGAACGTGGCAGACACCGGCGGCGGTTGCTCTGTCTCCTTCATACACGCGCGCTTCCTGAGCAAGCAGGTAACGGGTGAGACAATCCACCCTCTTGCGCACGAGCTTGGCGAACAAGGGGTGGGGCAGCAGGCCGTCACCGGCCAGTACGAAGGCTTCGTCCTCCAGCAGGCGGGGGATCGGCCCCGGCCCGATGAGGCGCGGCGAAACCACCAGGATACGCCGACCGCGAGCCCTTTCCGACGCAAATGCTGCACGGATCGCGGTGAGTGCATGCATGCGTTTCGCCGGCCAGTCTTCGAACAGGCTCATGACATGCCACACCGCGAAGGGAGGTGATGCAAACCTGCTTGCCTCTGCGAGGCGGGACTTAACGATCGCCTGCTGACGCTCTTCCGTCACATCACTGCCGGAACCATGAGAAAGCACGAAGACAGCTTCCTGCCGGGGATCACGGCTGACATGCCGTGCGCGCTCAGCGAGGATCCGTCCAACAGCGGGATCATCCATGTAGCCCCCACCCGAGACCAACGTCAGCGACGCGCGTGCACGCCGCGGCGCCCCCATACCGAAACCGCGCGCAGGCGGATCGGGGCGCAGTCCGATAACGAAATCAGCGCGTTCCGCAAAAGTCCAAGGATAGGCGAAGAGTCTGTAGAAGACGGCCCGGCGCACCCCCTTTGCTTCCAGCTGCGCAAGGGCGGCGGCGATGCTTTCTGGATCCGCCATGCCGAGTGCCAGCGCCCAAGGATCTCAGTTCCGGACGCCTGAAAGACCAGAAATTAGCCTGCAATATTTTCAATGT
>CAZJPA010000120.1:0-9144 GCA_964547755.1 uncultured Sphingomonadales bacterium
GAATTGCTCTCCAGCACGAAGCCGGGCCGGCAGCGTGGCAGGACTTGCAGGATCAGGAAAAGGAAACGGTTCGCCGAGCGGCAATCTTTGGGTCGGCACATCCCATTTCTCGGTGCGGTTGCGAGAATGCGCGGGCGCCAGGGCCACCACCTCCGCTTCCGCCAGGAACGCCAGCACCGCCTCCACGGGGTTCTCGTCGCCGGCGGCGCGCAGGAGAAAGCGTGTGTCCGCCTCGTTCGACCAGTCGAAACCGCCTTGCGCTTCTCCCAACAGCACATCGGCCGCCTCCAGAAAGCCCAAACAGGCAAAGACCTGACCCGGATTGAAGAGATCGACGGGAATGGCGGCTTCAGCCATGACCAGGTCCTCCCGTCTCCTGCCCGCGCATGGCGGCCACCGCAGCCGTGGGGCTTCCTGCCGAGCCGACCACCGGATCCGGCATGGCCTGCGCCTTCTCTGACACACGGCCTGCGCGGCGCCGGCGTGCCTCCTCCTCCAACCGGCGGGACGCCCGCTGATCGGCGGCGCGCACCAGCGCTTCCAGCCAGGCGAGCCCCCAGGGCCCGAAGCGCTGCTGGAGTCGCGCAAAACGCAGGGCGACATCGCGCGCTTCTCGATCCAGCCGCGAGGGCGCTTCACCCGCGCATCCATCGGTGCGGATCAGGGGGCGCGCGAATCCGTGATGCGCGACGATCAGGTGCCGCACGAGATCCTGCATCTCGGCCGGCAGGGCCGCGAATTCCGGATGCTCTTCGCGCGCCAGATACAAGAGCGAGCCGAATTCGTGCCGATAGCCGCCGAGAACGCCCGACTGGAACGGTCCCTTCGTTTTCGCGAAGGGGCCGGGATTGCCGTAATCGTCCCGCTCCGGCGCGTTGAACGCCCGCTGCCAGCGGGGCGCCTTCTTGCCGAGATCGTGCAAGGCGGCGGCGCATACGACCGCCTCGGCCAGCGCCGGCGCCGCTTGCGCAAGGCCGAGCCGCTCGACCAGATCCTCAGCTTGCGCCCGTACCCAGGCGAGATGCTCGGCGAGGGTCTGCGCGACCCGCAGCACGGAGCGCTGGTCCTCCTCGCCGGCCGCATCCGCCCATTTCTCGACGACGAGCCGCCAGACGGCTGCGCCGTCCGCATCGCGCTCCTCATCGAAGGCGTGAACCGGCCGCCAGTTCGAATCGCCGTCGCCCTCCTCTTCGGCCGCGACCTTCACCCGCTGCACCCGGAACGGCACGAGGGGGCACTCTTCGCCGTTCGCCTCCTTGATCCAACCGTCCGCGTCGTCCGCAGCATCGGCCTCATCCCTTTTCTTGGGATCAAGCAGGCCGTCACCGTCCAGGCCGCCCAGTCGCGCATCGAGGACGAGATAGCGATCGGCGATCGCGCGGATGAAGGCCTTCTTCTCGTTTCCCTTGGCGGCAGCCGCCAGAGCGTCCAGCGTCCAGAACCGGCCCTGATAGCGTCCTGCGCGATCGAGCAGGAAGGCGACCGGTGTCTGCGGCGTGAGCGGCGGCTCTTCCGCCTCTCCGACGGTACCGGCGGCTGGATTTGCGCTCTTGTCCACCAGCGCCTTGGCGCGTTTCGTCACGACCTCCGCGACATGATCGGCGCGTGTCTCCAGCATCTCCACGAGATGCGGCGGCGCGGCCGCGAAGAAGGCGGCGATCTCCTTTTCCGTCGGCTGTCCGCCACGGGTGCGCACAGGCAGAAAGCGGCGCCAGAGCACGGTGGCCTGCGGCTCGTCCTCCACCCAGCCGCGCAGCCAGGGCGCCACCTCCGGCCGGCCGGTATGCTCTTCGAGCGATGTCATCGCCCAGGCCTCGACCAGCGGACGGGTGAGCGGCGGATGGAGCGGCTCGGGTGTGCTCGCCCGGCGCACATCTTCTGGATGGTGCTGTTTCAGGGCCACGAGTGCGCCGGGGCTTGCGTCATGGGCGTTTTCTTCATCATGAACGCCCTCTTCGATCTGCGGCAGCCGGCGCAACAGCCGACCCGCCGCCCAGGCGATCCGTTCCCGTTCTTCGGCAGCGGTCGGGGCATCTTTCTTCTTCGGTTGCGGCGGCGCGGCCGGCTCTACCACAATGATCTCGGAACGCTTGCCGCCCAGCCGGTTGACGCGGCCCAGGCGCTGCACCATGCGCTCGAAAGGTGCAAGGTCCATCACCATGTGATCGGCATCGAGATCGACCCCCACCTCGCCGGCCGCGGTGGCGATCACGAAGGCAGGCACCTTCGGTGCCTTGCCGCGGGAGAAGAAGCCGAGTGCGGCCAGTCGGTCTTTCGCCGCCTCGCGCTCCTTCACGCGCCGCGCGCCGGTCAGCAACGCCGTCTCGATGGCGGCCTTCGCCTTCTTCGCCCTGTCCTCGATCGCCTTTTTGACTTTCTGCGCCCCCTCGCGGCTGTGGCAGTAGACGAGGATACGGGCGGCCGCAGCCCCCTGGTTGGCCAGATTCCAGGCCTCTTCCGCCAGTCGCTCCGGCAGGGCCTTCGCATCCGGTTCGGCAACGAACCGCAGCCGTTTGACCGCCGTCAGCCGCTCCTGGACGATCGGGTGTGCGTGGTCCTCCTCGTCCAGTCGGAAGACGTCGTCGCCCCGCGCGCGGCCCGTCGCCGACAGCGGCAGCAGGCGGAAACCGGGCAGGATGGCGCGGAACGCCGCATCCGCCGGGCCGAAGACGCCTTCGCGTCCGTAGCCGTCGCGGTCATGGGCGATCTGTTCGAGCAGCCGTTCGAAGGGCGGCACCAGATGGGACTCGTCCAGCACCACCAGGGTATCGACACCCAGCAGCCCCGCCGCATAGGGGCGCATCCGGCGGCTCATCGCATAGCCCTCGAAGAGAAGGCGCGAGCCGATCATGTCCACCGTGCCGACGATGATGGCCGGCGCCGCCGGATCCTCCAGCCATTCGCGATTGTCCGCCAGACGGCCGCGCAGTGTGCTGATCTTGAGCGAATCGTCGTCCGCCCGCTTGCGGATCTTCTCGGCCTCCTCGCTCGCCTGATCGACGACGGCGCGGCGATCCACCACATAGACCAGCCGGCGCGGCAGCTTGGCGTCGTGCCGCTTGGCCAGATACCAGATCGCCATCACCGCGGTCTTGCCGAGCCCCGTCGGCAGGTCGAGCGCAGCCGGAATGCAGCCCTGCCGGAACCAGTCCCGATACAGCCGGCGCTGCCAAGGCAGCGGCGCAAAGCCGGTCAGCTGCGCAAATTCCCGATCAAAGGAATCCGTTGCCAAAACCTGCGTTTCTTCATCCCCCATGACACACCGCTCAAGGACTGCCCGATCACGCCACCATGACCGCCGCGCCTAAGGGATGATGGGCGCGCCGATGGCCCGACCCTCCCCCGTCGCGGGATTGCTTCCTCCGGCTGAGATGCTAGATAGCCGCACTCTCAAAAGTCAAGGTCGCTTCAAAGGTCGCGCACGGGGACTTACGCGCTGCGCACCGCGCGCGGACCGGGGGGCGTGTGGCGGCCGTTTTCTTCCGCGAACAGGCAGGCCAGCTGTTCGGCCATGGCGCCGGCGAGCTGTTCGGCATCATAGAGGGTGACGGCGCGGCGATAGTAGCGGGTCACGTCATGGCCGATGCCGATGGCGATCAGCTCCACCGGCGACCGGTCCTCGATCCAGCGGATCACAGCTTTGAGATGGCGGTCCAGATACTGGCCGTCATTGGCCGACAGCGTCGAATCGTCCACCGGCGCGCCGTCGGAGATCACCATCAGGATGCGGCGCTCCTCGGGCCGGGCGATCAGCCGCTGATGCGCCCACAGCAGGGCCTCGCCGTCAATGTTCTCCTTGAGAAGCCCTTCTTTGAGCATCAGCCCGAGATTGCGGCGGGCCCGGCGATAGGGCACGTCGGCTGGCTTGTAGATGATATGCAGCAGGTCGTTGAGCCGTCCCGGGCGGATGGGCTTGCCGGCCTTCAACCAAGCCTCGCGCGAGGCGCCGCCCTTCCAAGCCCGAGTCGTGAACCCCAGGATCTCCACCGCCACGCCGCACCGCTCGAGTGTGCGCGCCATGATATCGGCCGATACCGCAGCGATCGAGATCGGCCGGCCGCGCATGGAGCCCGAGTTGTCGATCAGCAGCCCCACGACCGTGTCGCGGAAGGCGCTTTCCTTTTCCTGTTTGTAGGAAAGCGGATGGCTGGGACTCGCCACCACACGTGCAAGCCGGGCGGTATCGAGGATTCCCTCTTCCAGATCGAATTCCCAGGCGCGGTTCTGCTGAGCCATCAGCCGGCGCTGCAGGCGGTTGGCGAGCCGGCCGACGACGCGCTGCAAGGGCGCCGCCTGTTGGTCGAGCAGGGCGCGCAGACGGGTGAGCTCCTCGCTTGAAGCCAAGTCCTCAGCGCGTTCCACGCGGTCGAATGCAGGGGTGAAGATCCGATAGTCGCCTGTCTCAGGTCCGCCATCGGGTGGGCGGTTGTGTCCGGGCGGCTCGCATTCGGCCGACTGATCATCGGGGTCGATTTCGGCGAAGGCCGCCTCTTCCAGCCGCACCGCCAAGCCGTCCTCGTCCGCATCCGTGCCGGTGTCGTCTTCCGCCTGGTCGCCGGCGGCCGTATCTTCGCCGTCCGCGCCGGTCTCCTCGCCCTCGCCGGTCATCTCGGGGGCGCCATCTTCCCGGCTTTGCGGAGGCGTTTCCTCCTGCGCGGATCGGCTTTCCTCCTCTTCGGGCGGCGGCTCGTCTTCTGCCAGCAGGTCCAAGCGGGACAGCAGGCGGCGGGCGATGCGCGCGAAGGCCGTCGGATCCTCGCCGGCCCGGCACAGCGCATCCAGCAGATCTTCCGCTTGCTCGGCAATGAAGGACGCCCAGGGACGGTAGAGCGTGTCCAGCGCCGGATCGGTCATTCCGCCCAACTTTTGGAGAATCCGGGCGCGCAGAGCCTCCTCGAGCGGGACTTCCTCACGGCTTCCTGCGCCTTCCAACCCCAACCGTCTTCGCCGCTCCGCCTCGGCGGCGGCCAGATTGCGCGCCAGTCCGGCAAAGCGCCGCGCTCCCAGCGCACCGACGCGACCATCTTCAAGTGCAGCGAAGACTCGGGCCGCCATCGGCTCACGCGGGGTGAATCGGCGGAAGGCCCGTTCGTCATGAAACCGCAAGCGACAGGCCAGATGATCGAGCCGGCCGCGCAGCGCCGCCACCTCTGCGGCCGAGGGGCGGCTTGGCAGCTCGGCCTCGATGACGCCCGACTCACCCGTTGCGGCCGCCCGCGCCGCCGCCGGGCGATAGCCGGGCGCCGTCAGCTTGATGTCGATCTCATTCTCGTGCGCCAGCGCGCGCAGCGTGCCCGCAAGCGCGTCCCGAAAGCGTTCGCGCTGCTGTTCAGCGTCCTGCGACATGACCGGTCCCGGCCGCGCCCGCGCGGGTGTCCGGCTGCCCACCGGCGATCACCGCATGAGCCGCCGACTCGGGCAGCTCCTCGCCGAAGCAGCGTTGGTAGTATTCGGCCACCAGCGGCCGCTCGGCCTCATCGCATTTGTTGAGGAAACTCAAGCGGAAGGCCAGCGCGACATCCTGGAAGATGCGCGCGTTCTCGGCCCAAGTGATGACGGTGCGCGGGCTCATCACGGTGGACAGATCGCCCGCCATGAAACCGGTTCGTGTCAGCTCGGCCACACGCACCATGCGCTCGACCAGCGCCCGACCCGTGTCGTCTGCGAATGCGGGGACCTTGGCGAGCACGATCGCAACCTCGGTCTCAAACGGCAGATAGTTGAGCGTGACCACGATGTTCCACCGGTCCATCTGGCCCTGATTGATCTGCTGGGTGCCGTGGTAGAGACCGGTGGTGTCCCCCAGCCCCACGGTGTTCGCGGTGGCGAACAGGCGGAAGGCGGGATGCGGGCGGATCACGCGATTCTGGTCGAGCAGGGTGAGCCTGCCCTGGGATTCCAGCACGCGTTGGATCACGAACATGACGTCGGGCCGGCCGGCGTCGTATTCGTCGAACACGAGGGCCGTCGGGTTCTGCAGCGCCCAGGGCAGGATGCCTTCGCGGAACTCGGTCACCTGCTTGCCGTCGCGCAGCACGATCGCATCCTTGCCGACGAGATCGATGCGACTGATATGGCTGTCGAGATTGACGCGGATGAGCGGCCAGTTGAGACGGGCGGCGACCTGCTCGATATGCGTGGACTTGCCGGTGCCGTGATAGCCTTGGATCAGGACGCGGCGGTTGTAAGCGAAACCGGCGAGAATCGCGGCCGTGGTCTCAGGATTGAAGACATAGGCCTCGTCGATCTCCGGCACATGTTCGTCCCCCTCGGAAAACGCCGGCACTTCCATGTCGAGATCGATGCCGAAGACCGCGCGCGCATTCACCCGGATGTCGGGCACACGCTGATTGCTGCCGAATGGTGCCTGTTCCACGATCACCTCGCCTTGTCGCCAATTCATCTGCCCGCGCGCAGCCCTTGCAGACGCGCCTCGTCGCCCCTTATGTCTGGCCTTCGACAGGAGCCGTCAAGAGCCGCAAGCGGCTGGAAGGCCGCATCCCTGCCGCCGGGCGGCGGTCCCATCCGGCAAAAAGGAGAGCCGATGCCGACATCCGTCTCTTCCCGCAAAGCCCGCATCGCATCGCGGCTGAAGGCTGCCTTCGCACCGCAGCTGCTGGAGATCCACGACGAATCCGAGCGTCACCGGGGACACGCCGGCTGGCGTGAAGGCGGCGAGACTCATTTCGCCGTCCGCCTCGTGTCGGAGCGCTTTCGGGGTCTCAACCGCCTCGCCCGCCACCGCCTCGTCCATGAGGCATTGGGGCCGGAGCTCATGGGCGAGATCCACGCGCTGCAGCTCACCCTGCTCGCACCCGAAGAGGTCGGCAAGCCTTGAGCGCTGTGCTTCGGCGCGCCGCCCCGAACGGCACCGGCCTTTCACCTTTCAGGCGTGGCCCATGGAACCGGAGAGCATGGAGATATCCACGCCCAGCATCCGCATCGCGCGCGGCCAGATGTCAGGCAGCGGGGTCTCGAAGATGAGGCTTTCGTCGGCAGGCGCCGTCAACCAGCCGTTCGCCTGAATCTCGGCTTCCAGCTGTCCGGGGGCCCAGCCGGCATAGCCGAGCAACAAAAGCCGGTGACGCGGTCCGCCGCCTTCGGCGATGGCCTTCAGAATATCGACGGTGGCGGTCAGCGCGATGCGTTCGGTGACCACCAGGGACGTATCCTGGATGAAATCGGTGGAATGCAGCACGAAACCACGCCCCGTCTCCACCGGTCCGCCGACCTGGATGGGAATGTCCACGACGGGTTCGCTCACCTCGATTTCCAGCTGTTCGAGGAGCTCCCGGAACGTCAATCCCTCGAAGGGCCGGTTGACGATCAGCCCCATCGCGCCCTCGGGCGAGTGCGAGCAGATGAAGATCACACTGCGCTCGAACCGGGGATCGCCGATCGTCGGCATCGCCAGCAGCAGCTGACCTTCCAGAGACAACGATTGGTGTTCTTCACCCTGTGATGACGCCATCCGCATCAGACCTTCGCTGCTGCCCATGTGCGGGCCCCGTCATGTTGCGCGTATTCGGCCCGGGTGACAAGGCGCAATCTCACAGCGTAGACTGCCCGGCCCAACAGATAGAGACGAATGGGGCGGACGCAAGAGGGGGAGGATGGAAAGGAAGGGAGAGGATGGAAAAAGGAGGGGAAGGATGGAAAGAAAGGAAGCTGGCCCATGCTGATTCGCACACGGCCTGACTGGTGGCTGCCGATCGGTGCCGCCACGCCGGAACAGCTGGTGGCGAATCGCCGCCATGTGCTCAAGACCATGGGCCATCTGACCGCCGGCGCCGTAGCGAGCGCCCTTCTCGGCGGGCCGGCCGCGCTCGCCCAGGCCGCGCCGCGCTGTCCGCCGCGGTTTCATGACGGGATTCCGGCCCCGCGCAACCCCGCCTACCTGCTCCCCGACGAACGAACCACCGCCTTCGATGCTGCGACCCGCTACAACAACTACTACGAATTCGGGCTGGAGAAGGAGGCGCCGGCCGAGAATGCCCAAGCACTCGAAACCTGTCCCTGGACGATCGCGGTGGACGGGCTGGTGGAGCGTCCGGGCGTCTATGACATCGATTCGCTGATCGATGCCGATCGTCTGGAAGAACGCGTCTATCGCTTCCGCTGTGTCGAGGCCTGGTCGATGGTGGTGCCTTGGATCGGCGTCCCCTTGGCGACCGTGCTGGCGAAGCTCCGCCCCAAGCCCGCGGCGCGCTATGTCGCCTTCGAAAGCCATCTCGACCGCCGGATCATGCCCGGGGCACGTCTGCCGGTGCTTGCCTGGCCCTATCGCGAGGGGTTGCGCCTCGACGAGGCCATGCATCCGCTCACCCTGCTCGCGGTCGGCATGTATGGCAAGCCGCTGCCCAAGCAGAATGGTGCGCCCGTGCGGCTGGTGGTGCCGTGGAAATACGGCTTCAAGTCGATCAAGGCGATCCGGCGCATCACCCTGCTTTCCCGTCAGCCCGCGACCTCGTGGAACACCGCCGCCCCGCATGAATACGGCTTCTATGCCAATGTGAACCCGGACGTGGATCACCCGCGCTGGTCCCAGAAGCGCGAGCGCCGGCTGGGCGAGATCTTCCGCCGGCCGACCCTGCCGTTCAACGGCTATGCCAAGGAGGTCGCCGCCCTTTATAGCGGAATGGATCTCAGACGCTTCTTCTAATGACTGGTTCTCTAATGACTGGCTCTAATGACCGGCTCTAATGACCAGCGACGGCTCGGCGGATGACGACACGCAACGGCACATCCCTTAACGGACCGGTGCGGTGGGCCGGGGCCGCCGGGCGGGCGGCGACCGGTATCGGGCGGCTTCTGCGCCGGGGACCGCAGACGGCCCGGGGACGCGGCGCCTGGCGCTGGGCGATGACGATCACCCTGCTGGCGCCGGCGGGATGGCTCGTCTGGCAGTGGACGCATGCGCTGCTTGGCCTGCCGCATGCGCTGGGCCCCAATCCGCCGGAATGGACGCATCGGTTCACGGGTCGGATCGCGCTCGAGCTTCTGCTGGCCACCCTTGCGACTTCGTCGCTGGCGCGTTTGTTCGGCTGGCGCGGCCTCTTGCTCCTGCGGCGACGGCTGGGGCTGCTGGCTGCTTCCTTTATTTGTAATCTGTAATTTATCGTTCGATTTATTCGGCTTTAACAG
>CAZJPA010000121.1:0-9060 GCA_964547755.1 uncultured Sphingomonadales bacterium
GGTGGGGACAACATCCAGCGTCAGGGATGCCGTGTCTGTCGGATAGATTCGCCGCTCTTCGGCGGCGAATGACGAAAAAAAGAGATGTCACCGGCACGGATTCCCTGGCAGACGTGGAAAGGGTGCGGCACCGGTCGATATCTCCCTCGTCATCCGCCGGCAGATGCGGCGGACCCATTTCCTCCTCCCGTCATCCGCCGCACCTCCCCCTCGTCATCCGCCGGCTTGACCGGCGGATCCAACAGACGGTGGGGACAACATCCAGCGTCAGGGATGCCGTGTCTGTCGGATAGATTCGCCGGTTGAACCGGCGAATGACGATTCAGTCATCAGTCATCGGTGACCAGTCATCAGAATCAACGACCGGCGAATGACGCAGGAAGGGGGGCTCCCCCGCACCGCCCCTTCCAACGACCGATTGCCCGACGACTGATGCCCGACGACTGATGCCCGACGACCGATGACCGACGACCGGCCACCACTCAATTCGCCTGCCGCCGCAGGAAAGCGGGGATTTCAAGCTGGCTGTCGCCCTCCTTGCGGGCCGGCAGAGGCCGATCCTCCGGCCCGATGGCGCCGGCCTGGCCGGAAGCAGTCTTGCCGGCCTTGTCCGCCCGGCGCCGCCCCAGCCCCGTCATCCGCTCGAACAGGCTTGGGCCGCGCATGTCAGCGCCTGCCTGCTGCGCCGGCGCGCTTGTTGCTGCGGCATTCTCATAGGCCGCCTGAGCGAAGGGGTCGCCGGTGCCGGTGGGCTCGACATAGTCGGCCGGCATCACGGGCTCTTCGGCCACGAAACCGGGCCCATCCTCTGGCGCAGGCCCGGCCGGTGTGGCGGGACGATCACCTGTCGCTGCACGGGCCCGTTCGGTGCCGCCATCGACCTCTTTTGTGGCGGCGGCCGCTTCTGCCGTCGAGCGCTCCGCATGCGCGCGCAGCGAGACCACCGCCGCACCCGCCGCAGCCGTTGCGACCGGCTCGGCGCGGGCAGTCGTCTCTTGGGCCGGCTCTTCCGCGACCGCCGCCTGACGCCGCGTGCCGGCATCGATGCCGGTCGCCACCACCGACACCCGCATGACGCCGTTCAAGGCTTCATTGAAGGCCGAACCGACGATGATGTTGGCGTCCGCATCCACCTGCTCGCGAATGTGGTTGGCCGCCTCGTCCACCTCAAAAAGCGTCAGATCCATGCCGCCGGTGATATTGATGATCACGCCCTTGGCGCCCTTGAGAGAAACTTCGTCGAGCAGCGGATTGGCGATTGCGGCTTCGGCGGCCTCGATGGCGCGGCGGTCGCCGGTGGCTTCGCCGGTGCCCATCATCGCCTTGCCCATTTCACTCATGACCGTCTTGATGTCCGCAAAATCGAGATTGATGAGGCCGGGCATCACCATCAGGTCCGTGATCCCCCGCACGCCCGAGCACAGGACGTCATCGGCAATGCGGAAGGCGTCCTGGAAGGTGGTCTTCTCGGTGGCGATCCGGAACAGATTCTGGTTGGGGATCACGATCAGGGTATCGACCACCTCTTCCAGCGCCCGGATCCCTTCTTCGGCGATTTCCATGCGGCGGCGCCCCTCGAAGTGGAAGGGCTTGGTGACGACACCCACCGTCAGAATTCCCTTTTCGCGCGCCAAACGCGCAATCACGGGGCTTGCCCCCGTCCCCGTGCCGCCACCCATGCCGGCGGCCAGAAAGAGCATGTGGCAGCCGTCCAGATGTTCTGCGATCACATCCAGCGCCTCTTCGGCCGCCGCCCGGCCGGTTTCGGGCTTCGATCCCGCTCCCAGCCCCTGGGTGCACGCGACCCCCAGCTGGATGCGCGCTTCCGTCGCCGCATTGGCGAGGGCCTGGGCATCGGTATTGGCGACCACGAAGGACACCCCTTCGATCCCGGCCGCGATCATGTTGTTGACGGCGTTGCCGCCGGCTCCTCCCACCCCCATCACGGTGATGCGGGGTTTGAGCTCCTTGAGTTCCACGGAGGTCAGCTCGATGGCCATCGTCCTTCTCCTCTTCCTCCAGCTTGCGATCTGCTCGTCCTCGGGCTCCATCCTTGTCGCACGACCACCGGCGCCCGCTCGACCGGCCCCGTGCCTGTCACGCTAGAAATTCTCCTTCAACCAACGACCGATACCAACCAATCCCACCGGGCGGACACGGCCTTTTACCGACGGGCTGCCGGCCGCATCGAGGGCGATCTCTCCTTCCATCTCCGCGACCGCCTTCAATACCCCTGTTGCGGCCGCGAAAGCCGGCCCCTGCGTGGCCTCAGCGAGACCGAAGACACCCCGCGGCCGTCCCAGGCGCACGCTCCAGCCGGGATGAATCCGTTGGAAGGCGTCTGCGATTCCGGTCAGCTGCGCCGTGCCGCCTGCAAGGACGATCCGCCTCGCCGCCGGACCGGAAAAGCCACCTTGCGCGAGATGATCGGCGGCCAATTCCGCGATTTCGGCAACCCGTGCCGCGATGATCTCGTCCAGCACGGCGCGCGGCAGGCTCACGATCTCGTCCCGCATACCGTCGCCGAGTCTTCTGACATCGATCATCTCGCGCCGGGACGTGCGGGGTGGCGCAGCATGGCCGTGAAGACATTTGAGGCGTTCGGCATGGGCCGGTGGGCTCAGCAATCCTTCGGCAATGTCGCGTGTGATCGCATCGCCGCCGATCGGGAGACTGTCGCCGTAAAGGAAACGTCCGCCTGCGAAGATCCCAACCACCGTGCGACCGGCACCAATATCGATGACGGCCGCACCCAGCTCGCGCTCATCGGTCGTCAAGCAGCCGAGACCAGCAGCGAACGGGGCGGCGACAAACCCGCTCACCCGCAGATGCGCCCGCTCCACCAGCGCCCGAAGATTGGCAAGCGGCGCCCGCGGCACAGCAAGCAACTGCACCGTCATCTCGATCCGCTCCCCCTTGAGACCCAAGGGCGGCTCGGGACTGTCCACCCCGTCGAGCCGATAGACGATGGGGCGCAGATGAAGCGGCGCGAGCATGCCCGGTTCGCAGGGGGGATCGCCCATGATCGTAACGGCCTCCGCCGTCTCCAGGCTCACCTGCTGCAGCCAGCGTTGGATGCGATGGCGAGCAGCCTGCCCTAGACGCGCGAGCACCCGCTGGGTGACTTCGCCGCCGTTGAGTGTGAGCGCCACTGCCGTGTGGCCGTTGACCATCGGTGCCAGATTGACGCCCACCACGGCTTCCTCGACCGGGATCCCGGCCAGCCGCTCGGCCTGATCGACACTCGCCCGCACCGCATGCTCGGCCGCCGCGATATCCACCACAAATCCCGCCTTGATGCCGGCGGACTGCCGGTGACCGATGCCCAGCACCTCGACCCGCTCGTCTGCGGCCCATCGGCCGATCAAGGCCGTGACCTTGGCGCTGCCGATATCCAGCGCAAGAACGGGCGCCTCGGTGGCGGCGTGATGGCGCCGACGAGCCGTCATGAGTTCCTCTCCCTCGCCTGCTCTCTCACGCGGGTTCCCTTGGCCGCAGCCGGCGCGAAAAAGATGCGATCGGCCAGCCGCAAGTCTATCCGGCTGAGCGAACGCGCCAGAATGTGGTCCTGCCCTTCGAGATCAACCAGCCGGGCGAGCGCCTGCTCGGGACCGTAGCCGCTACCCCGTTCGGGCAGCAGAATGCGCAGGCCATTGTTCAGCACGAGATCCCACCGTCGCCGGCCCACCCGCACCGCATGATCGAGCTGTGCGAACAATTGGGGATAACGGCTCCGCCAGGCGAGCAGTTCGGCCAGCGCCGCGGGCGCATCGGCACCGGCGATCCGCGGCAGACCGTTCATTCCAACAGCAAGCGCGGCGGGACCAAGGCGCGTGCCGTCGGCTGCAATCAGGGTCCCGCCTTGCCGGTCGATCAGAACCGCGGCCGGGTGACGGACGACGACCGTGATCACCAGGCGATCGGGCCAGTGCCGCGCAATGCGGGCGTCGCGCACCCATGGTTCGGCGAGCAGGCGTCTCAACACGGCCTGCGGCGAGACGGCGACCATCGGCTGTCCCCGGATCCCGGCAAGCGCCTTTTCGATCACGGGGCGCGCGGGTCCCTCGGCCCCTACCACCGTCACCTCCCGGACCACCCAACCGTGATCGCGGGCGAGCCGTTCCAGCCCCTGTCCCATGACCGCGACCAGGGAATCCAGGGATCCGGTCAACGGATGCCGCTGCGTTGCGGTTGCAATCGCCAGCAGGATGAGGCCGGCGATCAGCAGCATGGCCAGAAGGCCGCGCGTGACGGATAGGCACTGGCGCATCATTTCGCTCCCAACCATCCGTTTTGCGGCGAGGCGCGCCCGGGAAGCGGCTCGCCGATGCGCTCGATCTCCCATTCCAGCAGCACCCCGGTCAGGGCATAGACGCGCCGGCGCACCTCGCGGCCCAGCTCTTCGATATCGGCGGCGGTTGCTGTTTCTTCGGCAATGATAAAATTGCAGTGCTTCTCGGACATGCGGGCACCGCCCACGGTAAGCCCTCGACAGCCGGCGCGATCGATCAGCTCCCAGGCCTTGTGGCCGGGGGGATTCTTGAAGGTGGAGCCGCCGGTGCGTGTGCGTAGCGGCTGCGATTCCTCACGGGCGCGCATGATCGCGGCCATCTCGCGACGGATGACCGCCGGATCGCCGGGCCGCCCCTCCAACTCGACGGCCAGCACGATCTGGTCTCGGGTGAGCGCGCTTTTGCGATAGCCGAAGGCGAAGTCGTCCCGCTGCCAGGTTACGACCCGCCCGCAACGCCGGTCGAACAAGCGAGCGGCAACGAGCACATCGGCGATCTCGCCGCCGAAGGCACCGGCATTGCTTCTGAGCCCGCCCCCGATCGTGCCGGGAACACCACGCAGGAACGCCAGCCCCGCGATCCCGGCCTCAGCCGCCTTTTCGGCGATGAGCACGTCTCCCGCACCGGCGCCGACGCGAATCCGTGTTCCCGTGATCGCGACGGCACCCAGCGCCTTGCCGGGCCGCACGACGAGCCCACGCACGCCCCCGTCGCGCACGAGCAGGTTTGACCCATAGCCCAGAATGGTGACCGGCACATCCGGCGGCAGCACCGTGAGTACGTGAAGGAGATCCGCCTCGTCGGCCGGCTGGAAGAACATGTCAGCCGGCCCGCCGACGCGAAACCAGGTATAAGGAGCGAGGCGATGGTCACGCAGCAGCCGGCCGCGCGGGGCAAGACGCACAAGATCATCTCGCCAATCGCCGGGGGGCGTCATGCGTTCGGCCGCCATCATCCCGTCTTCTCCTTGCCTTCTTCGGCCCGTTGGGCGAGCGCCGCCGGCAGGGCTTGGGCCCATTGGCTGATCGAGCCGGCGCCAAGGCAGACGACGACGTCGCCGGCGGCCAGGTCCGCTCCCAGCACGGTCGGCAGATCACGGGGACCAGTCGCAACCGCGACCGCCCGGTGGCCGTGGCGGCGGATGCCTTCGGCCAGCGCCTCATGGGTCATCCCTGCAATCGGTGGCTCACCGGCGGCATAGACCGGCAGCACAACCACCCGATCGGCATCGTTGAAGGCCGTGCAGAATTCCTCGAACAGCGCCTGAAGGCGGGTGAAGCGATGGGGCTGGACCACCGCCTGGATTCGGCGCGCCGGCCAGCACTCGCGGGCCGCCTTCAAGACCGCTGCGATCTCGACAGGGTGATGGGCATAGTCGTCGATCACGGTGACGCCACCGGTCTCGCCCACCACGGAAAACCGGCGATGGATGCCCGCGAATTCCGCAAGCGCCCGTCGCCAGACCGCCTCGGGAATACCGAGCAGATCGGCGATCGCGATCGCCGCCAAGGCATTCTGGACATTGTGGCGCCCCGGCATCGCGAGCCGCACATCGCCGACCCGGCGTTCCGGCTCATTGCGTGCGCGCAAGACCACGGTGAACAGCATCGCGGCGTCTTCCACCCGCAGGTCTTCCGCCCGGATGTCGGCTTGGGGCGAAAAGCCGTAGGTGACGACACGACGATCGCCGAGATGGGGGATCAGAGCCTGGACCTCCGGGTGGTCGATGCACAGCACCGCCGCGCCATAGAAGGGCACATGTGCGACGAAAGCACGGAAGGCGGCCTTTTCGGCCTCGAAATCTCCGTAATGGTCGAGATGCTCGGGATCGATATTGGTGACCACGGCAATGGTTGCAGGCAGTTTGACGAAGCTGCCGTCAGACTCATCGGTCTCCACGACCATCCATTCGCCGGCGCCCAGGCGGGCGTTGGAGCCATAGGCGTTCACGATGCCGCCGATGACCGCAGTGGGGTCAAACCCGCCTGCCTCCATCACCGCCGCACATAGTGAGGCCGTCGTCGTCTTGCCGTGGCTGCCGGCCACCGCCACGGTGTATTTGAGACGCATCAGCTCGGCCAGCATTTCGGCCCGGCGCACGACCGGAACATGGGCGGCCCGGGCGGCCGCGACTTCGGGATTGTCTTCGCTGACCGCCGAGGAGATCACGACCGCATCGACGCTCTCCACATGCTCGGCCGCATGTCCGATCGCCACAGGAATGCCCAATCCACGCAGCCGCGCGACATGGGGCCCCTCGCGCTGATCGCAGCCTTCGACCCGGTAGCCGAGATTGTGCATCAGCTCGGCAATCCCGGACATGCCGATGCCGCCGATACCGAGGAAATGGATGCGCTCGACGCCGAAGGGCGGTTTCCTCATTGCATCTCTCCCGCCAAGAACACACGGCCTGCCGACAGATGACGGCAGGCGGTCCGGCCGTCGAGCGCCTCTTCCACACAGGTCAGAAGCCGTTGCGTGCCGTCGCGCCGCCCGAGATCCGCCATCGCGCGTCCCATCGTCTGCAACGTTTGTGCATCGCCCAGCAATTCCATGAGCACGGCTGCCATGAGGCGCGGTTCGGCCAGGCGCTCCGCCACAACCCGCGCAGCGCCGGCAAGCGCAAAATGCCGGGCGTTTACACTTTGATGATCGTCTTTGGCGGCGGCAAAGGGGATCAAGACGGCCGGCCGCGCGAGTGCCGCCAATTCCCACAGCGTACCTGCGCCTGCGCGCGCGATCACGAGATCGGCTTCGGCCATGCGCTGCGGCGCGTCGCCGAAGAAGGGAGCCACTTCAGCCGCAATCCCGGCCCCTGCGTAGGCGGCCCGCACGCGCTCCACATCCTCGGCCCGGGCCTGCTGAACGACGGACAAGCGCCCGCGCCAGTTTGGTGCAATCAGCGCGATGGCGGCCGGCACCACATCGGCCAAGATCCGAGCGCCCTGACTGCCGCCCAGGATGAACAGGCGTCGCGCGGCGCTTGCCGCCACCGGGCGCTGGACGGCGTCCAGAACCTGATGCCTAAGAGGCATACCGGTCACCACCGTCCGCTTTGTCCGTGCGGGCAAACGACGGGTGGCGGGAAAGGTCAGCGCCAGAAGATCGGCATAAGGCGCGATCAGGCGATTGACCTGACCGATGACGGCGTTCTGCTCGTGAACGATGACCGGCACCCCCAGGCTGCGCGCGGCCAGAGCGGCCGGCAGCGTCGGATAGCCGCCGAAGCTGACAAGCAGCTCGGCACTTTGCGCACGCAGGAAACGCCGGACATGGCGGAAGTTCGGCAGCATGCGTCCCAGCGCCTGCACCCGTGCGCGCAAGCTTGCCGACATGCGGCCGGCCGCGAGCACCATGCTCTGATCTCTGCTCCATTCGCCTCCCAAATAACGACTCCCGCGGCGATCGGTGACAAAGCAAGTCGCAAAACCCCGTGCCGCCAAGGCCTCGGCCAGGGCGCGGGCCGGCATCACATGCCCCCCCGTGCCGCCGGCAGCAAGCACGATCTTCGGTCTGGTCTCCGGCTGCTGTCCATCCGCTCTGATCATGATCGTGCTCCTTGCGCGCTGTCGATCCACAGCAGATGCGTGCGGGGCCCCGTGCGCCGGGTGAAAGCAAGAGCAAGCCCCAATGTCACCGCCGAGGCGAGGGCCGAGGATCCGCCATAGGACACGAGCGGCAGCGTCATACCCTTCGGCGGCAACACCGCCAGATTGACACCGATGTTGATCGCCGCCTGAAAACCGAGAAGAGCAGCCAGCCCTCCGGTCGCCAAAATGGGAAAAAGCATGCCGTCGCCCTCGCTCAGCCGCGCCAGCATGCGCAAGACGAGCGTCGCATAAAGCGCGATCAAGGACAGGCTCGCAATCAGGCCGAATTCCTCGCTGGCCGCTGCAAAGATGAAGTCGGTATGGGCATCGGGCAGCACTTTCTTGACCTGGCCGGCGGCCGGCCCCACGCCGAGCAGACCGCCGCTCCTGATCGCCTTGAGGGCCGTTTCCACCTGATAGCCGTGGCCGTCCGGCCCCCGCGCCAGAAAGGAATCGATCCGCTCGCGCACATGCGGGAAATTGAGATAGGCCACCACCAGCGCCGCCATCACCACGACGGCAGGCAACGCCAGACGCTGCATCGGCACCCCAAACACCAGCAGCTGGACACCGAAGGCGGCGACCAGCAGCACCGTCTGACCGACATCCGGTTGCGCAAGCAGAAGCGCGGCAGCCACCATCACCAGACCCGTCGCCAGTTTCAAACCGGGAAAACCGGGGTCATCCGCCGCGCCGGCCAGCAGCCAGGCGGTCGTGACCAGCAGGCAGGGCTTGAGAAATTCGCTCGGCTGAATCACGATCACCCCGAGATCGAGCCAACGCCGCGCCCCCTTGATGACATCCGCCTCGAGAAGCGTGGCGGCCACGGCCAGCAGGCCGACGAGAGCACCCAGCACGGCCAACCGCCGGGCCGTGCGCGTATCCAGCATGGACAGCAGCAGCATCACCACAAGCGCCAGACCGGCGAAGACCAGCTGACGATAGGCGAAATGGAAAGGCGCAAGCCCCAGACGCTCGGCCACCGCCGGGCTGGCTGAAAAGGACAGCACCACGCCGATCACGAGCAGCAGCAGAACGAGCAGCAGCAGGGCCCGATCGGTGGTCCACCACCACCGAGCAAGCAAGCTTTCATCGGCACGTGAGAAGATGGGACGGCCGCGGTTCACGATTCTCGCCCTTCCTCACTCTTTGTTTTTTGCCGACGCGCCGCTCGTTCC
>CAZJPA010000122.1:0-9050 GCA_964547755.1 uncultured Sphingomonadales bacterium
GTGATCACGGTTTGGGCTGCGCGGCGGGTGAAAGGATTGGGAGAGTTCTATGCCGCCGGCCGCCGGATTCCCGGCTGGCAGAACGGCCTGGCGATCGCGGGGGACTTTCTTTCAGCCGCCACTTTTCTTGGTATCGTCGGGCTCGTGACCACCCGCGGTTTCGACGCCATCATCTACATTCTTGCGCCGCTTGCGGGATTGGCACTGATTCTGGTGGCCTTTGCTGAGCCCTTGCGCAGATTGGGGCGCTATACCCTGGCCGACGTAGTGGCGGTGCGGCTGGGCGGCCGCAGCATCCGGGGCCTGCTCGCGCTGTCCACACTGGCCGTCAGCTTCTTCTATCTGCTGGCTCAGATGGTGGGAGCCGGTAGCCTGATCGAGATTCTCTTTGACATCGACTATCCCCTCGCTGTGGTGACGGTTGGCGTGCTGATGGTCTTCTACGTCGCGACCGGCGGCATGTTGGCGACCACTTGGGTGCAGATCGTCAAGGCCGTGCTGCTGATTCTGGCGGTCACCGTGCTGGGCGTGCTGGCTCTTGAAGCGCATGGGTTTTCCCTCGATGCGCTCTACCGTCAGGCCGCCGCCGCGCATCCGGCCGGTTCCCGGATCCTCGCTCCCGGCAATCTGTTGAGCAGTCCTTTTGCGGGGCTGTCGCTTGCAGCCGGCTTGGTTTTTGGACTGGCCGGCCTGCCCCATCTGATGATCCGGTTCTTCACGGTGCCGGATGCACGGGCCGCGCGCCAATCCGTGCTGTGGGCAGGGCTGTTCATCGGTATCGTGTTCTTCTTCATCTTCTTTGTGATTGGTTATGCGACGATCGTTCATGTGCTGCCTGATGCCCGTTTTCATGATACCGATGGCGGGATACGCGGCGGGGCCAACATGGCGGCCGTGCATTTGTCCTTCGCCCTTGGCGGGCCGGTCTTCTACGGCGTGATCGCAGCAGTCGCTTTTGCGACGATCCTGGCGGTGGTGGCCGGGCTGACATTGGCCTCCGCCGGCGCCATCGCCCATGATCTGCTCACCCATGTCTGGCGACAGGGCAAAGGCAGCGGTTCGACCCGCGCGCCGCGGCTGGCGGCCGTCATGGTTGGGCTTGTCGCCGTGGCGGTGAGCCTGTTGTTCGAGGGCCAGAACATCGCCTACATGATCGCACTCGCTTTTGCGATTGCGGCCGGTGCGAACTTCCCGCTGCTGCTGGCCGTGCTCTACTGGCCGCGCTTGACCACCATGGGCGCCGTGCTGGGCATGAGTATCGGGCTGGTGACCGCTCTCGTCCTGGTGATCGGCGGTCCGGCTGTGTGGGTATCGGCACTGGGACACCAGACGCCGCTGTTCCCGATCGCCTATCCCGCGCCGATTGCGATGTTGGCGGCCTTTCTGGGACTCGTGCTTGGCTCCTTGCTGGACCGCGATGGCCGGGAGGACGCGAAAACCCGTTTTTCCACCATGCGGGAGACGCTTGCCTCGCCGGGGGCGGCGGTGGTAAGCGCGGAAGAGGGTGCAGGATCGAAAATGCAGGAGCGTGAAGGAAAGGGCCGGTAAGGCGATGACGGATGCGCGCATCTACAGGCCTTCCAAGCCCGCCACCCAATCGGGCCGGCGGACGACGAGACGGTGGATCCTGGAAGTCGAGAATCCCGGGCCGCATTTCCGGGAGCCATTGATGGGCTGGACGGGCGTGGTCGGCACGCGTGGTCAGATTCGGCTCCAATTCTCCACTTTGGAAGAAGCCAAAGCCTATGCTGAGCGACATGGCCTGAGTTACCATGTGTTGCCGGCTCATGAGCCCAGACGCATCCTCAAATCCTACGCAGACAACTTCAAATGAAATGTGCTGTCTCATGAGAGGCGCCCTCAGCCGGTGAAGTCGGCTGTTGTCCAGTCGCTCTCTCTCGTCCTCAGGAGCCGAGAGCAGCGGACCGAAAAGGAGGGCGGGCGCGATAGGGCCCCGTAGCTCAACTGGATAGAGCAGTGGACTTCTAATCCACAGGTTGCAGGTTCGAGTCCTGCCGGGGTCGCCATTCGTCGGTTAAGAGATCGCCGTCTATGCCTATGGCGTCTCAAGCCGGATCTTGCCTTGCACGGGGCGAATCTGCCAGAAGGAGTGCTAGCATGAGCCGCTTGGCGTCTTTTTCGAATGGGCGGCAAAAGAAGCCGGCTTAGCTCAGCTGGTAGAGCAGCGGTCTTGTAAACCGAAGGTCGGGGGTTCGAATCCCTCAGCCGGCACCAGCGCGTATTTTCCGGCAACATATGCAGCTGATGGGCGCTATATCGCTTCTTTCTGGAGAGTCTGCGTCTTTCCACTTGCAGCTCCATTGGAGGATTTGGGCCGCTCGTGCATGGCTGCGGTTAACGAGACATGCGCCGGTAACGATTTGTTAACGGCTCTGCGCCCAATATTACCCGATTGTGGTGGGGGCTTGAGGCGCGAGACCCCGCAAGGCCAAACCCCAGGAGAGGGATCATGGCGATCGTCGATGCAGGTGGTCTGGGTGGTGCTTTCGTCAATCGTCCGGACGGTGAATTGCAGCAAAATCGTCCGGAGACGGGACGGATATCGAGCGGCGGCCGGGCGGCAGGCGAGACGGGCGCACGCGGCGGCGGGGATGCCGTCGTCGTTGATCTGTCGCCGACCGCGCGCGCCATCGTCGAGACAGGCGCTCAGGCCGTGCGCGAGGCCGACACCGCTCCCGGCACCAATGATGCGTCCAGCCGTGCCGCGGCTGGTGGGCCGGTAGGCTCGCCGAGCGAGGCGCCGGCATCCGCCGCGGCTGCCGCCCGTGATGCCGAGGAGGCAGGCGAGGTTACGGGCACCACCGGTGCTGCGGACGCCGAAGAGGCGGCCGAAGGCGATCCGGTGGCACGTGGGAGCGTCGGTGGCAACCGCACGGCGCGTCCATCCGCCGATGAGGAGACCTTCGGAATCGGTCGCCGCCTCAGTGTGACGGTGTGAACGGGCGGCCAGGCCAGACGCCGCAGCCACTCCGCAATCCATCACGGGAAGACCATGACCTCTTATCCATGACGGCCGGGCGGTCGTCCGGGAGTGGCTGTTGCCGCCTCCGCGGGATGGTAATGGGTGAGGTTTCGGATGCGTGCACCGGTGGAAGGGGCTTTCTCAGGGAAACCCCTTTCCGCTCATCGAGCAGCGATCACCGATTCTGTCCAGGCAGGCGACCGGCAAGATAGGCCTCCTTCAGTTTGCGCTTGAAGATTTTTCCGGTGTCCTCACGCGGCAGATCGGGCAGGAAGAGGATCTCGCGAGGGATCTTGTAGTCCGCGATCCGGCCTTTGAGGCCCGAACGGATGTCTTCGGCCGTGAGGGTCGCTCCCGGTTCGGGTTGAATGGCCGCGACCAGCCGTTCGCCGAATTCGGGATCCGGCACGCCGAAGACGCCGCAATCCAGCACGCCGGGGATGTCGTGGAGAGCCGCTTCGATTTCGGCCGGATAGATGTTGACGCCGCCGGAGATCACCATGTCATGGCTGCGGCCTTCGAGGAACAGAAAGCCTTCTTCGTCGATCCAGCCCATGTCGCCGTTGGTCACGAAGCCATCGCGTTCAATACCGCGCCGCTTGGCTTCGTCGCCGTGATAGGTGAAGTCCGCGATCAGTGTGTTGCGGGCATAGATCTCACCCAAATTCCCGCGTCCCGGGGGGAGAATATGTCCCTCTTCATCATAGATGCGCAACTCCACGCCCGGTAGCGGTTTGCCGACGGACAGCGGGCGTGCCCGCCAATCACCGGGATCCATGCGCGTCAAAATGCCGACTTCCGTGGAACCGTAATACTCGTAGATGACGTCGCCCCACCAGTCGAGCATCGCTTCCTTCACATGCGGCGGGCAGGGCGCCGCTCCATGGACCACGAAGCGCAGGGAGGACACGTCATACCGTTGGCGTACCGCGCGAGGCAGCTTCAACAGGCGCACGAACATGGTGGGCACCATGTGCAGATGGGTGATGCGCTCGCGCGCGATCAGATCGAGCAGGCCGATGGGATCGAAGCGGGGCATGAGATGAAGTTGGCCGGCCAATCGCAGGATCGTCATGGCATAGGCGAAGGGGGCCGAATGATACATGGGGCCCGTCATCACCGCGCGGATCGGCTGCTGATCCAATCCCCAGGCATGGATGAGGGTCATCGTCGCGCGCAGATACTCTTCCATGCTCGCCGGAGGAAAGCGGCGCACACCCTTGGGCCGCCCGGTGGTGCCGGATGTGTAGATGATCGACCCGGGGGGCGGAATGTCCCGCTCGGGGATCGGCTCGGCTTGAGCGGATTCCTCCCAGAAGTCCTGCTTGTCTGCGGGCACGGCCGCCTCTTGCGTGCCGATACCATAGGCCGCGCGCACAGGGTCCGGCGGTTCGGCCAAGAAGGTCACGAGGTTTTGCGGCAAGATCGCGGCGGCGGGCCGATAAAGGTCGGCGTGGGCCACAAGCAGCTTGGCACCGCAATCTTCGATCACATAGCGTACTTCCGGTGGTGCGAAGTGCCAGTTGATCGGGACCGCGTAGGCGCCAAGCCGTCCCGCCGCACTGGCCGCCACGATGAAGGTGAAGTCATTGCGCAACAACAGCGCGACGCGGTCTTCCCGTCCGATACCGGCCTCGGCGAACAGGCCGGTCGCCCGTGCAATGGCCGATTCCAGCCGTTGGGCGTCCCACTGCCGGTTGCCGAGCCCGAGCAGCGGGCCTTTCCTGCTGCGCATCTCGAAATCCATGCAGACAGCCTCCTCTTGACCTTTTCACAATGTCAGCCTTCGACCCTTGTGCTCCGGATCTTCACCTCGCCCGTGAGTGCGCGGTGGACGGGGCATTTGTCAGCGATTGCCATCAGCCGCGCCAGCTGCGCCTCATCGAGGGCGCCTGAGACTGCGATTTCACGGGTGATGTCGTCGATCATGCCCTCCTTGGTTTCACAGTCCGCACAATCGGCGGCATGAACCTTCCTGTGTTTCAGACGTACCGCCACATGGGCGAGCGGCCAACCCTTGCGCTCGGCATACATGCGCAGCGTCATCGCCGTGCAGGCACCCAGAGCCGAAAGCAGATATCCATACGGGTCTGGTCCGTGATTGAGTCCGCCAACCTCCTCTGGTTCGTCAGCCAGCATGCGATGGCCTTTCGCTGAAATCACCTCCTGATATCGGCCGGTATGAGCCTCGGCGACGATCACATGCACGCCGTCTTCCATGAACGGCGCCTTGAGTTCCGGTTCGGTCAGCTCCGGGATATAGCGTCGGCACCAGGCGGCGATCACGTCACCGGCATAATAGGCATCTCGGCGGCGGCGCAGCAGATGGTCGGCATCGTCCAGCGAGACGAAACTTTTGGGATGGCGGGCCGTGCGGTAGATGGCCTCGGCATTCTCGATGCCCACGATTTCATCCCGCGGGGCATGCAGAATGAGCAGCGCCCGCGCAAGATGGCGGATACGCTCTTCCTGTTCGACCCCCAAGGTTTGTTCGAGGAATGTCTTCGTGATCCGAAATGGCCGCCCGCCAATGGCGATTTCCGCCTCGCCATTCTCTGCGACCGCCCGCAAGGCTCCCTTGAAGTGGCGCAAGACGTGATCGGGTGAGAAGGGCGCACTGATGGTCGCGACCGCCGTTACGGATGCGATCTCGGATGCGGCGTGCAGGGCGGCCGCCCCTCCCAGCGAATGGCCGACGAGCAACCGCGGCGCCATGCCTTCTGTCGCCATCGCCCGGGCCGCGGCCTTGAGATCAGCGACATTCGCCCGAAATCCCGCATTGGCGAAATCGCCTTCCGATTCGCCGAGCCCCGAAAAATCGAAACGCAGAACCGCAAATCCATGCTGTGTCAGGCGCGCGCTGATGCGGCGGGCGGCGTGAATGTCCTTGGTGCAGGTAAAGCAGTGCGCAAACAGAGCATAAGCCTTGGGGTGGCCCACCGGCAGGTCGAGCCGGCCGACCAGCTCACCGGCCGTGCCGGTGAAGGTGAAGCGGCGAAAACGCATGCGCATGTCCTTTCCCTGTCTTGCCTGGCCGGAGTTCCTGTGCGCAGACGCTCAGTCGTCCACCAGAGGAGCCCGTCGTCCGAGCAGATAGTGTTTCGCGGATGGTCCGGTCAGGACAAGTCCCAGCAGAAGCCGGTCACCGTTTTTGCGATGCAGACGGCGGAACGCGTGCGGTGGCGGCCTCCAGCAATGCGTTGGGGGCCACCCGGTCGAAACCCGGCCACCGATGCAGATTGGTCAGCCGATAATGGGCGAGCAGTTCATACAGTTGCAGTTGCGCGGTGATGGGGATGCCCGCTCTTTTGAGAAGGACCGCGGCTTTCGTATCGACGATGCGTTCGATGGCGACGAGCCGCGTGACCGCCTGCCGCCGCCGCGTGCTGCGGTAGGCAAGGTAGGGATCGGGCGCAAGGCCATAACGGTGGAGATTGCTCGCCACGCTGCCGGCCGCATGGTCGGGCGGACTATGGTGGTGGGGGACCTGGCCATAGAACAGTAGCCAAGGAGCCGCGTTATCGCCGATGGTGACGACAGCAGCCGCCGCTCCGGCAATCAGCGCCGCCCAACTGAAAAGACCGACCAGCCTACGCCTGTTCTTTGCTTTGCGGTTCACAATCGTCAGCCGTGCCTCGACGGCATCCATCGCATGTACCGTCGCATGCGCCAGTACGGCAGCCAAGAGGTACGCATGACTGTTTTCCGCGTCTGTTTCCTGAACCAGCCTTTTAGAGAGCAAGGCGGTGGAAAGGGAGCACAGCAATCGCTCTGGATGATCGACCGTCGCTTCTTCGATCGCCTCTGCGGACGGAAAGGGGCGTTCTTCCTCGTGACAGATGAGCTCGGGCAAAGGGGCCTCATGCACCGTCAGCCGCAACCGCCGCCCCAGCAGGTTGTGCGGCAAGGCCGGGGCCAGCAGGCGCCAGGAGGAGACAAGATCCGGCGGGAGATCTGCGACGGGATCGCGTCCCGTCACGGCGGGCGTGGCTGCAGTGTCATCGCGTGCCTGCGCGCGCTTGGAGGAGAAGAGGGATGCGCCGATCGGAACCAGCGCACAAATGCCAAGGATCAGCAATGTCGTGCGATACCCCGCTCGCATCCTGCCCATATCTTTTCCCCGCCGCATGCCAACGGGACGCTCCGGCCTCCCCTTCGGCACAGTATGGCGACAAGTCCGACCAAAAAGAGGCGGGGTGAAGTTGGGGCAGTGCTGATCGTCAGTCGGCGTATTTGACGCTGCAGCCGTAGGGGCGTGTGGACGGGTCCGGCACAGGCTTGCCGGCGGCGACGGCTGCCAGTGCTTCGCGGACATAGTTGCGGGCGCCGGCGATATCGGCTGGATCGGCGGTCGGCCGGTCGTCGATCGCGCCCATATAGGCCAGCGTACCGTCCGGGGCGATCACGAACATATGAGGCGTGGTGCGGGCATGATAGAGGCGGCCGATGCGTCCTTCGGGATCGCGCACCACATGCGTGACATAGGCCCCGCGCGCTGCGTTCAACCGCCGGGCCTCATCCGCCGTCACATATCCCTGCTTGCCAGGGGCTGAGGAGATGATCTGGATCCAGACCGCGTCGAAGCGTTCCGTCGCCACCCGCTGGAGACGCTGCATATTGCCGCTGTCATAATGCTTGCGGGTATAAGGGCATTGATGGTTTGTCCATTCCAGGACGACGATCCGGCCCTTGAGATCAGCAAGCCGCACCGGATGGCCATCTATGTCGGTTGCCGTGAAGTCTGGCGCCGGCGCACCGGGAAGCGGATGCGCGCCGGCTGATCCGGTCGCGACCACGACCATTGCAAGGACGGCTGCCAGAGCCGTCACCATCCGGTCTGCAAGCCTCCGGCCGGAGAGAATGGGCATGATGACGGTCCTTCGCTTTTCTTCCCCCTTCCGGGGTGACCGAGCGATGATGACCGCAGGTCACAGCGCCCGACAAGTCCAACGATCGCTCATCCAACCGGCCGCTTGTTCGTTTGCGGCAAATCCGCCAATCGTGTCAGCAGGTCGGATGGCGTGAGGATTTGGGGCAGGATTTCGGGTTCCGCTGTCCCGGGACGGTAAAAAAGATAGAGGGGGACGCCGTCGCGGCCATGGCGGGCGAGCTCGGCTGCGATCTCCGGATCGCGGTGCGTCCAGTCCGCTCTGAAGACGGCGACATGGTGGGCGGCCAGCGCTTGCCGGACCGTCGTGTTTTCCAGAGTGACGGCCTCGTTCACCTTGCAGGTGATGCACCAGTCTGCGGTGAAGTAGACGAAGACCGGCCGGCCGGCCGCGATCGCTGCGGCCACGGCTTCAGGAGACCAGGCTTGCTCGTCCAGATCCACCTCGGCCGGTCGTGCCTGCGCGGACTCCGCCAAAGGCCGGGAATCGGGTGTCGTAAGAGCGGCTGTCCATCCCGGCGCCAATGCAAGCCACAGGAAGCCACCCGCGCCGGCAAGACCCAAACCCGTCCACAAGCGGCGTCGGACAAGACAGTGTCCAGCCCAGACGGCGAATCCGATCATGACGATGGCGGCCAGCAGCCAGGCGGCGGCCGTCTCACTGGCCAGCCGTGCCAGCACCCAGACCAGCCAAACGGCCGTCAACCAAAGGGGGAAGGCGAGGGCCTGCTGCAAGCGTTCCATCCATGCTCCTGGCCGCGGCAACAGACGGCGGGCGGCTGGCACGAAACTGATAACCAGATAGGGCAGGGCGAGTCCCAGCCCCAAGCCGGCGAAGATGGCCAGAGCCTGGGAGGGGGGCATCACCACCGCCGCGCCCAGTGCTGTTGCCATGAAGGGGGCCGTGCAGGGGGTCGCCACCACGGCGGCCAGCAAGCCGGTGAACAGACTGTGGGCGGCGCTGTCCTTTCCGGCTGTCGTCATGGCGATCGACCAGCCGGTGGGCAGCCGCCACCAGCCCATGAAATGCAGGCCGACGAGAAACATAAGCATCGCCAATCCGGCGACCACCCAGGGCTCCTGCCTGTTGTAACCTTCTCAACACTGAAGGCATCTATAATGTTTTTCAGCGAAGTGAAATTCGCTGCATCCATTTGGTTGAGGAAAGTTTTGTTTGTC
>CAZJPA010000123.1:0-9013 GCA_964547755.1 uncultured Sphingomonadales bacterium
GGGTGCTGTCTTCGCTGTCCGCTGGATCCGCCGGTCGAGCCGGCGGATGACGAGGAGAGGGAAGTGCGGAGGATGACGAAGGAGGAAAGTGGATCCGCCGGTCGAGCCTGTTCCGGGCTGTGACCCGGGGTCGGCGGATGACGAAGAGGGGGGAGAAGGCGGATGACGAAGAAGAACACCGGGAATAAGGCCGACAGCACCGGGAATAAGCCGGCCATGCAGCCGTTTCCCCAAAAAATGGATACCGTTTTTCAACGATTTCCATCCAACTTGGCTCCAGCAGCCAGGCACCGGGACGGGATGCGGATGGCATACGCGTTGTCCGAGACGGGGTGAGGAGACGCCAACATGCACAGGAAAGTAGTCTTCTGGCGGCGGAGGGAGTCTCCGGTCGGTTCCCCGTGCCCGGAGGATGTGCGGCGCTGGAGAGGCAAGACGGGAAGAGGCCGATGATCGAGATACAGCGGCCAAGCGACAGGACGGCGAAGGACCGATGCCTCATAGATGACGGACGGCGGCGAGGCACTTTGCGGCGTATGATCGCGTTCCTTGCGCTGATCGCTCTGGCCGCCGGCCTTTCCCCCGCACAGGCCCAAGAGAAAGGAGGCTATACGCTCGGGCAGGGGGTGTGGATCGGCAAGCTCAACCTCTCCGGCTATCTCACGATCGAGGGCGAAGCCGCGCGCGGTGAAGACGCCAAGTTAATCGTGGACGATCTGAGCCTCTTCATCCAGGGGCGATTCAACCGCTGGTTCAATCCCTTCGTCGAGGCCGAGGCGGCTTCTCTACCGATCGCGGTCGAAAATCACGGCCTCTTCCAAGGAGAGAGCGCCAAGGTGGTGCTCGAACGGCTCTACAATGATTTCGTGATTTCCGATCGCTGGAGTTTGCGGCTGGGCAAGGCGCTCACTCCGGTGGGCGAATGGAACGGCATCCATGCCGGTCCCTTGGTCGAGACCACCTCGCGCCCGTTGACGACATTCCGAGGATTTTCCGAATTCTACTCGGGCGCGGCGTTGCTGTATCAGTCGGAGGTGGAGAGCATTCCCGATCTGACCATCTATTGGCAACCGGGCGGAGAGCTCGCTTCCAATCCTGATTCCGTGCCGGGACGGCTGTTTCACGATATCGCCGGCCTCAATCTCGCCTGGCATTGGGGGCTCGAGAACACGGTCGGGCTTTCCTACCAGCGCGCCCGGGTGGCGAAGACCAGCGAACGGCAGCAATTGCTCGGCGCCAATGTCCATCTCGTCCATGGACCGTTCGAGTTGGCTTCGGAATTCACCTATGTGCGGCTGCACCGGCCGCGCCCCGGGAGCCTGCGGCGCCACGAACTGGGACTCTACATTCAAGGGCAGTGGCATGTGGACGAGGCGTGGTCGCTGGTCACGCGCTTCGAGGTCTATCGCGATCGCACGCTGCTGCGCGCCAGTCGCAATGTCGTGATTGGGATCAGCTGGCGACCGCGGCCGCCGATCGTTTGGAAGATCGAATATCTCGACCGCTGGGGCGGGTTGCTGGACCTGCGCACGGGCGTGCGCGGATCCTTCAACCTGCTGTTTTGAGGAGGAGCGCGCGGTGCGGAGACGCAGGCACGCGACAGGAGCAGGGCTCGCAGCGATTCTGCTGCTGGCCGTGCTGTGCGCCGTTCCGCGGGCGGTGCCAGCCGGCGAGCTGTGGATCGTCGCCCATCGCTCCGTGCCCGTGGCGCGAATCGATCGAGACGAGCTTGCGCGCATCTTTCTGCTCAAGAAAACCCGCTGGCCGGACGGCCGGCCGATCGTGCCGGTCAACAGACAAGCGGAAAGCAAGACCCGTCAGTGGTTCACGCGCGTGGTGCTCGGCCGCTCCATGCGCGCGCTGATCAGCTACTGGAATCAGATGCAGTTCCGGGGGCACATGCCGCCCGTCGTCCAGGAATCCGATGCGGCGGTGTTGGGTTTCGTCGCTCATGTGCCGGGCGCCATCGGCTATGTGCTGGCGCGTGAGGAGGCCTTGCCGCCGCAGGTGCGGGTGATCGGTCATATCCTGATCCCCGACGACGACGCGCAACACCGCAAGCGCCGATCCTCCTTCCTTCTGCCCAGGAAGAAGGAATGGGCGTCGGTACAGCCCATCACACCGGCTGTGAAAGGACGCTGACATGCCGGGCGTGCTGTCCCGATGGTGGAAAAGCTCCATCCGCCACAAGTTGATGGCGGCCTTTTTGGGCATCTTCTTCATCACTTACGGTCCGGCGGCCGTGGTGATCTTCACCACCATCGAATCCTCGATGCGGGCCGCGCAGGTCGAGACCCTCGACCAGATCGCGCTCGAAAAACGCCAGCGTCTGGCCGGTCTTCTTGCTCAGGTGCGGCAGAATCTGCGCGCCTGGGCGGGGCTGGAGGTCATGAACGACATCTTCGCCTCCGATGTCGACAAGCGCATCGCCGGCACGCTCGCCCGTCTCCAAGAACAATACGGATTGCCCGGAGACCTCTACGTGTTCAATGAGGCGGGAAAGTTGATCGCGACCACCGCCGGCGTGTCGTCTGCGGTGACCCTGCCGGCGCACTGGGCTATCGGCACGCGTGAGGAGGCCTTCATCGGCAAACATCCCGATCCGCTGGCCATGGCGACGGCGACAGGCGCGCAGCGGGCCGGCGCGACCGTCTCCACCCACCGGGAGGTGGTGGCGCTGGTGCGGCGCATCCGGGGGCGTTTTGCGGATCACCCCCGTATCGGCGTTCTGGTGGCGGTGCTGCCGTGGTCGGCCATTGTGGAGCAGGTGGTGGATGCCGAAACCCCCATCCTGCTGCTCGATACCCGAATCCGGAAACCCCTGTTCGTACCGGATGCGCTCGCCTCCGGCCCAGGCGATGGCGGGGAACCGTTCGCGGCCCTCTTTGCCGCCACGCGCGAGATGCAGCTCGCGGACCACCGCTTCATCGCCGGTTACGCGGATGGCAGGGGAGCCGTGCCGGCGCATTGGCGGCTGGCGGCCCTGGAGGACGCTCACGAAGCAAACGCTCCCATCCGCCGTGTGGGCTGGCAGTTGGCGCTGCTCGGCGTGCTTCTTCTGGCGCCGATTGCGATCGGCATTCGCTGGTTGGCCGGCCGGCTCACCGAGCCGCTTCAGAACCTGACGGATACCGTCGGCACGATGCGCAGCCGTCAGGATCTGTCTTTGCGGGCGACGGTTGCGGGCGCGGATGAGATCGGTGCTCTTGCCCAGGCCTTCAACGATCTGGCCGACAGTCTGGAACAGGCCTCGCGCGAGCGCGAAGAAGCGCTGGCCCGCCTTGCCCAGTTGAACGTCACCCTCGAACGGCGGGTGCGGGAGCGCACGGCCGAGCTGCAGAAGGCCAACGAGGAACTCAAGCGCGCCTTCGAGCAGCTCAAGGCGGCGCAAAGCCAGCTCGTGCATTCGGAGAAGATGGCGTCTCTTGGTCAGCTGGTCGCCGGGGTCGCGCATGAGCTCAACAACCCCATCGGCTTCATCTATGCGAATTTCCAGCATCTTCAGGAATACACCGAGGAGCTGTTCGCGGCCCTCGACGACATCGGACGCCTTCCCATGCCCGAGGAAGCCATGGGACGGCTGGAGGAGATCCTCACGCAGCACGACATCCCTTTCATTCGTGAGGATCTGCCGAAGATCATCAAATCCGGCCGAGCGGGCGCCACACGAATCAAGGAAATCGTCTCGGCGCTCAGGCGTTTCTCGCGGCTCGACGAGGCGGAGGTCAAACCGGTGCCGCTGGAGGACGGGATCGACGATACGCTCGCCATCCTCCACAATCAGATCAAGAACCGGATCGAGGTGATCAAGGACTATCGTCTGCGCGAACCCGTGGAATGCCGATCCAGCCAGATCAACCAAGTTTTCATGAATATCATCCATAACGCCATCCAGGCGATGGGCGAAAAGGGGCGACTGGAAATCGTGACCGAGCGGGAAGGCGAGATGGCGGTCGTGCGCATTCGCGATACTGGTCCAGGCATTCCGCCGGAAATCCGGGACCGCATCTTCGACCCCTTCTTCACCACCAAGAAGGTGGGTGAAGGAACGGGGCTGGGGCTGTCGATCTCCTACGGGATCGTGCAGGACCATGCCGGGGAGATCCTGGTGGAGAGCGCGCCGGGCGAGGGCGCGACATTCATCATCCGCCTGCCCCTGCGCTATCGGTCGTCAAGCAAAGGGGATGCGCAGCCATGACCGATCACCCATCCATCCGGCCGACACCGGTTTCTCTGACACAGGGCAGGGAGATGCCGCGCTTTACCCTGCTGTTCATCGATGACGAGCCGGACATTGTTGACGCTCTGCGCCGTCTCTTCCGCAAGAAATACCGCGTGCTGACCGCGACCAGCGGCGAGGAAGGGCTGGCGCTCATCCGCAGCGAGCCGGTGGATCTGATCATCTGTGATCAGCGCATGCCCGATGTCACCGGCGACAAGGTGCTGGCTACCGCCCGCACGGTGCGGCCCGAGGCGATCCGGATCCTGCTGACCGGCTATTCCGACATCGAGGCGCTCATCAGCTGTGTGAACGATGCCGGACTCTACAAATATCTCACCAAGCCCTGGGAGCCGGAGATGCTGCGTTTGACGGTGGAGCGGGCGCTGGAGGCGCTGCATCTCGAACGGTTGCTCAAGACGACGGCCAGCGAGCTGGAGGAAGCCTATCAGAATGCCGTAACCATGCTGTCCATCGCCTGCGAGGGCAAGGACGAGGATACGGGCAATCATGTCCAGCGCGTGCAGCACTATACGGCGGCCATGGCGATGGATCTGGGAATCGCCGAAGACCAGGCCCAGCACATGGGGGTGATGAGCATCCTGCACGACGTGGGCAAGATGTCCATCCCCGATGCCATCTTGAAGAAACCGGGCAAGCTGACGCCGGAAGAATGGGAAATCATGAAGACCCATACCACCGAGGGCGTGCGCATCCTCGGTGATCATCCCTTCTACGAAGTCGCCCGCGAGATCGCCGGCTATCATCACGAGAACTGGGACGGCAGCGGCTACCCCCATGGGCTGAAGGGCGAGGACATCCCGCTTTCCGCGCGTATCGTCAAGGTGGCCGATGTCTTCGATGCGCTGGCCTCGCGCCGCCCCTACAAGGATCCATGGCCGATTCCGAAGATCCTCTCCTATTTCACGGAATGTCGCGGCACCCAGTTCGATCCGCGGGTGATCGACAGTTTCATGCGGCTGTATGAGAACGGCGTCATCGCCCGCATCATCAAGGACTATCCGCCCTGCCTGTGAGGTGGCTGCGCCTGCATCTATCATTCCGGCAGTCAAGCCCACAGCCGGGGCGTGCAAGGGCAAAGAGGCGCGGCACGATCAACAGGCTTGGTCGCGTCCTTGCGCACACAGGCGAGTGAGTCCGTTGACCAACTGTTTGCGCCGCTCACGGCTGGCGAACCAGGCGAACAGCCGACTGCGCCAGCTGCGATAACGGATTTCCTCCCGCCAATGCAGAGCCGTGGCCGCGCGGCCGGAGTCCGCCGACGCCGACCGGCGCGTGAGGCTGATCGTGATCCGCCGACCGGCAACCGGCCCATCCCGTTGCCAGACGATCCGCTTGGGCGGCTGTCTGACGACCACGGTCTCCGTCTCGTGCCAGCGGCCGCGCGTGCCGGCCAGAAACAGCATGCGCGTGTCACCCGCCTGTCGCCCGTCACCGCGCATGGGGGTGATGGCAACCAGGCCGGGCTCCCAGGCGAGCCGGGCCGCCGGCTCTTCGAGCCTGGAAAAGACGACAGCCGGCGGCGCGGGAAGCGTCACCGTCACATCGACCGTCCACTGCGGGATCAGGGCACTGATCAGGAAGAACGCCGGCACGCTTCCCACCGCGCCCCAGAAACCGATCAGCAACACCCATTCCCACGGGTCCCGCCGCCGGGGCGCGATCCGGGAGAGATCGCCAGCCACACGCCTTCGCGTCCGATTTCTGGAGGGGGACCCAATCATGATCGTTTCTCCGCGCAAGACGGTGACATCGGCGGCGGGTCGTCTGCCGCGGTTCGGCCCGTCCGTGCGGCCGCCTCGGCCAGCAGTTCGGTGCGATCGAGGCGGAAGTCGGACTTCAGCCAGCGCTCTTCCAGGCTCTCAAGCAGCTGTCCCAGCGCGGGGCCCGGCGGTATGCCGAGCGCCATCAGATCGCGACCCGAGACAGGAAAGCGCGGCACCGACCAGTCGGCAAGCGTGGCCAGCCGGGCGGCGAGCGCGGCGGCTTCGTTATCAGTCAGAGCGACAGCTGCGATCGCAGCGCGGTTGACGGTGGCCGGAAAGCCGCGGCGATAGATCGCCCGCCGCAAGTCGGCTTCGCCATGTGCGGCAAGGGGCGTGGCGAGTAAGGAAAGCGCGGCGATCTGCCGACGGGCGAGTTTGAGGCGGCGGCCCGCGCGCACCCAGTCCCGGCCCGCAAGCGGCACCAGCACGCAAAGCCGCCGAAGTGGACGCCAGAAGCGCTCCTCTGCTGCGTCGAGAAGGGCGATGAAGGCCGGCTCCCGAGCGACAAGCCGGGCCAGCCCGTCCAGCCGCTTCGGATCGGCATGGGGCAGCACGCGGGCGAGCACCGATGTCTCGGCCATGGCGGCCAGCGCCGCTTGCGGGTCGGGCGCGGCCAGCAGCTTCAAGAGCTCGTCGCGCACCCGTTCGATCGATAAGATGGCGAGCATGTCCGCAAGCTCGGCCGCGGCCGCCAGCCCCGCAGCGTCCGGTGCGCCCCGTCCATACCAGGCATGGAAACGGAAGAAGCGCAGGATGCGCAGGGCATCCTCGCGGATGCGCGCCCGGGCATCGCCGATGAAGCGCACCCGCCCGGCCCTCAGATCCGTCAGGCCGCCGAAATAATCGTAGATCCGGCCGTCGAGCGTGCACAAGAGCGCATTGATCGTGAAATCCCGACGCGCGGCATCGGCCTTCCAGTCATCGGTGAAGGCGACTGTCGCATGCCGACCGTCGGTTTCCACATCCACCCGCAAGGTGGTGATCTCGTAATGGCGATGCCGGCCGACGGCGGTGACCGTGCCATGGGACAGTCCCGTCGGCACGAGCCGGAAGCCCTGTGGCGTGAGCCGACGGATCACCTCGTCAGGCGGCAGACGCGTGGCGATGTCGAGATCGCTCGGCGCCGGTCGACCGAGCAGGGCGTCGCGTACCGCCCCGCCCACGAAGCGGGCGTTCTCCTCACCCAACGCCTGGATGAGAGCCCGACATTCGGACTCGGCGAGCCAGGGAGCGGCGGCCGGCGTGAGGCGCGCTTCAGGACGACCCGTCATCCGACGGCTCCTCGGGTGGGCGCTTGGGCGGCCTGCGGTTGCGATCGAACTCCTCGGGCACGATCCGCCCTTCCTCATAATGCGGGGGGACATAGTGGAGACTGCGGGGATCCACCGCCGGACGCCGGGCCGCGACATAGAAGATCAGACCGGTTATGACCACAGCGGTTGCAAAGAAGGCCAGGATCAGCCGCCGCGCCGTACGGGGATCGCGAAACCGGCCCGCCCGCTCGAACCGGCGCACCAGCCACACGAGCCCGAAGAAGACGAGAAAGGGTGCAAGAAAGGCGAGCAGCCGGAGAAAGATACCCATCATTCAAGATCCCGTCATGGTGGCGTCTCCATGGGCCAGCCGCTGCCAGCGTTCGGCCAACCCATGCAGCATATGGGCGGTTGCACCCCAGATGAAGAATTCTTCGTGGGGCAGGACGAAAAAGCGGCGTCGCCGGCCGTCCCGCTTGCCCTCGGCCCGGCGGTAGGCGCGGATGTCGAGGATGCGCCGAAGAGGCACTTCGAAGACGGTCGCGACCTCTGCGGGATCGGGGCGTAGCGTGACCTGGCCCTCCACGAAACCCACCACGGGGGCGACCAGAAAGTCGGTGACCGTGTGGTAAGGCTCAAGAAGCCCCTCCACCCGCACGGCGGAAGGATCGAGGCCGATTTCCTCTTCCGCCTCGCGCAAAGCGGCCGCCACCGGCTCCTCACCCGGCTCCAGACTGCCGCCTGGAAAGGCCACCTGACCACCATGATGCGGCAGATCGGCGGCCCGCTTCGTCAGGATGACGAAGCCCGTGTCGCGATCCACCCACCGGATCGGGATCAGGACGGCGGCCCGGCGCAGGCGGCCCGGCGCCGGACAACTGTCGCCGTCACCATCCGGCCACAGATCGCGGTCGCTGCGTAAGGGTCGAGGCGGCGGCAGGCGGAGCGCTGCGCGCAAACGGTCCTGGATGTGACCATGGCCTGCGTCCGTCATGCGCCGTCCTCTTCCAGCGGATGAAGGGGGAAGAAGCACCCGGCGCTCCACACGCCCCAGGCGCGCCTGCCCGTCTCGTCCCGGTCTTCGACGAGGTGGCGGGCGAGCTCGTAATAGACGGGACGCAAGAGCACCGCATGGAGCCGGCCGCGCACACGCACATAGGGGCGCAGCTCACCGTCGTGCGCCGCCGACGGCCGCAGCCGCAAGGGGTGTTCTGCGTCCAGGGGAAAGACATCGTCGGTGAGCGTGCGCATGAGTATGCGTTGCGCCCGACCCGCGCCAGCCACCTCCATTTGCGCCACATGCAGCGGTGCATCTTCAACGGTGATGCGCATCTTCTCGACCGGGGTGACGAGATAGGTGTGACCGTCTTCGTCGCACCTGAGCACGCGGGAGAACAGCTTCACCAGTTCGGGACGGCGAATCGGCCGGCCCTCGTGATACCAGGTCCCGTCGGAAGCGATGCGGATGGCGATCTCGCCGCAATAAGGGGGGTTCCAGCGCTCCACCGGCGGGTAGCCCGTGCTGCGGGCCGCCGCGAGAAGAGCGGTGAAGGGATCGTCCTTGCGCTCGCTGTTTGGAGCCGTCATCACATTCTCATCCAGGACAGCCTCATCCAGGACAGCTGCCTCATTCCCACCACGCGCGCCTCGACCTTGCGCCTTCTGTGGCCTTATATAGGGGAGGAGGCGGAAACGCCATCGGTGTTCCGTCCCGATCCGACCCGATCCTGACAGGAGAGATGGACAATCATGAC
>CAZJPA010000124.1:0-8917 GCA_964547755.1 uncultured Sphingomonadales bacterium
GGGGGAATGGTCACCGGCTTCTGTCGGCATACGCGTCATCGATTCCACCCAGCCGCCCCCCTCCTCTTTTCAGCGCGCCCACACGAACCACGCCGGCTGTACCCCTCATGGCCCGTTCCTGCCGAAGAGGAAAGGGGCATCATTCGTATTGATTTCTACAGCAACAGCAGCATCAGCAGCCAGCCGACGAAGACCACACCGAATATCCAGATGAAAAGCTGGACCAGCGCAGGCACACCGCCGATCAGGAGGGACGCAATCATCGCCACCGCGGCGATCGGCCACCGACGATGCCGGCCCACTCGTCACCGCAAGCGTCATCATCTGGTGGGCGCATGGATAGGACGCTCATCCTAGCAGATCTGCCTCACCTCCGCCTTTTCCCTGCAACGGCCGACAGAGCCTTAAAAGGGGATCTCGTCATCGAGATCTTCGGACAGGGTGCTGCCGGCGAAGTCCGCAGCTCCGCCCGTCGGCTCGGCCGGTCCTGCCGACACGGCCGCCGGTTGTCCGCCGAGACCGGCTCCGCCGGCGGCGTCGCCCCGGCTGTCCAGCAACACCAGCTCGCCACGAAAGCGGCCGAGCACGATTTCGGTGGTATAACGATCCTGGCCAGACTGATCGGTCCATTTGCGTGTTTGCAACTGGCCTTCCACATAGACCTTGGAGCCTTTGCGCAAATAGTTCTTGGCCACGCGTCCCAGATTTTCGTTGAAGATCACGACACGGTGCCATTCGGTCCGCTCCCGGCGCTCCCCGGAGGCCTTGTCCCGCCAGACGTCGGATGTCGCCACCGACAGCTGCACCACCTCCGAACCATCCGGCAGGCTTCTGACCTCCGGATCGCGCCCCAAATTGCCGATCAGCATCACCTTGTTGAGACTGCTCGCCATGATCGCCTTTCTCTCTTGAATATCGGTATGGGCTTTACGAGCAAGCGTCGCCCAAAACAGAACTGGCCGCCCTCACCTTACCCGGTCACCGGCGAACCTAGCCCATCCCGACGCTGGTGACCAGCCCTCGCGCCCGAGTGAAGCCCGTCTGCGTCCGATTGCCCGATTCCAAGCCTCCCCCTTGGCCGGCGCAAGTGCATACGCCCATAGCCCCACCCTGCAACGCACCGCCGCCCATCCCCGAGAACGCGCGCGCTCCGCATGCCGACAGAAAGACCACACACCCACTCACCGCGATGACGTGACTTTCGCCAGCGCGGCTCTTTCTCGCGCTTCCGTCTGGCCGGGGCGGCCTGAGGGGCAGGCCAAAGCGCCAATGCCCGAAGGCGTCAATGCCCCTCGCCACCGGCCGAGTCGCCTTGTGACTCGTCGTGAGTTTGCGGCGGCGCGCTCTCTTTGCCGCCTGCGCTCTCGGATGCGGGTGCCTGTTCGCCTTCTGCAGCGGGCGCCGCCTCCTGCGTTGCCGTATCGGCTGGCGGCGCCGCCTGCTCGGAAGCCGGTGCCGGCTGTTCGGAAGCCGGCTGCTCATTTTCCGCAGGCGCCTGTTTCTCGCCGCCGCGGTCACAACCCGCCAAGCCGACAACCAGAGCGGCGGCGATCCCAGTCATGATCATGCGCATCATCGTCCTCCTTGTATCGCCCTTGGCAGCGGACCCAGCCGTCCACCGCCACACACCCCACCCGGCCCAAGGCCGGCGCACGCCAGAGAACCGTGCGCAAGGGTGCTTATACACCAAAGTCCAACATGGTTAAACAGGCGGCAAGATTGGCCCTCTTATGGGCATATCCCTTCTGTTTAGGGGAATGTCCCATCTGCTCGCTCGGCCGCCGCCTGCCGTCCGCCGGCGCGGATGGTGAGCAGGATGGCCAGAGTGACCGTCGTCACCTGCATGACGAGCGGCAGCCAGCCGGCGAAGGCGCCGTCTCCAACGCGAAACAGACTCCAGGCAAAGTTCAGAAAGGCATGCAGGAAAAACGGCACCCACAGATTGAACCGCCACCGCTCGTAAAGCCAGCTGAAGACGATGGCGCCGGTGGCGGTGATCAGAAATGTCATCACCGCATCAAGCGAGAGGGGGAGCTGAAACGGATTCGCATGTCCCAAGCCGAAGACGGCTGCCGGAACGCCGGCGGCTGCCCAGAAGGGCCAGCGCACCAGGCGGCGGAGCAAACCGAACGCGGCCCCACGAAAGACCACTTCCTCTGCGAACGGCCCGATGAAGGCAAGATAGAGAACGTCGAAGCCCAGGACTGCGCGATTGACGGGCTGCGTCAAGGCGAAGACGACATAGGCCGGCATCACGGCCGCACCGATCACCCGCAACGCCGGCAAGAGCGAGGATGTGAGGCCCAGCCAGGCGAATCCTCCCTTGCGCGGGTTTTCGTAGGCAAGGCGCAAGACGGCGGCGACCAGCAGCCAGGACAGAAGCACCTCCACCACGGCCTCCGCCGTATTCGGGGCGAGGGGATCGAATCCCCGAAACGCGCGCATGAGCGGTTGCCAGCCGGGCAACAGGCCCAGCAACGGCCGGTCCATCCACGGCAAGAGGAGCGCCAAGGCCGCCGCACCCACGGTCGCGATGCGCATCCGTTGATCGATCTGTCCCGCCGGGTCCCGGATCATGGCAAGCGTGCCCTCCCTAGGATCCTCAACCTTCCTAGCATAACCGACTTCCGCCTCTTTCCTTAAGCCCCCGATGCCCCGGTTGTGCGTGCGAACAGAACGATCCCTTGCGTATCGACCTGCCGGCGAATCGTCTCGGGCAGATCCGGAAGGCGGTGCTGATCGCTGTCCGAGTCGGGCGGGCAATCCCCTCTCGCACGCGAGCCATCCAGCAGAACGCGCGCCACCTTCCGGCCGGCCGCCTGGCCGCGCGCATGAACGCGTTCTCCGGCTGCGCCAGTGCCGCGAACAGGCCGCGCGACGGCCCGCGAGAATTCAGCCGGCCGGTTGTCGAAGCCGTCGCGGTCGAAGCGCATCAGCCGCCGTCTCCCGGCTCACTGCCCCGTCGTTGGAATGTGGAACTCGACGCCGGCGCGGATTCCCGTCGGCCAGCGGGATGTGATCTTCTTGAGCTCCGTATAGAAGCGCACCGCATCCGTGCCGTACTGGTTGAGGTCGCCGAAAGCGCTGTCCTTCCAGCCCCCGAAGCTGAAGAAGGAGGCGGGCACCGGGATCGGCACATTGATGCCGACCTGACCGACATTTACCTTGTCCGCGAACTCGCGCGCGGCATCGCCATCTCGCGTGAAGATCGAGGTGCCGTTGCCGTAGCGATGGTTGGAGGGCAGCGCCATCGCCTCGGCGAAATCTTTCGCCCGCACGATCTGCAGCACGGGCCCGAAGATCTCGTCCTGGTAGGACTGCATCTCGGGGGTGACATGATCGAAAAGCGTAGGCCCCAGGTAGAAACCATTCTCATAGCCCTGGGCCGTGCAGCGGAAATCACGCCCATCGACAATGAGTTGCGCGCCTTCCTTCACACCCATTTCGATGTAGGAGACCACCCGCTCGCGATGCTGGGCGGTCACCAGCGGTCCCATTTCGGAGGCCGGGTCGAGAGCGGGTCCCACCTTGAGCTGTGCGATCCGCGGCAGGAGACGGCGGACAATCTCATCGGCCAGCTCGTCGCCTACCGGGACCGCCACGGGGTTGGCCATACAACGCTCGCCCGCCGAACCGAAAGCCGAGCCGATCAACGCATCCACCACTTGGTCGAGGTCGGCATCCGGCAGGATAATCATGTGATTCTTGGCCCCACCCATCGCCTGGCAGCGCTTGCCATGCGCCGCCGCCGTGGCATAGACATATTGGGCGATCGGCGTGGACCCCACGAAAGACACCGCCTTGACGGACGGATGGGTGAGCAGGGCGTCCACCGCTTCCTTGTCACCATTGACGATGTTCAGCACGCCTTCCGGTGCGCCCGCCTCCAGCATCAGCTCGGCGAGCCGCAAGGGCACGCTGGGATCTTTCTCCGATGGCTTGATGACGACCGTGTTGCCGCAAGCGATCGCGATTCCAAACATCCACATCGGAATCATGGCCGGAAAGTTGAACGGTGTGATGCCGGCGACCACACCGAGCGGCTTGCGCATGCTGTAGACGTCGATACCGGCGGCGACATTGTCGGCGAATTCGCCCTTCATCAAATGCGGGATACCGCAGGCGAACTCGATCACCTCGAGGCCGCGCTGCACGTCGCCCCGGGCATCTTCGAAGACCTTGCCGTGTTCGCTGGACAGAACGGTGGCGAGCGCGTCCTTGACCGCACTCACCAGTTCGAGAAAGCGGAACATCACCCGCGCGCGTTTGACCGCCGGTGTGACCGACCAGACGGGAAAGGCCTTCTCGGCCGCTGCAACCGCTTCGGCCACCTCCTCGGCGCTGGCCAGCGGCGTTTTCGCCTGTACCTCGCCGGTGGAGGGATTGTAGACGTCGAGAAAACGACCGGAACGGCCAGCCTGCTGGCGGCCGGCGATGAAGTGATGGAGTTCGCGTGTCATGATCGGCTCCCCAAGTTGGTCCTCTTTGGGCATGATGGATTGGCGTTCTGTCCTTGGCCGGCATAGACCGAGCGTCCTTTGATCGCAAGCATGACGCCTGGCTCGCCGGCCGTTGCCTCGCCATGCGAGGCGCGATAGAAGCGGCCTGCGAGGAGAGCACGCATACAGGCTCAGCCGTCTCGGACTGGGAGTCCGTGTGCATTGCCTGCATCGGTATGGAGCACGATCATGCAGCCTTTTCCCGGCCGTTTTCCCACAACCCGTCTGCGGCGGCTTCGCTGCAGTGGCTGGTCCCGCGCGCTGGTGGCCGAATCACGGCTGACGGCCAGCGATCTCATCTGGCCGGTTTTCGTGACGCCGGCCGAGCAGGATGAGGACATCCCCAGTATGCCGGGCGTCAAACGCTATACGCTGTCCTCCTTGCCCGCGGTGGCGGAGGAAGCCGCTCAGCTCGGAATCCCGTTGATCGCCGTTTTTCCCTATACGGCGAAGGAAGACCGCACACCGCGCGGAGAAGAGGCCTTGAATCCCGACAATCTCGTCTGTCGCGCCATCCGGACGCTCAAGCGCGCCGCCCCCGGAGTTGGCGTCATGGCCGATGTCGCGCTCGACCCCTACACCAGTCACGGCCAAGACGGTCTTCTTGATGACAAGGGCGAGATCGTCAATGACGAGACGGTGGCGGTGCTCGTCGAACAGGCGTTAGTGGAGGCGCGGGCCGGAGCGGACGTTGTTGCACCATCCGATATGATGGACGGCCGCATCGGCGCGATCCGACAAGCATTGGACGCGGCCGGTTTCACGCATGTGCACATCATGTCTTATGCCGCCAAATACGCTTCTTGCTTCTATGGACCGTTTCGGGACGCGGTGGGGTCGCGCGGCGTGCTCAGTGGTGACAAGAAAACCTACCAAATGGACCCGGCCAACGGGCGTGAAGCCTTGCGCGAAGTGGAACTGGATCTCGCCGAAGGCGCCGATTCGCTGATCGTGAAGCCCGGCCTGCCCTATCTTGACGTACTCTGGCGCGTGAAGGAGGCCTTCGGCATGCCGACCTTCGCCTATCAGGTCTCGGGCGAATACGCGATGATCGCACAAGCAGCCGCCCAAGGCGCCTTTGATCACGACACCGCGGTACTGGAATCGCTCCTGTGCTTCAAACGCGCGGGAGCTGATGGCGTGCTCACCTACTTCGCCCCCCACGCCGCCCGCCTGCTGCGCGCGGGCACCTGAAAAAAGCCGGCGGTGGATCGGCAAGCCTGGACACCCCAAACACCTGCCTCCTGCGGGGCGTCACCTAAACCTTGCGGCGATTGTCTGGCGTGATGGGATCGGCCAGACTGGGCTGGACGAGCGGCCGAAGACGAAGTCGATCCCGCAGCCGAGGGGAGGAGATCACAGATGGCGGATCAGACGAGGCGAGAGAATCATAATTCTGTCAATGAGAAAACCAAATACTCTCATGTTTTGAATGAGGATTGGCCGTCCCGACGGCGGGTGTTGCTGGGCGGTGCGCTGGCGGCGGTGAGCGCGCCTTTGCTGCCGATGCTTGCAGCTTCGGCGCAGGAAACATCATCGGCCAGCGCTGCGCCCGCCGGCAAACCGGCCGAGCCGACCAAGCCCACCGGTGACGACATCGCCGCCTGTGCCCGTGTCATCGACCTGCCGCTCACCGAACGGGAAACCGAGCAGCTCACCCGCACCATCGAGCAAAATCTGGGTGCAATCCGCGCGTTGCGGACGCTCGACCTGGAAAATGATCTGGCGCCGGCCACCGTCTTTCATCCTCTGCCGAACGGCGCGGTTCCGCCACGGATCAAGAACGGTGTGCGCGGGGTGAAAGCGGCCAATCGGCAAAAGCCCGGCAGCGAGGACGATGTCGCCTTCGCGTCCCTTGCCGATCTCGGCCACTGGATCCGCACGAAGCAAATTTCTTCGCGCGAGCTGACCCGACTTTATCTCGACCGTATCGCGCGCTTCGATCCGCTGCTTTTGGCCTTCATCACGGTCACCGAGGATCTCGCGATGCGCCAAGCCGCCGCGCGCGACGAGGAGACCGCCAAGGGCCGCATCCGCGGGCCGTTGCATGGCATTCCTTATGGATTGAAGGATCTCATGGACACGGCGGGTATCCGCACCAGCTGGGGGGCGATGCCCTACAAGGACCGGGTACCGGACCGCAATGCCGCGGTCGTGGAGCGGCTGGAGGCGGCCGGCGCCGTCCTGCTCGGCAAAACCACAGACGGCGCCATCGCCTATGGCGACATCTGGTTCGGGGGCAAAACGCGTAATCCGTGGAATCCGCTCGAAGGATCAAGCGGTTCGTCCGCCGGATCGGCGAGCGCGACGGCCGCCGGACTCGTCGCCTTTTCGATCGGCACCGAAACATTGGGCTCGATCGTCTCGCCATCCAACCGCTGCGGAACCGTAGGCCTGCGGCCGACTTTCGGACGCGTGTCACGCCATGGTGCGATGGCGCTGTGCTGGTCACTGGACAAGATCGGCCCGATCTGCCGGCATGTCGCAGACACGGCTCTCGTGCTTGCTGCGATCAACGGCTTCGATCCGCGCGATGCGGGCTCGATCGCGGCCGATTTTGGCTGGAACGCGGGCGAAAGACCTGCGCTTAGGATTGCTTATGACGAGGCCTGGTTCAAGGACGCCGCCGAGGCGGACAAGGCGGCTCTTGCGGCCCTGCAAGCCTTGCCGGCCGTTACGATCGAGCCGGTCAGCCTGCCGGAGTGGCCCTATTCCACGCTGTTTTCGGTCGTCGAGGTGGAGGCGGCGGCGGCCTTCCAGGAGCTCACTCTGTCAGGGCGCGACGATCTTATGGTCTGGCAAGATGATAATGCCTGGCCCAATACCTGGCGCAAAGCGCATTTCTTTCCGGCGGTGGATTTCGTCAATGCCCAGCGCTTCCGCCGACGGGTCATGGCGATGATGTGGGATAAGCTGGATCGCGCTGGGATCGATGCGTTGATCAGCCCGAACTACGCCGGCAATCTCCTGGTAATCACGAATTTCACCGGTCACCCCTGCCTCACCCTTCCAGCCGGTTTCGTGGAAATCCCCACCCGCACCGGATTCGGCAACGATCAAGACAAGGATGCGCCGCTCTTCCACGTACCACGCAACGTGACACTCTGGGGACCGTTGTTCCGGGAAGACAAGCTGCTTGCGATCGGCGTGCAGCTGGAAGCGCAACTCGGACTCGCTCCCCAACTCCGCCCGCCGCTTGGACGTTGGATGAAAACCTATGGCGGACAAGCTCCCGACTTGCCGGATCGCCCTTCGGCGAAAGCGGGATAGAAGGCGGCTTGATCCCCGAACGCCCTGCGGCGAAACCGCGCAAGCGCCCATCTTCAGGGGGCGGGCGCTCGTGTCGGCCGGTCGCTTCCCTCTTCGGCCATCAGCAGCCGGTCGGACGGTTCGACACGCGTCCAGATCTGCTTGCGACAGAAGACAAGCAGGCAACCGCGCACCTCCAGCCGGTTGGCGTCCAGCAGCCGCAGCCGCCCCCGGTAGACGGAGCCCGTGCGCGGATCGACGATCCGCCCTTTGAACTTCGGTTCCTGTGTCGGAGCAAAATTCACGAGCACGAGGCGACCATTGAGCGCCGCTTTCTTGGCATGCGCGACACGGCCGCACAGACGATCGGAAAAGCCGAGCGGCGATCCGTCTTCCGCGCAGCCATAAAGCTCGACAAGCGAGCCCTTGCCATCGGTCTGCCACAGACCGGTCAATGCCATCGGATCGGACAGCTCGTCGGCCCGGCCATCCACCCAGCCCGCGGCCATCGACACGGCCAATCCCCCAAGAATGATCGCCCGCACCGCTTTCACGCGATCCCTTTCCTTTTTCACACCACATAATCCCCGCCATGGCCCCATGGCAAGATGGACGGGTGTTTTGTTGCTAGCGATAAAATGCGACCAAACTGCGGCATGGCCCAGACCACCGCGTGATCCTGGCCTGTCTTTGCCGTCCTCGCTGTCCGCCTGTTTCGCCTGCATTCAGTAGACGGGTTGCTGAGCGCACGACCGCAGGAGAGCCGGATCCGGATCCTCATGACGGGGTGGCGCGGGCGGTGTGCCCTTCATGCGATGGCGCGCATACCAGCGCACCAAAGGCAACCGCCGCAGGGCGCGGCGCATTTGGCGGATCTGACGGTGCGGATCGGCCAGATGCGTCTCCGGCGGTTTGACGCCCATGGCGCGCAGCACATCCCCGAGCGGCCAGGCGATCTCGTCTTGGAGGTGGATGAGGCGCGCCACCAGCTCGCCGGCCGGTGTCAGCAGCGGCCCGAAACCATAGCGCGGCTGGCTCCAGCCGATGAGATACAGATGTCGGAACCCCGGCACCAACAGCCCGCCGTAAGCCTTGACCACCGGCCCATCGACCGGGACCATCTCTTCGGGAAGAAAGGGAAAGGCGACGTGATAACCGGTCGCTGCGAT
>CAZJPA010000125.1:0-8690 GCA_964547755.1 uncultured Sphingomonadales bacterium
CCCACTTCTTATAGGTCTTGTTCTGGCCCTGGACCTTCTATTCGACGGTCCCGTTGGCCGGGCGGCCGTTGACGACAGCCGCGGCCGCGCTCGGGCTTTTGAATGCATAATTTTCACTGAACACGCGGTGCTCCCCATTTTCGCGCAAGAGCCCCGTTTTGACCAATTCGTTATAGAGTTGGCCGTAGGCGGTGTTCTCCGAACCGCGTCCTTCCCACGCCTTTCGCGCCAGAGACCCCTGCTGCACGACGAATTCACCGTTCTCCAGCTTGGCCGTGGCGCGGATACCGTGTTTTGGTGTGTGAAGCTCGAAAACCGTTGTCTCTTCAACCGACGCAGGCTGCCCCTCGCGTTGCGGCCGGGGCCGCGTGTTCTTCAGCAGAAAATCGATGCGCAGCGCCGGTAGCACCATGAGAATGTAATCGAGAAACGCTTCCATGTTGGCCTGCGCCGCCTCGGATAATCCCGGACGCGCGGGCATGGTGCCGTTCTCAAGGGGGATCTTGCCGACGGCGCACGCTTCCTCGATCAGTCGCGATTCCAAGTATCTGACATGCGCCTTATTCAGATTATTCGCGGCGGAGGTGATGAGGATCGCGGTATTCCACCAGTCCTTTCGGCTGTCATGATTGCGGATGCGGTCGCTGATATCCTCTCCCTCGCCAATGTAGGCTAATGGCTCGCCGTCCTTCTCGCCGATCAACAGATATACGCCGGTATAGCGAGCCTCCTTGCGCTTGAGGGCTTCGCTGATCCGCGTGCGCGGCGTCATCAGGACATGGCCCGTCCAATTGAAAACCTCGGCCGTCAACATGCCATCCGGCTTGCCGTCGATGAAGAAAAGCTCAAGTGATCGCCCCCTCGCGCTTGCTGCCATGCGGCCACCTCCTTCAAGAACCTTGCGATTTCGATGTCAACTCCGCTTGACCTTTCCCCTGGATTAGGGCCGCGCGTTCTGAGAGCCCTCCCTGTTGATCATAGATCGAAAGGGCAGCTGAGCGGAGCCTTTGCGTAGCTCAAGCGAAGCTGTCCGTGTCGCCAGGTAGGCCGCCGGCGTTCGGTAGCCGAGAGCCGAGTGTGGCCTGGATGTGTTCCCCAGGCCTCGATCACGGCTCGGGCATGGGCCAGACTCGTGAACCATTCCCCTGCCGCCCGCTTCCGCGTTGCTTCCAGGCAAGAAAAAACGGCTTAGCCTTGTGGGGCTAAGCCGTTGATATGTTTGGTTGCGGGGGCACGCAACCACCGGAACCTACTGGTCGATGTTTTGGCTATATTTTCTGAAGATACCATTCAGCCGTTCGATGTCGCCGCATAAGTGGTCATATCCATGGTGTTTGGGCGGAATTTGCGATCATGCCCCCGTGCGTTCTTCAGGTAACGTTTTGGGGATTTCAGATTGACCAGGAAGTGCTACAGCGACATGGCCGCGCTTGAGGCGGCCGCCGCTCTGCGCCACAAAAAGGAACAGGGCGGTTACCGGCCGCTGCGCTACGAATCGGAATGTCATCCCCATCAAAGACAATGAAGCCCGCCCAGGAGGCTGATTCGCGCCCGCTGGGCGCGGGCAGACGGGATGGCTTACGTCAGGTAACAGGAAGTTCGTTGCGGAGCCTTTCCCAAAGGGCGCGCTCGCGTTGATATCGATCGCCCGCGAGGACCTGTTCCTCCGGGGTCATATCCGCAAGAAAGGCGAAACCGTTGATGCAATCGGCGGTGATCCGGCCTGGGTCGATCGCCTGCGTTCGGCGGACAAGCTGGCGAAGATCATCCCAGTCGAACGCGGTCCCATCCTGGAACTTGTCCATCAGCCGCTCCGGCTCGAAAGAGTCGCGCGCCTGCCAGAGCTTGAGGATGACCAGACGGCGGATCAGCGACTGATTAAGGGGGCGCGTAGCAAACATGCCGAGATCATAAATATCGCGTGCCTTGCTGCGCTGATAGCAGGCACGGATTTTCTCGGCGATGATCTCAGGCAGGGCCAGGCATGTGATCGCCACAGGGGCAAAGGGCAGATGCCGGAAGTAACTCTGATCGCATTGCTCCTGCCGTTCTGTCGGCAGTGTCGGTGTCTCCCGACGGCTGATCTGGAGTTTGATTTTGCTTTCCCCGCCCATGTTCCAGTCGTGGACGTAGACGGGATTGACCCCCCAGGAAAGGCCGTCCTGCGTCTCGTAGTAACTGTCATCCGGGATGCTGAACGCGATGCCGTGGTACGGTTCCTGAAACGCGGCCATCATGTCGAGGATAATGTCTTCGTGGTCGTGCTCTTCAAGGCCCGTGAAGTCCAGGTCCGTTGAAAAGCGCCCTCCAGTACCGATGAACATTTTGCGCAAGCAAGTGCCACCCTTGAAAGCGAGCCTGTCCAGGAGTGCATGTTCTGCGAGAAGCTGGAGCAGGTACGTAAGAATGACTTCCTTCTCCGCGATCATGAGGTCGCGAAGACCCGATTCGGCGGCGTAGCGCTGGACTTGAGGACGTGTCAGCATGTCTCACGTCTGCCGCTTTATCATGCGCCGCCGTGCCAAGCCGGCACTGTCGCGCAACTCTTCTTTGTCCACATGGACGGCGAGTTGCCAAGTGCTCTGATAACCGATGGCGTGGGGTTTCGGTTTTTTCGGTCCAAGGATTGCCTTGCTGCTCCCTGCTGCAAGTTGGTGTAAGTACGTACGCACGTCGGCCGGGATTTCGGCGCCGACATGATCGGCGAGCCAGCCAAAGCGGCGTACAAGTGCTGTCGATTCGATCCGCTCCAAATAGCTCGCGGCCTTATGCCAGTCGATGTGGCGGCTCGCCATTGCGAGTATTGTGGCGGCTTCTCCCGCGCCTCCGGCGAGGTCGGGTCGGTCAATGCAGTCGATCACCGTCTTCTCGCGGTCAGACATCATGACCTGATAACTGAGCACATCGACCGGACCGAATCCGAAGAATTTGCGGTGGACCGGGTTGACGATGCGAACCTCGGCGTCAAGTAGACGCCGGTCGCGCAGACGCGCCGGTGTGACAAGCCAGATGACATTGCGGTGTTGCGTCGTCAGCCCGTAGTGCGTGGCCGCCGTGCCGTAGCCGAAATAGTAGGGATCGGCAATCCGGCTGGCGAGCGCGAGTAGGTTGCCCTCCCCTATGGCTTCCGGTCCCATGTCCGGGGGAATCAGGAGATAGCGCCCCCAACTGGCGCGCTCCAGCCAGCCTTTCCGGCGCAGGGACCGGATCACATGGTCGGCCGCCTGGGGGCTGACGCCCAGAATTCGAATGATCTCCTGCCGCCCCACGTCCCGCTGTCCGTGCTCGGCTAGGCTGAGCACGACACGGCTCTCCTGGGGCGAAAGAGAGCGGATGGTGAATTCCATAAGCGTTCCTTGCACAAAACGTTGTAAAATCCTTTGTTTTGATGAAAATATCATATTCGGATAGGATTGCAAGCGCTTCCTGTAACAAAACACAGCTATACATGATGTTTTGTACCAAGGATCGTCCCTTGAGTGCGCCGGGGACTCGCAGGGGTTGAATCGAGGCCGCAAGGGGCATAAATGAAGGCGATATACTATATCGAGGGGCCGATATACCCGCGACCAACAAAATAACCTTCTTCGCCTCGGGTAACGGGGACTCCGTGCTGCTCCAGGCGCACGGCCGGACGGTCATGACCGATATCTGCTATCGGGCGAGCCGCTGCCAGGACGACGACGATGACGACGCCCCGGATTTCGCCCCCGACATCCGGGCCGCCTGCCGCGACGATCACCTGGACATCTTCGTACTGACACACCCCGACCAGGACCACCTGTGCGGATTTGGTGAAGTCTTCCACCTCGGATCGCCCGGCAAATGGGATGACGACCCCGATGAAGGGCCGGTCAAGATCATCGTCGATGAAATCTGGTGCAGCCCGTATGCGGCCGACCCCAATTACACGACTGACGTGTCGAAGCCGGTGATTGACGAGATCAAGCGTCGGAAGGCGCTGTGCGGCACGGTGGCGGGAAACCAGGACGGCAACCGGTTGGTCATCATGGACACCGACTCGCATGAATCGGGCACCGTTGCGGACGGACTGGACTGGCGCCTGCTCGCCCCGACGCCCGAAGAGGCGGACATTCCGGAGTCTGATGACCCCGATAAGCCGAATAGCTCGAATCCGTCGAGTCTCGTTATCCGCTGGACCATCACGGTTGGCGACAGAGCAAATTACGTGCTGCTCGGCGGCGACTCGACGGTCGAGGTCTGGGAGCGGATCCATGACGAGGTGCTCGGCGATGACCCGGACGCGCTGGCCTGGCACATCTTGTTGTCGCTGCACCACTGCTCCCGCCGCTCGATCGGGCACGTCGAAAACCCGGATACGAAAGATGAGAAGTTCGTGCCCTCGGCGGAGGTGGAAGCAGCGCTCGGGGAGCAACGCGGCGACGGCCATATCGTTGCGAGCAGCAACCGGATTGTGCGGGGCGGGCCGACGCCGCCCTCGTACCATGCCAAGAATCGGTATCTGAAGATTCTCGCCGGAGGGGGCAAGGTGACGGATGACGAGCGCAAACGGTTCATCTGCACGAGCGGCGAAGAGGGCGGCGACAAGCCGGAGCACGTGGTTTTCAAATTCAGCGCCAGTGGCCCGACGAGGGCTCTGATGGCGGCGCCGTTTGTTGCGACCACAGGCTCATCGAGCGGACGCGGCGGCGGTTACGGATGAATGGCGGACGGGGATGATATCCATGAGTTGCCTAAAAAGGACTGGCCTGGAGCGCTGACGCGCGAAATCAGTCGCATCCGCCGCTGGCCAGCCGTCGACTCAGACAGCCTGTCCGTAACAACGGACGAAGCGGACCGACTCCGCATCAGGATAGATCTTCGGACCGAACGACTTCTCGAACCCGCGGCGACCCCGATCCAGGACATTGAGCCGGTAACGCTCGTGTACGTTTCGGTTGACGCCGTAGGTATGCATGCGCCGGCCGTCTGGAGCGCGCGCCCGGATTTCCCGCGCGACATCGGGCATATCAACCCGACGCCCCCTGACGATCCCGCAAGCCTGTGCCTCGCACGGGCCGGCCTGCAAGCTGTCTATGACCGCTACGGTGTGGATGGCGTGCTGGACCGGCTTTCCGACTGGTTTCATGACGCCAAGACGGGGCAGCTCATGAAGGACGGCTGGGAGCCGGTGCCAATCGGCGAGGGCCAGGAGGCCTGCGGCGGCTACTTTAATATCGGGTTCTTTCAGGAACTGGCATTGAAACAGGATGGCGGTACGAGTTGGTGCTGCGGCGTGGCGCGGCTGCTGACCGAAGAGCTTGGCGGCCGCGTGGTGTTCCTGACGCCGGCGCTGGACCTGAACGATGACGCGCAGGTCCAGGCAGTCTGCAGGCAGATCAAAGAGACCCCGAAGGAAAAAGGCGTCGCCGCTTATATCCCCTGGGTTTTCGTATGGTCCGACCGGGCACAGCCCATAGACCGGCAACTCTTCGGCGTGTGGAACAGCTATGGGGAGATTGAGGCGGGGCTTAAGGACACCGGGATCGAGACACAACTTTCCACGGCCATAATGGATGCCGTATTGCGTCTAGCAAACCCGACGAATACCGGGGGGCGGCCTGTGGCGCTGCTGATCGGCGTCTGGCGGCCAGAGCCGATCTCCGGAGCGGTGTTTGGGATAGCGTGTGAGCCGCAGGCACGCCATCTGGAAATTCGCGCGTACCTGCTTCACTGTGAAAAGCATCAGGACAACCCTATCGATCACGCCGTGCAGGCCCGGCAACTGGTGGGTATCCAGCTTCCGAGTCGGGAAATGCTGGCCTTCGCCTCGGGGATCGATGCAAACACACCAGTGGCGCTGCTGGGCTACGGCGCCCTGGGCAGTTGTGTCGCGGATTTTCTGCTCCGGGCGGGCATCCCGAAGATCGCAGCGCTCGACAACGACATTATCGAACCGCACAACCTCGCGCGCCACAATGCGACCGTCGAAGACCTTCACGCGCACAAGGTGGCGCATTTCAACAGGCTGGCGGGTAAGGTCACGTTCTTCGATGGGGAGATACAACGCTCGCCCGTCGATCTCGATGTTACGACCCTATCGGAGGACGACCTTGCAAAGGTGGCCGGCGCTTACCCCATAATCATCGACGCCACGGCGGATGAAAGGGTGCGGCGCCGGCTGTCCAGCGCCGCTCTGCCGCCGGAGACCAGACTCCTGCGCATGGAGATATTCAATGACGCCCGATTGGGCGCCCTCTTCCTGACCGGTCCTGGAAACAACCCAAACTTGATCGACCTGTATTATGACCTGTGCGCGCGGGCGGTCAAAGATAAGGCTGTCGAAGATTGGCTGCGCGGGGAGCAGGCTGCCGGCACGTCTTCCGAAGAGCTGGTGCTTGGCATGGGCTGCGCGTCCGCCACGACCCGGATGCCGAAGTACCTGGTCGCGCAGCATGCCGCGGCCTTCATGCCCACAATCATTGACATTCAGAATCGCGCCCCCGCCGCGGGGATCGGGATCAACCCCCTCGCTGAAGAGGGCACGCCGCAGGGCTGGCGCTGGCTCGATTATGGCGGCGCGGTCGCCGTGCTTGAGCCGGCAGACGCGCCCGGGTGGGAAGTGCGAGTCTCTCCCTCTGCGGCCAAGAAGCTCGAAGAGCTGCGGCTCGCCCACGGCGATGTCGAGACCGGCGGTTATCTCTACGGGGGATATGATTTTGTCCTGAAACAGATCTATGTGGTCGCCGTGAGTGACGTGCCGCCGGGTACGAAGCGATCGGCCGCGGCCATCGATCTTGGTCCGGCAGGCCGGACCCGTCTTGAACAGCGGCTTGCCCGACGGGCAGGCTGGAAATTGGGCCGGGTTGGCACGTGGCATAGTCACCCGCGTTCCGGTCCGGCCATGTCAGCCAAGGACCGCAGGACCATGGAGACGTTCCGGGATGAGGATCGTGAGAACGGGGTGCCGACGTTGCTGGTGATCTCGTCGCCGGAAGGCACCGGGGCGCATCTTTGGACCTAGGAGCTTTCCGGCTTCCCGAGGCGAAGATAGACAACGATCAACTCGCGCCCATAGCGTTTGCCGAACCGCACCATACGGTAACCCGCGATAAGAGTGGCAAGCGCCGTGAAGGCCGCCGGCTTCCAGGCTGGCCAGATTACGATCAGTGCGATGATGGCGAGCGCTCCGAGCGTTGCCGTCACGCCGCGCATGAGGCCGTAGGTTCTGTTGAAGGAGTCGATGCGCGTGGTGTCACCGCTGGCTTGAACGGCGGCATAAATCTCTCGGACGATGGGCGCCCATTGGACGGATGAGAGTTGTTGAAGATCACAGTCGAAATCGCTCTTGACGGCCTGGCGTAGCCGCTCAATCTGCGTGTCGTGAAGCAGCTTCTGGGGTTTCTTGATGAGCCAGTCTGTGGGCATGCCGCCGAATGGCTTCCAAATCGCTTCCTCGATTAGATTGCCGGCGGCCTGGATGAGATGACCTGCGACGAAGGATAGAACCAGGAAGAGACCCAACTCGCCTACCGAAAATCCCTGATCGAAGAAGAGGGACTTGAGGTCTGGAAACAGGAGCGCCAGACCGAAAAGGAACACGCTCCCCGGCATAATAACACCGATGATCTCGTAGGCATCGAACTTTGAGCTCACGGACCCGACTCCATCAACCAGCCCAAAGGACTATATCACGCCTATCGGCGCCGCGCGGTAGCGCGGCTCTCGCGGCCCATCGGCCTGACCTCTTTCAGACACAGGAACCCCGTCTGCTTGGCCTGACTGGCGTCCACCGGCCCCCAGCCCTCCCTGGCTGGCGCTTTCGACGAACCGCATGGTGCGCCTATAGCTTAAGGCTTTGCCCATGCCGATTCCTTTGATCCGGGCGGCGCCGCCTTCCTCATGCGCGCGGGGTCGAAGCCGAAGGGCCGAAACCCGGCGAAGACGGGGTTCGGTTCACGAGAGCCCGATCGATGCGGCTTCGGCCGCATGCGCCCTGGATTTGGATTATATGGGACGTTCGGCAGGGCACACGGGACCAGTTTGTCACATTGCGGGAGGGAGCCGCGCTAGGACGCTTCGGCAACCTGCACCGCAGGATATGCTGCGATCACGACCGACTTAAGCGCGTCAGGAATATCGTTGGTCGGAAGTTCCTCAAAATACTCGAGTGCCGCAAGCGCCTTACCCTTCTTCTTTCCCTGCGTCCTGGGCACCCCAGTTGCGCCTTCGAAGTCGGGACTGAACCGTTTGATCTGCCCGAGTGGCGCCTCTACAAGCCGGGCAATCTCGTCATTGAGAGTGAAGGTGCGCTCTTTCTCCCGTCGCCTATCCGCGGTCCAGTCATCAGGTATGGGATTAGGGAGCGGGTCTTCGTCATGGATGACGAGGTAGGGAATCTCAAATGCCTTTGCAATCGTGATGTACAAGGGAAGGTTATGCTTCGCGCCACAATCTATGATTGAAATGTCAGGATCAAAAAGGTCCAGCTTCTGGGCAATATAGGGAATGACAACCCTTTCGGTCTCCCCTTCGACAAAGATCACGCGGCGGGCAAAGAAGATTTCGCCTCGGTCGGGATTAATCCATTGGGCCATATGAAACCGCTTCTTGCGGTCCTCGATATGCTCGCCGGCAAAGAGTTCCTCTGTACACTGGCGGACCCGGCTTCCCGTACGCCTTAAATGACAACACGAAGCTCGATGGTGTGTTCGCAGCGGTACGCGAGG
>CAZJPA010000126.1:0-8688 GCA_964547755.1 uncultured Sphingomonadales bacterium
AGAGGAGGACCCAATTATGCCATTTATTCACAGAGAAGAAGCATTAAAACGTTTATTGAAGGCGATGGTGCGAAAAGAACCGTTCAAGACCGCGGCATTGTTGTCGTAGAGCGTATTCGGATCGCCGTCGAGATCGACTCCGAAATCGACATTCTCCAATGTGCCGTCCACCGTCTGGTTTTCGATGCGCATGCCGCCATCGAGCCTGAGCGCGTCATTCACCTGCCACTCGTAAGCGAGATAGCCGGCGATCGTCGTGTTGTTGTAAGAAGCGTTTACGGAGAAGAAGGGGGCGCCCACGAAACCGTCCCGGGTGACGATCCGGCCGTCGGCGAGGACGAGATCGATCCGCCGCGCGTTCTGCTCGGCCGTCAGGAGCTGATTGTTGCCGAGATACCACAGATCCTTGGCCGAATAGTCGGTAAAGAAGGCGCCGATGGTGAGCGTCTGGTTGTCGGCGATGTCGCGTTGGATGGACAGGTCGTTGCTGAAGCTTTGCAGGTCCTTTTCCACCGACCACCAGCCGGCCGTCATCACCTGTTGATCGAGCGGCACGGGATCGCCGGTATCGACGAAGGTGAACGTTCCGCCGACACCACCGCCGACCTCGGCGAGGAATTGTGCGGCCGGGCGCGGGGTCATGGCCGGCACGAGGCCGAAAGTGGGCGCATCCCCCTTGAGATAGTTGAAGCGCTCCGTCAAATGCCAGCGCTCGGCAACATCGAACCGCGCGGTGCCGCCGGTGAGAAAATAATTGGCGCCGCGACCACGGTCGAGACTGCGATCGACGAATTCCCCGGGCCCGACCTCGAGCCGAGCGAGGCGCGTGGCGTTGCCGATGAGATTCCCGTGACCGATGGAGAAGCCGGGAAATTCGCGGACATTGCCTTCAGCGTCCGAGATCACGGGGATCGGCAGCAGCCAGGCGACCCGGTCGTCCAGCAGGCGCGCATAGAGACTGACCTTGCCGCGATCGAACTCCCGTGCGAGCTTGACCGAGATCTGGCCGCCGCGCTCGGAATTGAACTGGGCGTCCCGCACGCCGTCGCCGGCGCGATAGAAACCGCCGATCATGAAGGTGGTCTTCTCGTCGATGGGCCCCGAGAAGACGGCATCGAAGCGGTACTGCCCGAAATCATAGACGCTGGCCTTCATCAGGCCTTCGAATTCGGGTCCGCCTTCCTTCAAGATGAAATTGAACGTGGCCCCGATCTCACCCTTGTTGTAGACGGCGTTCACGCCGCCGCGGATCGATTCGAGACGCGCGATCGTCTCATCCACCCGGAACAGTGAAGAGTTTTCGAGAAAGGAGAGGGTGGAGGCCGGATAGATCGGCATGCCTTCGAGCGAAACCGTCACAAAGGGCGCGTCGCCGCCGCCGGGAAAGCCGCGCACCATGATGTTGGCGCCCGCCTCGCCGCCCGAGCTCTCCACCCACACGCCCGGCACCGTCTTGAACAGATCGGCCGTGCTCTTGGGCGAGTATTCGGCGATGTCCTCTGCGCGCAAGGTATTGATGGCATAAGAGGCATCGAGCTTGCGGATCGCGTCGCTGGCTGGCCGGCCGGTGACCACGATCTCCTCCAGCATCAGGCGATCTGCGCCCGCCTCGTCCTCCTTGGCCTGATCGGCCGTCTGCGCGCCCGCGGCGGGGGCGACCAGCAGCACCCAGCCGGCTACGCCGACGAGCCAGACGGTCCGGCGGATCCGTCCGGCGGCCGTCTCCACCGGCAATTTCCGTGTGTCTCCTGTGATCGGCAGCATCCTTTTCCTCCCAATTGGCGGCTATCCCTTTACGAGCCCGGCCGCCCCCTTTTCGGGCCTTTTGCCAGATTCGTTCTCGCCCTGTCCGCCCATTCTGCTCACTCGTCCCCTCTTCTGGAATCGAGGAAAAATCGGCGCATATGCAATCGATTACATAAGTCGCCAGCACCTATACATGGACGAACGGGCGGCGCATCTGTCATCGGCGCATATCCCGTCCGTCCGATCCTCGCGGAATGAATGGGTCGATCCTCTCGCCGATTCCTCCCCGCGAACAGAGCCGACTGTAGCAAAAGATGCAATCGATTGCAAGCGCATTGGCTGCGACAGCACGGCGCAGGGCGCACGAGCACGGGCGACGATAGGCGACGAAAGAGGGGCGGCAAGAACGGCGGCGCGCCGGTGAGACTCCACCATCAGGCGGCCCGTCTTGTCGTCGGTCCGCCCCCCATGGGCACAGGGCGCGCGAGCGCGGGCGGACGCGGCGGAAGGCCGTCGTTAGGAACGCCATGGTGGCGGCGAATCTTCACGCACGCGCCATTTGTGCCACAATGCGATCACGACTGTTGGATCGCAGGCGGCGAGATCCGCAATGGCGAGATCGGCGCGCGCACCGGCTTCCGGTCCGATGCCGACCGCGAACATACCGGCGGCCTTGATGCCGGCGATGCCGGCGGGGGCATCCTCGAAGGCGACGCAATCCCGGGGCATCACACCCAGCCCCGTTGCCGCGGCCAGGAAGATGTCGGGCGCCGGCTTGCCTTGGCCCAGCTGCGCCGGATCAACGCACAGCGCAAAGCGCGCAGCGATCCCGAGACGGGCGAGGATGGTCGGTGCGTTGCGGCTGGCGGACACCAGGGCGAGCGGATGGCCTGCCGCGGCGAGTTCCGTCAGCAGCCTGTCGGCCCCCGGCAACAGGGCATCCGCGTTCAGATCCGCGATCATTCGGCGATAGAGCGCATTCTTCTGCGTGAGCATGGCGGCGAAACGCTGGGGCGCGAGCGACCGGCCGCAATGAGCGAGAATACGCCGGAGCGAATCGGCCCGGGACAGGCCGCGCAAGGCTTGCTCCAACTGCGCCGGCAGCTGAACGCCGAGATGCCGACGCGTCACCGCGCACCAGGCCGCAAAATGCAGCGGCGCGGTGTCCACCAGCACACCGTCCAGATCGAACAGAAAGGCCGGCCGCCGCCCGCTCATCTTTGCGTCTCGGTCCCGCTGGGCAGCGGCATGACCACCGGACTTTCGGCCAGACGCCGTTGCCTGCCGTGATGGCGGAGAACGACCGGCGCGCCGGCAAGAAGCGCATACTGCGCCACATCCTCTTCCACCGCGACCGCGATCAGGCGTCCCCGCCAACGCAGACGGAAGCGGTAGCCGGCCAACCATGGGGGGCGCCGTGGCGCGAAGGTCAGCTCCGGGGCCAGCGGGTCGAAACCGGCGAAGCCTTCCGCCACCACGCGCCAGCCGCCGGCGAGCGCCGCCAGATGCAAGCCGTCTGCGGTATTGCCATGGGCATCCGCCAGATCGATGAAGAGAGTCTGCGCGAAATGCGCCGCCGCTTCATCCCATTCCTCGATCCAGGCGGCGAGAATCGCATGCGGCGCGGGGGAAAGCGAGGAGTCATGGGTCGTCAGCGGCGCATAGAAGCGGTAGGCGCGCGCCATCTCGTCCGCCGGGAAGGCCGCGCGACGAAGCACCATCGCCAGCAACAGATCCGCCTGCTTGATGATGCGGTGCCGGTAGATTTCGAGCGGGTGGTAATGAAGCAGAAGCGGCCGCCGGTTGCGCGTTGCGGGCCAAGGGCGGCGATAGGCGAAGCACCCATCCTGGGCGGGGATGTCTTCGGATGCGAGACGAGGAAGGCGCATGCTGCGCGCAATCCGCGCAAACAGGGCGCGCTCCGCATCGGTCAGCCCCTGCTCGCGCAGCAGACGAGCGCAGCTGTCCGGCGCCCGGGCTGCAAGATGGGCGAGCGCCTCTTCCAGAAAGCACAGATGAGCGGCTGCCATGACATTCGTGTAGGTGTTGTTGTCAACGAGCGCGCTGTATTCGTCCGGCCCCGTGACACAGGGGATGTCGAAAGCGCCGTCGGCGGCGAAATGGCCGACGGCCGGCCACAGACGTGCGGTCTCGATCACCATCGGCAGCGCCGCGAGAAGAAGATCGTCATCGCCTGTCATCCGCCAGAGCAGTTCGCAGGCGTAGGCGATCCCGGCGTTCAGATGAACCTGAGCGGTGCCGGCGGGAAAATAGGCCGAGCACTCGGCTCCCGAGATCGTCCGCCAGGGATAAAGGGCGCCCGGCAGATCCAGCTCCCGCGCGCGGGCGATGGCCGCTGGAAGCTGCGCAATGCGCCAGGTGAGCATGCGGCGGGCCAGCACGGGTGAGAGCGCCGCATAGACCGGCAGGATATAGACGTCCGCATCCCAGAAGACATGACCGGCATAGCCGGCACCCGTGAGTCCCTTGGCCGCCACGCTCGCCGCGGTGCGCGGCGCCTGCGCCCGCAGCTGCGCGAGATTGAAGGCAAGCGCCGCCGTCTGCCGCGCGTCTCCGGCAAGCGACAGTTCGGCCGCCTCATCGAAAGCCGCAAGCGCCGGATCTCCGCCGGCTGCGCTATCGACGGGCCATGACGCGGGAAGGCGGAGCGGCCGCTTGTCGCTTTTCGATATGATCCGCACCCGCCGGACCGCGCGCCAGCCCACACCGGGAACGAGCGACACCCGCCCCATCAGCGCACAGCCCCGGCGGCCGCGCCAGAAACGCCAAGACGTCCCGGCGCGCGCTGCCCCCTTCATCCCGGCGATCCGCAGACCGCAGGCGATGGCCACACGCCGCCCTTCCCGCCCTTGCCACAGGCTGGAAAAGTCCGTCCCATCGTGCCCGGCCTCAAGCAAAGTGAAATCCGGCCCTGCCGGATCGGGCCGGCGCGGATCGGGCTCATCGGCCGGCAGGGATGGTCGGGAAGAGGGGACGAGAAGGCCGCAGGCCAGCAGGAGGGTCGATTCCTCCGCCCCCGCGGCCAGGCTCAAAGCGAGTTCCTCGACGACCGCCGCTTCGCCATCCTCAGCCACCAGGAACCGGCGGGCAAGCAAAATCCGTGCGTCTCCTACAGCGATTTCCACCGCGCTTCGCGACCATCCCTCCTCCAGCCACAGCCGTTGGCCGACGAGCCGCGGCTGCGGGCCGCCACCGGCCGCGCGCAGACCCAACGCCAGCGGATAGGGCAACATCATCAGCCGCTCGTTGGCCGTCGCCTGCCCATAGGCCCATTCCGGATAGCGATAGGGTTCGCGCAGCCAGATGCGCCGGTCGAAAGCATAGGCTGAGGCGGTGACCGGTCCACGCGGACCGTCTTCCAGGACCGCCGCCTGCACTCCGAGCGTGCCATTGGCGCGGGAAAACAGAACGCCGGCCGCCGCAGGGGTGATCGGGCCGGGATTCCGACTGTCCCAGTGGATCACAGACCGCTTGCTTTCGGCCGTCACCATCTCGTGCCCTTTCGCCATCCTGCCCGCGCCCTTTCTGGAAAGAGATCGGGCCTGTCAGCCGCCAGCGGCGCCACGCAGCGCCCCGATTCCCACGAACGCCCTGATTCCTAGGATTGCAATCGATTAAATTTTGCGCAAGGCTTTTCTTGTGACGGCTGGCGGGATCTTCTTTCGCGAAGTTTGCGAAGACGGCCGTCTGGCGACAAAGGCCTGCCGGGCGGCGGGCGAGACCGTGGCAAGGGGCAGGAAGGGAAGGCGTGGGCGATGACGAATGCTCAGACGGGAAGAAGTGCCGGCAGCCACCGGGATGGATCGAACGCGGCCATGGCCGGCGCCCCCTTTCGTTTTTCGGATCCCATGGAGTCGTCCGGCCGCCGGCGCTGGCTGGTGTTCGCGGTTTTGCTGTTGACCTATGCCGTGTTCGCCGTGTTGCTCAACAGTGTCGGGATCGTCATCCTTCAGGCGATCCGGTATTTCGATATCGCCAAGACGACGGCGAGCAGCCTGGAAGCGTTCAAGGATCTCTCTATTGCCGGCGTGTCTCTCGCCCTTGCCGCTTTCATCCCGCGCCTTGGATATCGGCGTGCGCTCGTGATCGCGATGGCGACCGTCTCGCTGGCGCTGTTTGCGATGCCGCTTGTCGATCGCTTTTTCATGACGCAGCTGCTGTTTCTGGCCACCGGCGCGTCTTTTGCGCTCGTCAAAGTGACGACCTATGCCACGATCGGGCTTTTGAGCCGGGACGGCCGCGACCATCAATTCCGCATGAATCTGCTCGAAGGCGTATTCATGCTGGGTGTGCTGAGCGCCTACTGGTTGTTCGGATTCTTCATCGGCGACCGGGCGAGTGACGATCCGGGGTGGATGCAGGTCTATAATCTGCTGGGAGCGATCACGCTTGCAAGCGGTGCGCTCATTGCGCTGCTGCCGTTTCCCGAACCGCGCAGCGCACCGGAAACGTCTGCGCAGGGCGGGCGCGAACCGGGTTTTCTCGCCATGCTGCGGCTTGCGTTCCGGCCGGCGGTGGCCGTCTTCGTATTGACCGTCTTTCTCTATGTCCTGATCGAGCAGGGGGTGGGCACTTGGCTTCCCACCTTCAATCGCGAGGTGCTCGCTCTTGATCCGCGGTTGAGCGTGGAGATGACCTCGATCTTCGCCGCTGCTCTTGCGGTCGGCCGGCTCAGCGCTGGTCTTCTGCTGCGGCGGCTGGCCTGGTATCCCGTACTGGTGACGGCATTGGTCGCGATGGCGGTGCTCATCCTGGTTGCGCTCCCGCTCGCGCGCGCATTGCCCGATGACGGTGGTGTCCAGATTCTGGGGTTGCCGGCCACGGCTTTCCTGTTGCCCCTGGTCGGCTTGTTCATGGCGCCGGTCTACCCGGCCATCAATTCGGCGCTGCTGAGCGCCACCCCGTCACACCTGCATGCGCCGATGACAGGATTGATCGTCGTCTTCTCCGCGCTCGGCGGCACCACCGGTTCCTTGATCACGGGATTCGTCTTCGCGCATCTAGGAGGCATTCATGCCTTCTTCGGAATCCTTGTGCCCATCGCCCTGATGGTGGCAGCATTGGGGTTGCTGCGTGCCAGTCTGGCGCGCCAGGATGGGCTTGAGGAGACGAAGAACGATGGTCGGACGGGAACCCAGCGGACGTGACGAACCGGCAACCGATTTGAGCCGGATGCGGGATTCCTGCGAGCCAGTGCGCACCATCGCCGATCTGGCGCGGCTGGCCGGCGTGTCGGGGGCGACGGTTTCGCGGGCGTTGCGAAACAGTCCGCTGGTCAAGCGCGAGACTCGGGACCGGATTCAGGCACTCGCCCGTCACCACGGTTTTCGTCTCAACATGCGTGCGCGGCAACTGCGGCTCAAGCGCACGGATACGGTCGCCATTTATCTGCTGATCGGCGAACGGGCGGGCCAGCCCTTGTCGGACCCCTTTTTGCTCGAGCTGCTCGGGGTGATCGGGGAAGAGCTGGCGAAATCCGGCTATGATCTTCTGCTCTGTCGGGTCGAGCCCGGTTCCGAATGGTGGGACGAGCTGCTCCACCCTCACCGCTTCGACGGCGCCATCATCTTCGGCCAGGCCAGCGACCACGAGCGGCTGAACGCGATCGCCGATCAGGCGGTGCCCTTCGTGGTCTGGGGCGGTGCGCTGCCGGACCGGCGCTATGACCTCGTCGGCTCGGACAATGTCGCCGGCGCCCGCGCGGCGACTGCGCATCTCATCGGCCGCGGCTGCCGTCGGATCGCCTTTCTTGGGGACCTCGGCTTTCCGGAAGTCGCCCTGCGCTGGCAGGGATTCGCCGAAGCGCATGACGCAGCCGGTCTTGCCGTCCATGAAGAGCTCTATCACCCCACGCGTTTTACCGCCGAAGCCGGCGCGGCAGGGGTGCGGGATCTTCTGTCCGATAACGGGAGCTTCGACGCCGTCTTCGCCGCTTCGGACATGATCGCCATCGGCGCCATCAATGCGCTGACCGACGCCGGCCGCCGCGTGCCGGAAGATGTCGCCGTCGTCGGCTTCGACGACATTCCGCTCGCCGCCCATGTGCGGCCGGCGCTCACGACCGTGCGCCAGAATGTCGCGGCCGGAGGCAAGGCGCTGGTCGCCCTCCTGCTCGACCGCCTGCGGGCGGAGGCCGCGCCTGAGCCGCGATCGGTGTTGCTGCCGACCACCCTCGTTGTCCGCCGATCCTCTCTGCACGATGCCCAAATCCGCCGGGACCGGTGATGGTGATTCCGCAGCCGCATCATAGAAGGCATCAGCCGCAACCGGTGTGACCGCCGCGCAGGATCGGACAGGCGCGCGATCAAACACCCCCTCCCTCTTTTTCATCCACCGCTTGCCGCTCCCGTCATTGGTCATCAGTGATCGGTGATCGGTGATCGGTCATCGGTTATCAGAGAGGGGTGGGGGATGGCGTGTGACGGTCTCCTTCCCCATCGTTCGCCGCTTTTCGGTTCTGATCACTAATGCCTGATCACCGATCACTGGGTCGTCATTCGCCGGTTTAACCGGCGAATCCATCTGACAGACACGTCATTCCCAAGGCGGGGTGCCGCCCCCACCATCAGCTGGATCCGCCGGTCAAGCCGGCGGATGACGAGAGAGGAGGGGCGGATGACGAAGGAGGGGAGGCGGGTGGCGAGGGAGAGGGGGCGACGGGGGAGGAGGGAAAGAGCGGGTGAAGGGGGGGGAGAAGGGTGAAGGGAACATCGCGGGTGATAAGGAGGATGCGCGGGCGGCACGGGACACGGAAAGGGAGATGGGGATGACGAAGGGGCAAGGGCGGCGGATGATGAAGAAAGCAGCTGGATCCGCCGGTCATGCCTGCCATGAGCAGGAGCGGGGGCCAGCGGATGAGGAGGGAGGGGCATGGCTCTACCGGTGGGGCCGGCGGGTGACGGACAGGAAACGACGGCGCGA
>CAZJPA010000127.1:0-1593 GCA_964547755.1 uncultured Sphingomonadales bacterium
GGAAGACGGGATCGTCACCCTCACGCTCAATCGGCCGGAGCGGCTGAATGCGCTCTCGCAAGACCTGCTCGCCCGACTGGCCGAGACGCTGGCCGCGCTGCGTGGGGACGACCGTATCCGGGCCGCGATCCTGACGGGAGCGGGCCGCGGCTTTTCTTCCGGAGCGGATCTAATGGAAGCACCGGCGGGCGGCCCACCCGATCTCGCGCGCACGCTGCGGGAGCGCTATGCGCCGGTGATCGAAGGACTGACCGCCCTGCCCATCCCCACGATTGCCGCTGTCAATGGTCCGGCAGCCGGGGCGGGCATGAGTCTGGCGCTGGCATGCGATTTCGTGATCGCGGCTGAAAGCGCCTATTTTTTGCAGGCCTTCGTCAATATTGGCTTGGTCCCCGATGCGGGGTCCACCTGGTTTCTGCCGCGGCTCATCGGCCCCGTTGCCGCGCGGAAGATGATGATGTTGGGTGAGAAAGTCCCGGCGGCCGAAGCCGAACGAATTGGACTGGTCACCGCCGTCGTGCCAGATGCGGAGCTGGGAGCACAGGCGCGTGCTCTGGCCGAACGGCTGGCGGCCGGTCCCACAAAGGCGCTTGCCGGCATCAAGACCCTCTTGCAGGAAAGCTGGTCCCATGATCTTGCGGCCCAGCTCGAAGTCGAGGCCCGCATCCAGGGCGAAATGGGCCGCACGCGCGATTTCTTCGAGGGCATCCAAGCCTTTGCCATGAAGCGCGCACCCAAGTTCGAAGGGCGATGAGGGAAAAGCGGGAATCCCGACCGGACTTTTCCACACCCGCGGTCCCCATTGGTTGCCGAGATCTTAGTCCCGATCGCAGGTGACGGGCAGGGTTGCGGTCAGACCATCATAAGCCGGCTCCACGCCCGGCGGCAGCTTGGCGCTCAGGGTCTCATAGTCCATCTCTTCGGACAGATGCGTCAACCACGCACGATCCGGTTTGACCCGCGCGATCCAACTCAGCGTTTCCGACAGGCTCGCATGGGTCGGATGCGCACGCTCGCGCAGGGCGTCCACCACCCACAACCGCACACTGTCCAGGGCGGCGAAAGAGTCCTCGGGCAACGCCTTCACATCCGTCGAATAGGCGACCGGTCCGATGCGAAAGCCGAGCGAGTCGACCGGCCCATGGATCTGCCGGAAGGGCAGAATGTCGAGATCGCCGATGCGAAACGCTTCGCCTGCGCGGATCTCGCGCGCCGTGACGATGGGCGGATAGCCGTTGCCGCCGAAGAAGGCATAGTCGAAGCGGCGGGTGAGGACGGCGAGCGTCTCGGATGAGGCGTAGATGGGGATCCGCTCCTTCTGATACTTGGCAAAGCCGCGCAGATCGTCGAGCCCATGGGCGTGGTCGGCATGGTCATGGGTCAGCAACACCGCATCGAGCCGCGGGATCGGGTGGTCCAAAAGCTGGGCGCGGAAATCCGGCCCGCAATCGATGACGATGCGGGTCTCGGCCGTCTCCACGAGCAGCGATGCCCGCCGACGCCGGTTTTTCGGATTGGTCGGATCGCAATTCCCCCACAAGCCCGGCAGCCGCGGCACGCCCGATGAGGTTCCCGAGCCGAGCACCGTCACCT
>CAZJPA010000127.1:1693-8611 GCA_964547755.1 uncultured Sphingomonadales bacterium
AAGCCCGGCAGCCGCGGCACGCCCGATGAGGTTCCCGAGCCGAGCACCGTCACCTTCATGGTCGGGCGCATCTGCGTCTCTTCGTCCGGCTGTGAGCCTTGTCCCATGCCCATAGCGCGCGATCCCGTCTTCTAGCCTAGGGCAGACGCGAGCACCTAGAACGCCACTTGCAGCGACCGTGTCCGCCTTTGAACCGCAAGCCGTAGCAGTGCGGCGGATGCCCCGCCCGGGCTGCGCAGATCTGCAAGGATGACAGCGGCATCACGGACACCATCTCATCATCTGGAACACCACGCGTATGAGCGGCCCAAAGGCGTGTCAAGCGGTGGCTGCCAGGGGGCCGTGGGTCGGGCGGCGTTCGGCGGCCTTGGTGAAGAGCCGGAAGAAGTTCTCGGTGGTGGTGCGGGCAAGATCCATCGGGTCCACGCCCCGCAAGGCGGCGACGACGCGCGCGGTATCGGCCACATAGGCCGGTTCGCAACGCTTGCCGCGATGCGGCACCGGCGCCAGATAGGGTGCATCCGTTTCCACCAGCAACCGCTCGGCCGGGATGTGGCGGGCCGTCTCCTGCAGTTCGCGCGCGCTCTTGAATGTCACGATCCCGGACAGGGAGACATAGGCCCCCAGCGCCACCATCTCCTCCATGAAGCGGCGCGAGCCGGTAAAGCAGTGCAGCAGGAAACGAAAAGGATGCTCAGCCATGGCGCGCGTCAGCATCGCAGCGGTGTCCTCTTCCGCGTCGCGGGTGTGAACGATGAGCGGCAATCCGGTTTCCTGAGCCGCAGCGATATGGGCGGCGAAGCTTTCCTGTTGGGCTGTGCGCGGGGCATGTTCGTAGTAATAATCGAGTCCGGTCTCACCGATGCCGACGACCAGCGGATCATCGGCCCGCGCCACCAGCGCAGCCGGATCATCCACGCCTGCCGTCTCGGCCTCATGCGGATGCACCCCGACCGAGGCAAAGACACCGGGATACGCCTGCGCGATCGCCCGAACCTCATCTGCTTCGGCAAGCCGCGTGTTGATGGTCAGCACCCAGCCGACACCGGCAGACCGGGCCCGCGCCAGCACACCCGGCACATCCTCTTTCAGCCCTTCGTAGTTGAGATGGCAATGGCTGTCGACAAGCAGCGCCGGTTCAGGCATCACGCCTCCTCCCATGCCAGACGGGGGAAGACACCCTGGGGGCGATCGATCGCGGTGCCGGGTGCGATTCGGGCCGCAGGATCGGTGAGATCGGCGAAGCGGCGTCGCTCGGCCGGCACGCCCATCTGATCGAGCAACCGGGCCATCGCCTGCGGCGTAAACGGCTGGGCGAGGATGGCGAGCCGCCGAACGGCCTCGGCGGCCGTCCACAGCACGGTCGCCATCCGTTCGGGATCCGTCTTCTTCAGCGCCCAAGGCTGCATGCGGGCCACATAGCCGTTCGCTTCGCTCACCCGCCCCCATAGCGCCTCGATCGCCTCGTGGAATGCCTGGACGGCAAGGGCCGCGCGCATCTCTTCCCGTACGGCGGATATGGAATCGAGCAAGGCGCGGTCATCCTCCTCCAATATCCCTGGATCCGGGATCCGGGCGCCGCAGTTCTTGAAGATCATCGACAGCACACGCTGGGCGAGATTGCCGAAATCGTTGGCGAGATCGGCGTTCACCCGCTCGACGAAAGCCCGGCGCGCAAAGTCACCGTCCTGGCCGAAGGGCACGGCGCGCAGCAGAAAATACCGCACCGCATCGACGCCGAATTCTTCGACCAGCTGGAAGGGGTCGATGACGTTGCCCAGCGACTTGGAGATCTTCTGTCCCTCGTTCGTCCACCAGCCATGCGCAAACACGCGCCGCGGCGGCGTGATGTCGGCAGCCATCAAAAAGGCCGGCCAGTAGACCGCATGAAAGCGCAGGATATCCTTGCCGACCATATGCAGGTCCGCCGGCCAGAACCGCCGGAAGCGCGGCGCATGCTCGTCGGGAAAGCCGAGGGCGGAGAGATAGTTGGTCAGCGCGTCCACCCACACATACATGATGTGACCGGGGTGCCCCGGCACCGGAATTCCCCAGGAAAAACTCGTGCGCGAGATCGACAGATCCTTCAGGCCGCCGGCGACGAAGCTTCTCACCTCGTTCATGCGGCTTTTGGGCAGGACAAAGTCGGGATGCGCATCGTAGAAAGCAAGCAGCCGCTCCTGGAACGCCGATAAACGGAAGAAGAAGCTCGGCTCCTCCACCCATTCGACGGGGGCACCCGTGGGCGCCAACCTTTCGCCTTTCGGCCCTTCAACAAGCTCGCTTTCCTGGTAGAAGGCCTCGTCGCGCACCGAATACCAGCCGGCATAGACGCCTTCGTAGATGTGACCGTTCGCCTCCATCCGCCGCCATAGCTCCTGGGCCGCCGCAATGTGGCGGGGCTCGGTGGTGCGGATGAAATCGTCGGCCGAGAAATCCATGACGTCCAGCAGCTCCCGGAAACGCCCGGAAACCCGGTCACAGAAGCCTTGGGGATCGACGCCGGCCGCCGCCGCCGCTTTTTCGACCTTCTGGCCGTGTTCATCGGTGCCGGTCAAAAACAGCACTTCGCGCCCATCGAGGCGATGGAAGCGGGCCAGGACATCGCAGGCCAAGGTCGTATAGGCATGCCCGATATGGGGCACGTCGTTCACGTAATAGATCGGCGTCGTCACATAGTATCGCGGCGTCTCATCCGTCATGGCGCCGGGGCGCTCCTTTCCCGTTTCAGCGGAAACACTTGCACGCGAGGATCAGATCGTCGCCCGTTTCTCTCACGCCTCGCTCAGCGCATCGAATCGGGCAAGCAGCGTCCATAGCACCGCTTTCAGGTCGAGATAAAGGCGTTCGGCCTCCTCGAGGCGATACACGAGCTCCTCGTGAAAGACATGCAACCGCTCCACCGCATCCGGCGCCGCGCCGATCCGCTCGCGCAGGACTTGTTCTTCCGCAAGCAGCCGGCCGGTGTCTTCCCCGACCGTCCGCCCCTGCGTGCTCCGCAGCAGATCACGCAACAACCGCCCCGGCAATGCCCGCAGCAATTCCAGAAGCAGTCTCTGCTGCGCCGGTTCCAGTTTTGTCATCGTCTCGATCCCCTGGCTGCGGACGGAGAAGTCCGCCGGATCTTTCTCTTTCTGCGCGAACGCCTTGAGAAGCGCCCGGTAGTGGGCGAGACAGCCATCTTCGAGCAAGCGCAAGGCGTAGCCCGGTGCGCCGCCGGCCAAACCGGCCGCCGCGATCCGGTCGTCCTGAGCGGTTTCCGGACAGCGGATCGCCAACCAGTCCGCGACATCCGCCGCATCAAGAGGGTGAAAGCGCAGCTGCCGGCACCGCGACCGAATGGTCGCCGGCAGACGGTGGAGACGATGAGCGACAAGCAGAAACACCACGTCCGGCGGGGGTTCTTCCAGCATCTTGAGCAGGGCGTTGGCGGCCGCGGTGGTCATGAGATCCGCATCGTCGATCACCACGATGCGCCGCTCGCCGGCCTGCGCGCGCATCGCCAGGAAATGCTGGATCCGCCGCACGTCGTCCACCCGGATCTGCTGGCTTGCCCGTCCCCCTTCCATAAGGGCGATCTCGCCGGCGTCCAGGATCAGCGCGCGTGGTTCCGTGCCCTCGGCCAAACGGCGTCTCAGTCCTTCTTCATTTCCCCAAGCGAACAGGTGGGCCACCGGCTCAGCCGATTCATCATCCTCCATAGGCGCCAGAGGCTGCTCACCGAAGAGCGTGCCATCCGCCGCTGTGGTGGCGGAAGCCGGTTCGCTGCTCTTCAGCAAAGCGCGGGCAAAGGCGAAGGCGAGCGTGGCCTTGCCGAGCGCCCGCTCGCCGGTGAACAACCAGGCATGGCCGACGCGGCCGCTGCGCAAAGCTTCCAGAAGCTGACGCGCTTGCTGTCCATGGCCGACGAGGCCCTCGGCCAGCCGCGGTGCCCGCAGCCGAGCCAACGTATCCTCATCCGCCGCTTGGGATCGCCGTCGAGACGATTGGCGCGCCATGCCGGCCGTCTCCTCCCTCCCTCATCGCATCCCAAGCCACCTGCGACGCATTTTACGCACCCGTCAGCAGCGGAGCCACGGCGAAACGAATGCGTGCCGCGACCGTATCCGGATCGCCGCTGGCGTCGATCAGCCGACAGCGCTTCGGCCAGCGGCGGGCGATCTCGCGAAAGCCTTCTTCGATGCGGCGGTGGAAGGCATCGCCATGGCGCTCGTAGCGATCTTCACGCATGCCTGTGGCCTTCTCTTCCCCACGTCGAGCCGCCCGTGCCAGCCCTTCCTCGGCCGGAAGATCGAGAATGAGGGTCAGATCGGGATAGACGCCGTTCAACGCCAACTCGTGCAGCCGCACCACCGTCTCGACACCAAGCCCCTGGACGATGCCTTGATAGACGATGGTCGAATCCACGAAACGATCCGAGATCACCCAACGCCCCGCTCTGAGCGCCGGTCCGATCGCCTCTTCCACATGCTCCACGCGCGCGGCGGTGTGCAGCAGGGCTTCGGCCATCGGCGTCCAGCGCTCGGGCGGACCCTCGACGAGCAGGTGGCGGATGTCTTCAGCCCCCGGCGCACCGCCAGGCTCGCGGGTAAGCAAGCAAGGCACATCCTGCTCTTCCAGCCATGCCGCCAGCCGCCGCGCCTGTGTCGACTTGCCGACCCCCTCTCCCCCTTCGATCGAGATGAACCAGGGGCGCGCCATCAGCCTAGGATCCCTCATCCGCACCGGAGCTGCCGAAAACGAGATATTCGAGCGCTGCGGCGATCTTGCCGAAACCCGACACCTGCCGCACCGCCCGGCCCGCGACCAAGGGAATCCGCCGCGGTTCGGCAAGCGCCGGCCAGACGAGCTCGATCTCACCCAGCTTCTCGCCCGCACGGATTGGTGCCGGCACCGGGTTGGTATAACGCAGCTTGACCTTGAGACCCGCTCGATCTCGTCGGCTCAACGTCAGCACCAAAGGCTCGCCGAGCACAAGCGGAACGGTGGCATCCTCGCCCAACCACACATCCGCTTGGACGACCGGCTGGCCGGCTGCGAACAGACGGTAAGTCTTGAAAGCCCGGAAGCCATATTCCAGCAGCGCTTGTGCCTCGCGTGCACGCGCCGATTCCGATGACAGCCCCGAGACCACGGTGATCAGCCGCCGGTCCCCGCGCTTGGCGGATGCCGTCAGCCCATAGCCGGCCGCCCGGGTATGCCCGGTCTTGAGGCCGTCGGCCCCTTCCATCCGCCAGAGCAGAAGATTGCGGTTGTGCTGCGTGATGGGCTTGCCGGTGCGAAAATCCTTGCCGTGGGTGAAGGTCTTCTCGCTGTAATAATGATAGTATTCGGGGAAGTCGCGAATAGTGCGGGCGGCCAGTATCGCGAGATCGCGGGCGGTCGTGTACTGATCGGGCGCCGGCCAGCCGGAAGCATTGCGGAAACGACTGTTCGTCATACCGAGTTCTTCGGCTTTGACGTTCATCCATTCGGCAAAAGCATCCTCGGTTCCGGCCAACATTTCGGCCACCACCGTACACGCATCGTTGCCGGAAGAGACAATGGTGCCCCGGATGAGCTGCTCGACCGTCACCTCTTCGCCCGCAGACAGAAACATCAACGAGCCTTCACTGCCGGCCCAGCGTTTCCAGGCCTCACGCGAGACCCGGGTTGTGGTGTCCAAGCCGAGCGCGCCGGATTTGAGTTGCTCGAACAGGATGTAGAGGGTCATCATCTTGGCCATGGAGGCCGGTGGGAAGCGCTCGTCAGCCGCCTTTTCGAACAGCACCGCGCCCGTCTCGTATTCCACGAGGATCGCGTGTTTGGCGGTCGTCGTCATCCCCTGGGCGAGGACCGCGGTGATACCAAACCACAGGAGGGTCAAAATTCCCAGAACACTCCGGATCAGCCTGGTGCGCAGCAAGTCTCCAGCTCCCCTTGATGCGAACAATGTTCGTGTCGATAGCGCCGGTCTATCGGGGCAGCGGCCGCCTAGCCCTGCGTGTCGGCGGAAAACAGCCGCGCCTCGTAAAAGCCGATGCGAATGGCCCGATCCAGCACGCGCCGGGCCTTGTCCAGGTTCTGATAGGGGCCGATGCGAACCCTGTAAAGGGTGCGCCCGGGCAATGAGACGGGTTCGATGCGGGCCGGTCCGAGCCGGGCGACCCGACGCTTGGCGGCCTTGGCGTTCTTGCGGCTGCGGAAGGCTCCGACCTGCACGAACACAGGCACCCGAACCAGCCGCTCGGTCGAGGCGACGCGCGGTGGCGAGGCCTTACCCTTGCGGCGATTGCCCAGCGTGCCATCGGGCCGGATGATCTGAACCCGCACCCGCGCCGTTCCCTTGGCCGCAAAGCCCAGCAATTGGGCCGCGCGACGCGAAAGGTCGATGATCCGCCCTTTGACGAAGGGCCCCCGGTCGTTGACCCGGACATTGATCGCGCGTCCATTCTCCAGATTGGTGACGCGCACATAGCTGGGCAACGGCAGGGTGCGATGGGCGGCGGTGAGCTTGTTCATGTCGAAGATCTCACCGTTGGCGGTGCGCCGGCCGTGAAATTTCCGCCCATACCAGGACGCGATGCCGGTTTCGTCATAGTTCCAGTCTTCCCGCGGCACATACCAGCGCCCGGCCACGCGATAGGGCTTGCCGACCTTCGGCTTGGAAGCCGTCGCCGGCGGTGGTGTGGTGCGCGAAGGAAAGTGAATGCCGATGCAGCCGGCCAGCAGGCTCGTTACAACGACCAGCGCGACGACGGCTCGGACCGCAAGGATCATCTGCGGCCACCAGTCGCCCGCCTGCCGCCGCATGCGCGCCTTCTGCGGCCTGTTCATTCCGTCCGGCTCCCCTCCCTGCTGGCACCGGCCCGCAGCCCCACGTCGCGGGCCGAGAGGTGCTAACCATAAAAACGCAAAAGGGGCCCCCCCCCCCCCCCC
>CAZJPA010000128.1:0-8567 GCA_964547755.1 uncultured Sphingomonadales bacterium
ATATCAAGATCCAAGGTGTCGGGAGCAGCGGACGCGTCGTTCGCATCCAATAGCTTGTCCCGGTGCCTTGTCGGGATGGCCGGCCTACTCTCCAGTCGGGCCAGACAAGATCTTTCGGTGTGTTGCGCGACGATCGGGAGATCTGGTGGGAAGATAGCCGCCGTGGCAGCGCCATTTCCCATGACGCAGCCGTTGGTGTGACATAAATGCCACAGGTGACAAAAAATCGTCCGGCCCATCGGCCGCGATATGCTGTGAGCGCTTTACAAATTTTCCGAACTTATGATGAAATTTTTCGCCCACATGGAGCCTTCGTGAACAAATGTGGCTGGAGAAAGCGGGACACGAGGGACGGTGGGTCATGATGAAAGCGGGCCTGGATCTGTTCCAGGCCGTTCGCCGCCGCGGGCAGCGAGTATGTAAATATAGGCATGGGAGGGACCGGATGATGCAGGACATCATGAAGACGCGTAAGATTCAGGCGCTGTTGGCAAGCTCCGCCGCCGTGGTGATGGTCGTGGCGACGATGCAGGCGAAGGCGGCCGAGGAATCGGCTATTCCGGAGTTGCAGGCGGCGCCTCAGGCGCAGACGGAAGCGCAGACACAGGCCGAGGAAGAGAAAAAGAAGGCCGAGGAAGAAGAGATCGAGCAGATCGTGGTGACGGGGTCGCGCATCCGGCGTAGCGAGCTCGAATCCCCCGCGCCGCTGACGATCATCGATGACGAGGCGGTCAAGCTATCGGGTGAGAACAATCTGGCGGACTTTCTGAGCGAGCTGCCGGCGCTCTCCGGCTCCTTGACACCGGATCAGCAGACGGGCGCGTCACTCGGTCTTGCCGGCTTGAACCTTCTGAATCTGCGTAACCTGGGCTCCGTGCGGACGCTGATCCTCGTGAACGGGCGGCGCCATGTGGCGGGCGATCCAGGCTCGGCGGCGGTTGATATTGGCACCATTCCCTTTGCTCTGGTCGAGCGGGTCGAGGTCATTACGGGCGGTGCGTCCGCCATCTATGGCGCGGATGCCGTCTCCGGCGTGGTGAACTTCATCATTCGTGACGATTTCCAGGGTCTGATTCTCGACGCGCAGTATGCGCCGCAGGATAATCGCGGATCCGCGGGCGACAGTTACCGCTTCTCGGCCGTGGCCGGTGGCAATTTCGCGGACGGCAAGGGCAATGCCACGCTGGCCATCGAATGGCGCGAGACGAACGGTCTCGATGAGGCGGACGTCGACTTCTTCCGACTCAATAGGGGTGTGATCCGCACGGATCTCGATACCGACGCGGATGGCGATGGTATTCTCGACCCTGACGGGATCCCGTCGCACACGCTGTTCACAGGGCTGGGGTCTCTTCAGATTTCAGACGGCGGCAATGTGTTTGATATCTTCCGCTTTGGTTTCAATGGCCTTGGGCCGGTCTATCGGTTTTTCGGCGGAGGGCAGCTGCGTGAAGCGGATAAGGGGCCGCTGGGTGTGATTGGTGCCCGGCCTCGGTTTACGGTTCAAGGCGGCGATGGCTTCCCGTTCAGTGAGTTCACCGGTTCCCTGACCCCAGACTCGCAGGCTTTGGTGATCAATGCCTTCGTCAACTACCAGGTGACGGACTGGATGGAAGCCTATATGGAAGGCAAATACGCCAATACGCAGGCCAATTTTGGTTTCCAGCCCAGCTTTACCTTCTATAACTTTACACCCGTCGCTCCTTCTGCGGATGGTCCGGTTCCCGAACATGTGTTCGGTGCTGATTTTCTGGGACTTGATTTGGCCATCGGGCTTGACAACCCGTTTCTGACGGATGAAGCCAGGGCTGTTCTCAGCAGTTTTGTAGCCGGATTTGGTCTGGGCTTGCGCTTCAATTTTGATCTGGGTGAGCGCACCCAGACGGTGGATCGTCAGACGGCTCGCATCGTGACCGGTGTGCGGGGCGATTTCGATGTCGGCGACCTGTTCCACGATTGGCATTATGATGCGGGCTTCACCTATGGGCGCACCTCGGTGAGCAACATTCAGCGCGGCATTCCGATCGTGCCGCGGCTGGCGGCGGCTGTGGATGCTATTTCCTTGACCGATGCGATCCTGGCCAATCTTGACCCTGAAGATCCGGTCGTTCAGGCATCCACTGGTCGGCTGATCAATGCTAAGGATGCCGTAGCCGGAGACATCGTTTGCCGCGCATTGGCGATGGAGCGTTCAGGGCAGGACTCGGGATTCGACAGCTTCGCCTATGAGGGGTGCATCCCGACCAGCTATTTCGGGCCGAACGCCATCAGCCCGGAGGCACGTGACTGGATCAATGTCGATATCCTCGAGAAGGATTTGCTGGAGCAGTGGGACGCGCTGTTCACGCTGACAGGCGATCTTTTTGATGCGCCCTTCGGAGCTGGGGCTGTGTCGTTTGCCATGGGGTATGAGTATCGTGGCGAGCGGGCGCAGGTCACCAATGACGCGCTGCCGCGGATCATCGATGTCTTTGCCAATGCGCAGACCGGTGTGGGCGGCAAATTCCACGTCCATGAAGGCTTCTTCGAAGTGAATGTGCCGCTTCTGCGTGACAAGCCGTTGGTCAAAGAGTTGACGGTGCATGGCGCCGCCCGGTTCTCCAACTATTCGACGGCCGTGGGGGCGACGACGACTTGGGGTGTGGACGGCACATACCGGCCGGTGCGGGATGTCAGCTTCCGCGGCACCTTCTCGCGCGCGATCCGGGCGCCCAACATTCAGGAGCTGTTCCAGCCGCTCTCGCAGACGTTCAATCAGATCGTCGACCCCTGCTCGGCCGAAAATCTGGATGCCAATCCCGATACGGCCGCCAATCGGCGTAAGAACTGTGCGGCTTTGGGCATTCCGGTCGGCACTTATGTTGACCCGAATCCGAATGTCTCGAACGCCGGCTTCTTCGGCGGCAATCCGAATGTCAAGGAGGAGCGGGCCCGGAGCTGGACGGTGGGCACGATAGTGACCCCACGGTGGCTGCCCGGGTTCTCCTTCACCGTTGACTACTACAAGATCAAGATCAAGGACGCGATCTCCTTCCTGTCGGCCCAGACCATCGTCAATAAATGCGTCGATGGTCCCACGCTCGATCCGAAATTCTGCTCGCTGATCAAGCGTGCGCCTGCAGGGGCAACGAACGCCTTCGAGATTATTGAGTTCATCTCGACGGCACTCAATGTCGAAGCCTTGTCCACGCGGGGAGCCGACTTCGATGCGATCTATCGCTCATCGCTCTATGATCTTGTCGGCAGAGAGTGGGGCGATCTGCTGCTGCGGGTGCGTGGCACCTATCTTGACAGCTGGAAGTCCTTCACCTTCCAGGACGATCCGACGGATTTTGATCAGGCTGCGGGATTGATCAACTTTCCCACATGGCACTTCCAGTTCTCGGCGAGCTGGGCTTTCAAGCGCCTTGGCCTGACCTACACCTTCGAATGGCAGAGCTCGCAGTGGGCCTTTAACAAAGAGGATCGTCAAAACGAGCCCGATTTGTTGCTGTCGAAGAATGTGCTGACCACCGGCGGCTATGGCATCCACGACATCGCCGTGACGTATGATCTCTTCGAGAATGTCCAATTGCGCGCCGGCGTCAACAACATCGCAGACAACGATCCGCCCGCCATCGCCGAGCGTGCGCAGACCTTCGACAATATCGGCCGGCGCTATTTCCTCGGTGTAACAGCGCAGTTCTAGCTTGCCAGACGGATAACGTCTGGAAGAGGCCGGGCCCTGTGCCCGGCCTCTTTTTTCGTGGCACGGAAGATCTCTGTTCGGGAAGGCCCGGCAAAAGGTGCTGGGATTGGCGAGAATCCTCCAAAGTCCGGTCGGGGGCTTTGGCTTGCCAGCCCGTTCAGGCGTAAGAGCTTATTGTTAAAGAAGCCAGCGCAGCCGGCGCGGCTCTCACTCTCTCCCTTGTCACAGGGGCAGAGCGTGCAGAGTGGACGGTATGGTGCCGATGCCAAGCGCGTTCGCAGTTCTTCTCACTTCGGAGCCATGCGCAGGGCGCCGTCGAGACGAATGGTCTCGCCATTGAGCATGGGGTTGCGGACGATATGCTCGGCGAGCAGCGCGTATTCCTCCGGCCGGCCGAGGCGGTGGGGGTGCGGCACGCTGGCCGCCAGTGCCTCGCGGGCGGATTCCGGCAGGCCCATCAGCAGCGGCGTCAGAAACAGCCCCGGCGCGATGGTGACCACACGGACCTGCTTGTCGGCCAGATCGCGGGCAATGGGCAGCGTCATACCGACGATCCCGCCCTTGGAGGCCGAATAAGCCGCTTGGCCGATCTGGCCGTCGAAGGCGGCGATGGATGCGGTGTTGATGATGACGCCGCGTTCCTCGCCGATCGGTTCGGCTGCTGTCATGCGGGCGGCCGCCACCCGGATGCAATTGAAGCTGCCCAGCAGGTTCACGCGGATCACCTGCGCGAAGGCGTCCAGCGGATGCGGTTGGCCGCGGCTGACGGTCTTCATCGCAAGACCGATGCCGGCACAGTTGACGAGCACGCGCGCCACCCCATGTGCGGCCTCCGCTTGCGCGAAGGCCGCCTCGACCGCCGGGCCATCCGCCACGTCCACCTCAGCGGCGCGGCCGCCGATCTCCTGGGCCACTTCGGCCGCACGCGCACCGTTGCGATCGAAGATCGTCACCTTCGCGCCGGCCGCCGCCAGCCGCCGCGCCGTCGCCTCGCCCAATCCCGAGGCGCCACCGGTCACCACCGCTGCCAGACCCGCAATCTCCATCTCATCCATCCTCTTTTTCTCGATCCGGGGGGGCGATTCCCCGCATCCCGTCTTGTCGTCATGTGACCGCAACCGCTGTGCGCGCCGCTGAAGTTTGCTCCTTTCGCACATGCCAGGCTCTGCGGCCATTTGCCTTGCGAAAAAGCGGCCGAAAGATGCCGCTGTCAACCCCGCGCCGTGATGGGCGCAGGCTGCATCCGTTCCCGACAACGCGCCCGCGCCCGTTGCCGCCAGCATTCACCGCCCCATAACATATCAATGGTTACATTATAAAAAATATTGACAAGAAAAACGGGATATATTCTCTTGTTCAGAGGGGAGCATCGGAAGGGGAAGGATCATGACTCAGGTCAGAGAAAGGGGCACCCTGTCGGCAAAGGGGGTGTCTCACCCATGTGTGGAGTAGCGATCCAAGGGCGGTGGAAGACGCCCGTCGGTGGGCCGCGGCGTTTTGCCGTCTCCAGATGGACGGGGTTTGCCGGTCTTTTGCTGTTCTGCGTGGCCGTCGGGATCGCAGGCGGTGCGGCCGTCGCCCAAGGCCGGCAGACCGTTGTGATCGATCCGGCGCATGTGCCGCCTGTCGGCGGTGTGCCGGGGCGGGCGAACCGCATGATCTTCGTCGGCTACGAGGGGCGCATGCCGATTTGGGAAGGAGAGCTGCCGGTTCTCGGCGCACCGGTCAGGCTGATGCTCGATGGGCATGGCGGCGGCATCGTGACCATCGTCAATCCCCGCAACGGCACCGCACACAGCATGGGAATTTCCGTGCCTGCGCAGGAGCATGGTTTCGCTGCCGGGCCTGCGGCGCGCGCCTCGGGCACGGTCACGGTGGAAACCGTGTTCCTGGGGAAGAGTTCCGACGGCAAGCTGATGTTCGGTGTCGTGGTGAACGGGCGGATCGTCGCGATCCTGTTCGTCGATCCCCAAACGGGCAAGGTCGTCAAGCATATCAACACCTGACGTCCAGCACCCGACGTCCGGCCCTTGCGTATCATGGGCGTCTGCCGTTGCTCTCCTCCCGATCGGGAAGCCTGGGGAGCGCCGGGAAAACTGCACACCACGAAGAACCCCCCAAAGGCGATACGTCGGCGATACGTCCACCACCCGGCGAGGGTGAGGGCGCATAGCGAAGATTAAGACCGCTCTTCGGCTCCCATCACCGGAAGGAACAGGCTTTGGGGGGCGCGCTCTGTTCGTCCTTTGCGCTCGTGTCGCGCCTGCTAGGGCACCAGCAGCACCGGCCGGTCGGCCATATGGGCGACGGCGTTCGCCACCGAGCCCAGCACGAGATCGACCAATGTGGAATGGCCGCGGCGGGCGACGACGATCATTTCGGCCTCCCGTTCCCGGGCGATGCGCACGATTTCGGCAGCCGGATGTCCCCAGGTGAGCTCCGTCTCAAGATCCGCCACGCCCGCCTCACGGGCCACGGCCGCAAGCGGGTTGAGCACTTTTTCGTGACCGATGCGCTCTTCCTCCTTCTTCTCGACGGGGCGGCGCAATGCCTCCTCCACGGACAGCGGCGTATAGGCCGACCAGCTGATCACATGCACGAGCAACAATTTCGCACCGGTCCGCCTGGCCAGCGCCGCGGCTTGGGCGACGGCGCGTCTGCTGTGTTTGCTACCGTCTACACCCACGCAGTACAGCGGTGTCGTCATCGTCTTCCCTTCCCTCGTCTCGGTCTGCCGGCCCCAGATCCGGTGGGGGCGGTCCCTGTTTCTGTTGCCAGCTCCGCCTTGTCAGAGCAACAACCGGTCACCCCCGATCGCTTCATCCAAGCGGTTGCCCGGCTGGTGTCTGCCTGGGGGTCGAGCCCGCGCCGATCATGATGGACGCCTGCACGGCCTGCCTTGATCTCGATCAAGGCTTATCAGGCCGTCTCGGTCCCCCCGACGATGAGCGAGGAGACGAGCAATGCCGGCTGGCCGACTCCCACCGGCACGCTCTGGCCGTCCTTGCCGCAGGTGCCGATGCCCGGATCGAGCCGCATCGTATCGCCGATCGCCTGCACCCGCTTGAGAACATCAGCGCCCGAGCCGATGAGCGTGGCGCCTTTGACGGGTTCGGCGATCCGGCCCTGACGGATGCGGTAGGCCTCCGTGCAGGTGAAGACGAACTTGCCGGAGGTGATGTCCACCTGGCCGCCGCCGAAATCGACCGCATAGATGCCGTCCGTGACTTCGGCGATCATGTCGTCAAGCTTGGCGTCTCCAGCCCGCATGAAGGTGTTGGTCATCCGGGGCATGGGCTGGTGCGCGTAGGATTGTCGCCGGCCGTTGCCGGTCGACCGTTGGCCCATCAGGCGGGCATTGAGGCGGTCGAAGAGATAGCCTTTCAGAATTCCATCCTCGATGAGGACCGTCTCTTGAGTCGGCGTGCCTTCGTCGTCGATGGACAGCGAGCCGCGCCGTTGCGGCAGGGTGCCGTCGTCCACCACGGTGACCCCCGGCGCCGCGACGCGCTCACCGATGCGGCCCGAGAACACGGACAGGCCCTTGCGGTTGAAATCGCCCTCCAGGCCGTGGCCGATGGCCTCGTGCAGCAGCACCCCCGGCCAGCCGGGACCGAGCACGACCGGCATCTCGCCCGCCGGCATGGCTTCCGCGGCCAGATTGACATCGGCCTGACGCAGAGCCTCCTGGGCCAGAGCCTGCCAGCCGCCCGCCTGTTCCAGCATGTCAGCGAAAGCAAGCCGGCCACCGGCGGAAGCCGAACCGCGTTCACGCCGACCGTCCTGCTCCAGGAGCACCGAGATCGACAGCCGCACCAGCGGCCTGATGTCGCGGGCCCGGAACCCGTCCGCCCGCAGGATCTCGACCACCCGCCAGCTCGCTGCAAGGGAGGCCGTCACCTGACAGACGCGGGAATCGCGTTCACGCAGATACCGGTCGATATCCGTCAACAGGGCGACCTTGTCCGCAAAGGCGGGATGGGCCAACACGTCTGCATCGTCATAGAGCCGCCGATTGGTGCCCGCGGGCGGCGCCGCCATCTCGGCCGGCTGGCCCCTGCGCAGGCTGTCGATCACTCCGGCCGCCCGCATGAAGCTCCGGCGGGTCAAAAGCGGCGAATGCGCAAAAGCCGTTCGCTCGCCCAGGAGACCGCGCAGGCCGAAGCCGCGGCTTTCGTCATAATGGGCGCTGGTGATCCGGCCGTCCTCAAGCACCAGCGATTCGGATCGCCCATATTCCACGAACAGCTCACCGTCTTCCAGGCCACACAATGTCTCGCCCACGAGATCGGGGAGCCGGTCGATGGCGATATCGCCCTCGCCATAGAGCAGGGCGTCGATATCCATATCGCCCGAATGAGAGAAATGCGCCGTGCGTGATGCCATGACAACAACTCTTCCTTGAACCCCGACGCCCTTGTTGCCTGCCTTGTCCGCAAGAATCGCCCAACGATCCGTCCGAACCGTCCGCCTGGGAGCACAGATAGGATGTCATCCTTTCTCTGGCTAGCGGGAAAGAGCAAAAAAGCGGCTTGCGATGGGTGAAGCGCTTCGTCTAAACAAGCGCAAAAGATCGACCGATGCCGGTGACGCGATCGGGTTCTTTGATGCGGCATGGTCGATTAACGAATAAAGAGATTGCGGTACAGTCGGTGCGGCTCCGGCTTTCGGAGCCCGGCGAGGCGGCAAGGCAGTCAACAAGGCGGAACGCTCCCATGTCGATCAAGCGGTTTTTCTCGGGTGTGGCAGTCCTTTTTGCGTTCTGGGCGGCGGCGGGGCAGACGTTCGCCCAAGAAATGATCGGCGCCCCGCGCGATGGGGAGATTTGAATCCCACCGAAGGTGGTGGTGTGATTGATGCCGGTCCGTTTATTCCTTCC
>CAZJPA010000129.1:0-2277 GCA_964547755.1 uncultured Sphingomonadales bacterium
ACCTCTTCGGTGCTCTCGATGAGGCCTTCCTGACAGGGTATCGGGAAGTGGCGGGGAAGACGCCTGCGATCGTCTCCGATCCAGCCCTGATGGCCCTCTACCAGCTTTGGCCGTTATTGGTGCATGTGCGATTATTCGGTGGATCCTATCTCGCCCAGACGCGCCGCATCCTCGGGGGTTTCGGTGTCTGACCATGGTAACGCGGCGAGCGTGTCCATGTCTGCATCCTCTGCCGGAAAGCGTGCCATGGCCGTGTATTGGGCGCCGCCATGGCCGAGCCGACTTTCGAACAGGGTGAAATGTTCGATCAGGATCGGCTCCGCCCGGAAGGTGGCGAGAGCGCTCAGCCAAGGCGTGATCGGTCCCGTCCGCCGGGTGCAGCGGGCAAGAGTCACATGCGCTGCGAATTTGCGGGACTCTTCGACCACACCGGCCCGCCTGAGCGCTTGGTTGACTTTGCGGGCCAGATGCGCGACCGGTTCCGGATCGGCCACGCCGGCCCACAGCACCCGCGGCTCGGCGAGCGTGCCGAAGTAGCCGACGCCCTTTATCGTCATCGGAAAGCGGACAAAACGGATGTCCGCCAGTGCCGTGGTGACCTCATCGAGCTGATGGCGATCGAGCTCACCGATGAACCGCAAGGTCAGGTGAAACTGATCGAAGCGCTGCCATTTGGCGCCATCGACACCGTCGCACAGGTCCATCAGGTGATCCCGCAGATCGGTCGGTAATTCGATTCCCACGAAGACTCGCATCTCTCGCCTCCCATCCCGATTGTCACCGCCGCCGATCCGGTCGTCTTGATATCGGGGCCTGTCGCTTCTGTTCAGATGGGGACGGACGGCTGGTGACGCCAGGGCTCTTTGTATCGGGGCAGCCTCGTGTCAGAGCGCGTCGGACGGCAGGGGCGATCCGTCGCACGATCTCCTCTACGCCGCGGGCGTTGGGATGCAGGCCGTCCGCTTGGTTGAGTGACGGGCGCGCGGCCACGCCTTCCAGAAAGAAGGGATAAAAGCAGGTCCGATAGCGGGCGGCGAGTGCGGGGTAGATACGGTCGAAGGCCTGCCGATAGGCGGGGCCGAGATTGGGGGGCGCACGCATGCCGATCAGCAGCACCCGCAGGCCGCGACGCCTGAGCAGGGCCAGCATGGCATCCAAGTTGGCTTGGGTGATTCGGGGGGCGATGCCGCGCAAGGCGTCGTTGGCCCCCAGTTCGAGCAGCACGAGATCAGGCTTGCGGCCGAGACCGTCAAGCACCCACGCCAACCGCGCGCGCCCGGCGCTTGTCGTATCTCCCGACACACCGGCGTTCACCACGCGCACCGTGAGCCCCTCGGCGCGCAAAGCCGCCTCGAGCCGCGGCACGAAACCGGCATCGGGATCAAGCCCGTAACCGGCCATCAGACTGTCTCCGAAACCGAGGACAAGGCCATTTTTCGCAACCGATGACGTCGCCGCGCATGCGCGGTCCGAAAGGATGGGCAGAGACAGGAACAGAGATAAGGTAAACAAAAGTCCGGCGGCTGTTGCTCTGGTCAAGCGCCGCTGCTTTGGGCCATGCTGACCACGGTAATCGATCGTCTTGTGCGACCGGCGGGTGCTGCGACGGCGAGGGAAGGGCGAAAAGGACGGCATGAGCGAATCCATCATCGCACTCGACGGGGTGACACTGGTGTTGCCCTCTCTGGCGGGCCCCGTGTCGATCCTACGCGGGATCACGCTGGACATAAAGAGGGGCGAGACCGTGGCCATCCTCGGGCCATCGGGGTCGGGCAAGTCGTCGTTGATGGCGGTGATGGCTGGGATCGAGCGCGCAAGCAGCGGCCGCGTGGTCGTGGATGGCGCCGAGTTGACCGGTATGGACGAGGATGCGCTGGCCCGCTTTCGCCGCCGCCGGATCGGTATCGTGCTGCAAGCCTTTCACCTCATCGAGACAATGACGGCCCTGGAAAATGTGGCGATCGCCCTCGAACTGGCCGGTATAGCCGACCAGGCCACGATCTGCGCCCGTGAGGCGCTGGCAGAGGTTGGGCTCGCTCATCGCCTGCATCACTACCCCGCGCAGCTTTCCGGCGGAGAGCAGCAGCGCGTGGCGCTGGCGCGGGCGCTCGCCCCGGGGCCGAAGATTCTGTTCGCAGACGAACCGACCGGCAATCTCGATCGTCATACCGGCGCCCAGGTGATCGATCTTATCTTTTCGCTGCATGCTGCACGCGGCGCGACCCTGGTGTTGATCACCCATGACCCCGCGCTCGCCGGGCGCTGCCGACGGGTGGT
>CAZJPA010000129.1:2377-8514 GCA_964547755.1 uncultured Sphingomonadales bacterium
CGAAGGGGACGCAGCACCGGTATTGGCGCTGCTGCGGGCGGTGGACGACCGGTACCCGCTTACCGGTGGGCTCAGCCTCGATCCTGCGCTGCCGCTCACGCAAGTCTTGGCTGAGGATGAAGAGGGTGCCGGCATCGCACTCGCTCCTGAGCTCGCCGCACGTCTTGGGGTGCAGCCGGGCGACCGGGTGCGGGTCGGCCGGGTGGTCTTCGTCGTGCGCGCCCTGCTCACGGAAGAGCCGGACCGCCTTGCGACCGGCATGCGCTTGGGGCCGACCGCGATGATCGCTCGCAAAGCGGTGGAGCGCACGGGACTGCTCGCCTTTGGGAGTCTCGCCACCTATTCCATCCGGTTGCGGTTGGCGTCCGGCGGTCCGTCTCCCCGTCAGTTGCGCGATCTGCTGCTCACCCGGTTTCCAGATGCCCATCTGCGGATCGTGACCGCCGATCGCGCAGCCCCGGGGTTGCGACGCTTTCTCGATCGGTTCGGGTATTTTCTGCTTCTGGTCAGCCTGACCGCACTGTTGCTGGGTGGTGTCGGTGTTGCGAACGGCGTGAGCGCCTATCTGACCCGACGAGAGGAAGCGATCGCGACCATCAAGCTGATGGGCGGAGATCGTGCTACGGTATTCGCTGGTTACGGACTGGTGTTGGGCGGGATCGTGATCGCTGCCACTTTGGCCGGCCTTGTTCTGGCGGCGGCGCTTCCTTATGCCGTGAAGGCGGCTCTGGCCACCGTTCTGCCCGTTCCCTACCGACCGCGGATCGCTTGGGCCGCGCTGGGACATGCCGCTTTCGCCGGCATCGTGATCGCGACGGCTTTCGCCTTGCCAGCGCTCAGACGGGCGGCCGCCCTACCGTCCGGTCGCCTGTGGCGATGGCGGGTCAGTCGGGAAGGCTGGCGGGATCCCTGGGGGCGAGGCGTGAGCGGTGCGTTGGTACTGCTGCTGGCTGCTGTCACCGTCTGGCGCGCGCCTGAGCCTGATTTTGCAGCCATCTTCGTGGCGGCAAACGCGCTCGCCATTGCCCTGCTATGGGCGCTGGCGCGGCTGCTGCCGTGGGCGTTGCGCCGTCTTGTGCGTCACCCAAAGAGGGCTTGGAGGATCGCGCTCGCCCATCTTGGGCGTCCAGGGGGGCGCAGTGCCAGTATCATGCTCTCCATAGGCTTGGGACTTGCTTTGTTCGCCACGCTCGCTCTGGTCGAGAGCAATTTGCAAAGCGGGATCCGTCAGGATCTGGGCGAACGCGCGCCCAATTTCTTCTTTCTCGACATTCCCAAACAGGATCGTCAGCGCTTTGCCGATCTTGCCCGCCGCTTCGCCGACGGCGACACCGGTTTGCGTCTGGTGCCGTCCTTGCGAGGACGGATTGTCGCCCTCAACGGTCGGCCTGCCGATCCCCAGGCCGTGGCACCAGAGGTGCGCTGGGTTTTGCGGGGCGACCGCGGGATCACTTTCGCGCGCGCGCTTCCGTCCGGCAATGTCGTGGTGGCGGGCCGCTGGTGGCCGGCGGATTATATCGGTCCGCCGCTCGTGTCCGTCTCGGCTGCAGAAGCCCATGGCCTGGGGATCGGAGTGGGCGATACGATCACGGTTTCCGTTTTGGGGCGAGAGATGACGGCTACTGTCGCCTCCTTGCGCCAGCTGTCCTGGCGCAGTGTCGGCTTCAATTTCGTTCTTGTCTTCGATCCGGCGACATTCGCGGCTGCCCCCTTTACCTACATGGCGAGCCTGCGCACGCCCGATCTCGCCAGCGAGGCGGCCGCCTATCGCACGATCACGCGCACCTTTCCGCAGGTGACGGCCGTGCGGGTGCGCGACGTTTTGCAAACCGTGGAGCAGCTGTTGACCCAAATGGCGAACGCCATCCGTCTGACGGCTCTCCTGACGGTGCTGGCCGGCGTCGTTGTACTTATGGGGGCGATTGCGGCGGAAGAGCGCCTCCGTCAGCATGAGGCGGCCGTGTTCAAATTGCTGGGCGCGACGCGTGGTGACGTCGTGCGCGCTTTTCTGCTCGAACTCGCCTGCATCGGTGTGTTGGCCGCCGTCCTTGCCCTCGCCGTCTCGGGGGCGGCGGCGCGTTTTGTGGTCGTGGACGCGTTACAGCTGACCTTTTCCTGGCGTGTTTCAGTCGTCCTCGCCACGCTCGGCGCCGGCCTTGCGAGCGCGCTGGCCTTCGGTGGGACGATCGGCTGGCGCACATTGACACAGCGTCCGGCCAGCCTGCTGCGCGCCGTCTGAAGGGAGAGCGGGACGAACGGTGGGAACGGTGCGGCAAACGCCCCGCGCGGCGGCTGTCGGTTTCTCTTGAAGATGGAGGCATAAGGGACGATATTGAGGGCAAGGCCGCCGTTTCTCAAAGGCGGCTTGTGATGTGAACGATGGTGACGAGACAGGAGGAGAACGACGATCATGGTCGATCCCATTCCCACCCGCACCCGCGTGGCTACGGGCGCCCGCGCGATTGTGCGCGACGAAGGGCTGCGGGCCTATATGCTGCGGGTCTACAATCTGATGGCGAGCGGCGTGCTGCTGACCGGCATATTCGCCATTCTGGGTTACCGTGTGGATGCGATTCGCGCCCTTCTTTATCATGAGGTGGTCACGCCTTATGGGGTCAGCCTTGGGCTGACGGCGGTGGGCTGGATCGTGACCTTGGCGCCGCTCGGGATCGTGTTCGCCCTGTCTTTCGGGCGGCGGATCCAGCCGCAGACCGCGGGCATTCTCTTCTGGGTGTTCGCGGCGTTGATGGGCTTGTCGCTGTCCTCGATCTTCTTTGTGTTCACGGGTGTTTCGATCGCACGGACCTTTTTCGTGACCGCGGCAGCCTTCGGTGCCCTATCGCTGTATGGTTACACCACCAAGCGGGATCTGAGCGGGTTCGGCACTTTTCTGTTCATGGGGCTGATCGGGATCGTCCTTGCGGCGGTGGTGAACATGTTTCTCCGCTCGACGATGATGGACTTCGTCATCTCGGCGGTGGGTGTGCTGGTGTTCGCAGGGCTGACGGCCTATGACACGCAGCGTCTGAAAGACATCTACTACGAGGTCGCCGGCGATGTGACGGCGATCAAGCGCAGTGCGATCATGGGGGCGCTTGCGCTCTATCTGGACTTCATCAATCTGTTCTTGATGCTGCTGCGCTTCATGGGGCAGACGCGCGATTGAGGCCGCTCTGACTGCGCCTGAAATTCCGACGGCAACTTTCATGGGCGGGGTCGGCACGCAAGCCGACCCCGTTTTCTTTCGTGGAGCTCCCGCCCCGCCCCTTCACGAAGACACGGGCCTTCCGCGCTTGTCGGCCGCTTTTGCATTTTCGCGTGCAGGCGCGTCCTCTTCAGCAATTGCCTGCCTCAATCCGAATCATTTGGGATCACTCTTTCACGTCTTACGCCAGCTGTGGGAGGCTCAGCTTCCTCCGTGCGATCTTGTCCTTGGTGGTCATGTCGTTCTCCCGGAAGGTCGGTTGTTCACCAAAACATCTTTACTCTTCCGGGGGCGGCCTAGACTGCCAGGTGATTACCGTCTCAGGACACATCTCGTTTTAGGTGGGCAGGGCGTCGCGTTGCCACAGGCGCAGGAGGCGGCGTTCGAAAGGGGCGAGCAGGGCCGCGAGCGAGCGGCTGCGGCGCAGGATGCGGCCATCGGGTGCGAGCAGCAAAAAGAAAGGGCGGCGTCTTTCGCCACCCTGGTCCGTGCCCATGGCCTTGACAATGCGAAAGGCCGGGAGATTGCGCTGTCCCCGAAACACCAGAAAGGCGATGCGTTCGCTCCCTTGTTCCAGACCGTAGTCGCACCACTGGCCGGCGGCGACCATTCGTCCGTAGAGATCCATCAGCCGCGACCATTCGCGCCGATCGAAGAAGGGCGCGGAAGGAACCTTGTCCCTGCGCCGGTTGCCGGGGAAGACGATCACCGCAGTCATTACAACGTTATCTTGCGCGCTTCCATCGCAAAATGCAACGCCTTGGCATGATGCGGCGCGGGCATTTCGCGCTGACCGTCGGCTGTGGTATCATGTGTTGAAAATGGAAGGAGCGATTTGTGCGTGGGGTGAGAGGATCGAAAGCAGGAAGAGGAGAGATGCCATGGCGATCACCGAGACGGCCGATCGGGCCGCGGCGATCCAGCGTCGGATCGTGATCCACCGGATTACGGTGGCCGATCTCAAGGAGGCGCTCAGGCGGGGCGTGGAAGACTTTCTCGCCCGGCCAAGCCATCTGATCTTTCTGGCCGCGATTTATCCCGTCATCAGCTTCGCCTTCTTCATTGTGGTTTCGGGCCGGGAGTTCTGGCCCATCCTGTGGCCGCTGGCAGCCGGTTTCACGCTGGTCGGCCCCATTGCAGCCGTCGGGTTGATGGAGATCTCGCGCGAACGCGAGCGCGGCCGCGAGGTTCACTGGCGGGAGGCCTTGGGTGTGATCGGTGAGGGGCGTCTGCCGGCTCTCATCGTGCTGGCGGCGGTGCTGCTCGTGATTTTCATCGGCTGGCTCTTGGCCGCACAGGGACTCTATGTCTCGCTGTTCGGCGAACCCTATGGGGTGACCTTGCAGGAATTCCTTCACAATCTCTTCTTCACACCCGAAGGTCACCGTCTCATCGTCTGGGGGAATCTTCTGGGTGGGCTGTTTGCATTGCTGGCGCTTGTCGTCAGTCTCGTCTCCTTTCCAATGGTCGTGGATGGGGAGCGCGACCCGGTCGTCGCCGTGATCACCTCGGTGCGCGCCGCTCTGCGCAACCCGGGGCCGGTGCTGCTGTGGGGTGTGATCGTGGCGGTGACGGTTTTTCTGTCGGCCATGACGGCTTTCGTGCTGCTCGGGGTCGCTCTTCCCATACTGGGCCATGCAACCTGGCACCTCTATCGCCGTCTCGTACACCGCGAGTAGGTGGCATAGCGGAAGTCGGCGTGCCTGAACACGAACAGCGTCTGCGGTGTTCAGGACTTTGCCTGACCGTTTTCGCCCGCTAGCTTGTGCATGTGCTGGCGGGAGAAGAGGTGCGATGGGTCGGTCGGCTCAGAAAGAGCAGGAGGCGCAGCAGACAAGCTTGCGCAAAGAGGGCGCAGCGGTCGCCGCCTGTGCCCAGCCGGGGACCGCGCTGCTCGGTGCGGGTGGGATCTTGGGGCTCCTGGTCCTGCTGTGGTGGTCGGTGGCGGTGCAGCGTCCAAGTGGGGTGCTGCGCATCGATCTCTCTTCGCCCTGGAATCCGACGGAATTTCATGTGGCGAACGCCCACGATTTCGCCGAGGCGGTTGCCGCCGCCACGGCGGGGCGGGTACGGATCGTGGTGCATCCGGCCGCCGAGCTCGGCATCAAGGGCCCCGATTCGCTGGCCGCCGTCGCCCAGGGTGCGGTGCCGATGGTCGATATGGCCGGCTTCCAGCAGACGGGGCTGGAACCGCTCTTCGGTCTGGAGGCGCTGCCCTTCCTCGTCCGGGATCGCAACGAGCTGCGTGTGCTCTATACCTTCCTGCGGCCAGAGATCGAAAGGCGGCTCCAGCGATGGGGGCTGGTCCTGCTCTATCTTGTTCCCTGGCCGCCCCAGAACCTCTTCCTCGATCGGCCCGTCGATCGCCTGGCCGCTCTGAAGGGTTTGCGGGTGCGCACGCTCGATGCGCATACCACCCGGCTTGCCGCGGCGCTGGGGATGCATCCCCGCCAGCTGCCGGCGGCCGATGTCGTGCCGGCCCTGGCCGCCGGGGCGCTGGATGCCGTCATGACATCCACCACCACGGCGGCGGCTCAGCACTATCCGGCCTTCCTGACATATATGTTGCCCACCCATCACGGCTGGGTCGTCAATTACGTCGTCATGCGCGCGGACGTGCTGGCGCGCCTCGCACCGGAAGACCGCGCGAGGATTCTGCAGCTCGCGCGGGAACGGGAGCGGCGCTACTGGGCGGTTTCAGCCAGGGATGACGCCGTCAAATGGCGGGAACTGGCGACCGCCGGCATGACGCGGCTGCCGGTGAGTCCGCAGCTGCGCGCGGCCTTTGAACGCATCGCGCAGCCGCTCTGGCGGGCCTATGTGACCGTGGTGCCCGAAGCCCGACCGATTTTGGCGCGGTTTCTGGCGCGCACGGGGTAGAAAAAACATAAATATGGTTTATTTTGAATAAAAAAAGACCTTTATTTATCGT
>CAZJPA010000130.1:0-8471 GCA_964547755.1 uncultured Sphingomonadales bacterium
ACACTACATGGGGCTCTTCGTGCGCACGATCGGGATCGCCCGGGCGCGGGCAAAGATCAGGCTTGCCAATATCACCTACGACATGAAACAGCTTACGTATCTTGAACGGCGGAAGGCGGTGGCGTGACAATGGACCCCGCCTGAGGCCGCAAAAACGGCACAAGGCGACAAGGCTCAGCTAAAGCCGACGGCGGCAAAAGCCCCCAAAGGGCGACAGAAGCAACCGCCCGGCTTTCCAAGCAGGCAAAATGGCAGTTCACACCGGCAAACAGCTTAGCAAAGCGCAGTTAATCAAGGTGTCCGCTGGCTGGTGCACTACAACACCGAACGTCCGCATCTGGGCTACAGAAACATGGGTCTCAGAGTTTGCCTCATAATCATGTTGGATGATATCAATGGCTTGGGGTTCTTCGTATGAGGAGTGGGACGGAGGCCATGTAGAGCCAGGCGGTGGCGCTGTGGATGGTCCGTTCGGAGTTCTTGGCGAGGCGTCGGTTTCTGTTGAGCCATGCGAAGCTGCGCTCGACGACCCAGCGGCGCGGCAGGAGCTTGAAGCCTTTTGCGGTGTCGGAGCGTTTGATGATCTCGAGGGTCCGGGCGCCGATTTTGGCGAGCGCTGTTGCGCGTTTCTCACCGGCATAGGCGCTGTCGGCGAAGACATGGCGCAGCCAGGGGAGGCTGTATCTAATCGCCGAGAGCACATCGGGGGCGCCGTCGCGGTCCTGGATGTCGGCGGCATGGACGCCGGCGCCGACCAGGAAGCCCTCGGTGTCGGTGAGGATGTGGCGCTTGCGGCCCTTTACCAACTTGGCGGCGTCAAAGCCCCGGATACCGCCGCTTTCCGTCGTCCTGACACGCTGGCTGTCGATCACGCCGGCGGACGGCGACGCCTCGCAGCCCATCTGCTTGCGGGCCATCATCAGGAGCGCGTGGTTGATCGCGGGCCACAGCCCCATGTCACACCAAGGATAGAAATAATGCTGCACCGTCGTTATCGGTGGGAACACCTTGGACGGCAGCATGCGCCACGGCAGGCCGCCATGCAGCAGATAGAGCATTGCCTCGCCGATCTCACGGTAACGCCATCGCGGCGGCCGGCCCCGCTTCGACCGCAGCGGCAGAAGCGGTTCCAGAACCGCCCATTCCGCATCCGTCAAATCACTTGGCAAACGCAGCCCCTCTCGCGCAAACTGCTCGCGGGTGGTGTCAGTCCACATCTTGTGCCTCCATGGTTGCTCCAACATACCCATGAACCACAAGTGACTGACATCACCCAATTTCTCTTTCGGTCAGGCTCTTAAGGTTTTGCCAATGTGTTGGATTGGTATACGGAGTATTTGACCTCATTGAGGATAAAGATGGAAATTTTTGGTTTCTTGAGTGCAATTCAGAAGGTCAATGGTATTGGTTGGATCGCGTTGGAGGCGGCATCATAAGCGATACATTTGCCAAAATGCTTGCCGAGCTGGCGCGCTCGCAGCATCCTCTGCAAGACTCCGGTCCAACTTGGGGTGGCTGAGGAGGGGAGGAGACCATGGCTCTCTGTCGCTGTTTCAAGGCATGCGGAACGTGCCGTATCGTCATTCTTGTCGTTGTGCTTTGCATCATGGCGGCGTCTTCATGGATGGCCGTGGCGAGCGAAAATTGCCTCACCTGCCGCTGTGTCGCTGACATACTGGCGGCCAGAGCGCGTTTGCGAAGCGACAAGACAGCGGATATTTCCGCGAACAGGGAAGAGCACCATGTTCCCTGCGCATGGGAGAGACTCGGAACAGGATCGCGCGAGAAACTGACATCGGAATTTCCGGTGGCACTGAGGAAGGCGTTCAAGGGGGAAGCGGAGGGTTTGGAGAAAAACTGGCCTGCCATTCGTGATGCCTGGCAAAGAGAATTGCAAACCATGACGGCGGCTTGCGGCTACCGTTTCGACAGCGGCTCCTTGGCCGGATTGCCGGTTCTCGTGCGTCGTTGTATCGAAGACCAGGCATTAACCCGCATTCTCGCGCGCGCGTGGCGCGAACGCCTAAAAGCTGCCGCTGAGACCAGTGAGGGGAAGCCCGCTTCCCAGCGGACCGCGACAAACCCCTGCCAAGCGGCTTGGGGAGCCTGTGTTGCCACCATGAATGTGCAGCGCGTGGAGAATGCGGCGGCGTTGATGGCTTTCATGGAGGGTGCAGAACTTGCCAAGACGCTGCAGAATGAGCCGCGCCTTGCTGGTTCGATCTTCCTCATCACGCAGCATGCAGACAGTCTACCGTCATTCCAAGCGGCTATGCTGGGCGAGTTGACGGCCCTTTCAAAACGCGGCCTGCTGCCCGCGCGCGAGGTTGCGATGCTGACTGACCGTGTCATGGCCAAGATCCGAGGCAAACAGCACTTCGGAACGCAAATGTCCTGTGCAGAGGGAAAAGTCGTCTATCGTCCACCGCTTGATGCGGCGCGTGAGGTGGTCGACCAGCGCCGGCAAGAGGTTGGGCTGCCTACGCTCGACCGGATGGAGCAAATGATGGCAGAACGATTCTGCGCCCAGCACCGTCCATGAGACGAAGGACGATAGGGCGGAACCGCCGCATGCTCTGCCCCCAAGCACGCGGTGAACAGCTTTGGGTGAGCAAGAAACGGCGGCGAATGCGCTGCCTTGCTTACAGCACGAGCACGACCTTACCTTTGACGCGGCGTTCGCGGATCGCGGCGGCGATAGGGGCCGACTTCCGGCACCGACACCACGAAGGCCCCGCCCCAGGGCCGCTCCACCGCCGGCCGCCCCGGCACCCGCCCCCACAAATCGAAGTCCAAGCCCAAGCCGAGATGGTGAGGGGGGCTGGACAATGTATAACATATAGGTTATATTTTAACTTGAAGCGGGGGGCGACATGAGAGAATGGGAAGTTGTTTTCGCGGATGCATTCGCGAAGGAGTTTGACGATCTGTCAAGAGAAGTTCAAGACGAGCTTCTGGCCCATGCCGGACTGCTGCGGCGCTACGGCCCCAGTTTGGGACGACCATATGTGGACACTTTGAAAGGTTCACGGGTTGCCAATCTGAAGGAGCTGCGTTTTGCTTCCGCAGGGGGTATCTGGCGAGTGGCTTTTGCTTTCGACCCCGCACAAAGGGCCGTTCTGTTGGTCGCCATGGACAAGAAAGGGCGGAGTGAACGTCGTTTCTATCAAGAGTTGGTTCGGAAGGCGGAGCGAAGATTCTTCGCGGTGCTGAAAGAGCTTTGATATCGGCAAGATCGGAAAGGACGCGTGATGGTCCGCCGGCTCGAGGAAATTCTGGATGCCTTGCCCAAGAAGCGCCGGGCACGGATCGCGGCCCGTACGGCAGAGCTTGCCGAGACGGTGGAAAGCCTGCGCGCGCTGCGCCGGGCCACCGGCCTGACCCAGGCCGAGATCGCTGCTGCACTCGGCCAGAGTCAGGCGGCCGTCTCGAAGCTGGAGGCGGCCTCCGACATGCTGATCTCGACGCTGCGCCGCTATCTTGCCGGCGTGGGCTACGAACTCGAACTCGTGCTGAAGGCGCCGGACGGACGCGAACTGCGGCTTGAGGCTCTGACGGACCTGCTGGAGGCCGAGAACGAACCACACGCCGACACGATATCGTAGGAGACGGCGTCTTGTCTCCTCGCCACCCGCTCCCCGCGACTCCAAGCCGAAGCCGAAGTGGTGAGGGGGGGGGACGAAACGTACTAGCTCTTCTTTCCAGGTGGCGGATGAGAAGGAATAGCACGTTTCGGCTGAGAAGGAATTCCCCGATCAGGTCTCTGTGCAGGTCGAGGTGCCGGTCGAGATGGTGGCGACACCGGCCTCTTGGGACCATTACTCTCTTTTCCCATAATTCACCCCTCCTCCCAGCTGATGCGCATACTAACACCTCTAAAAGAGAATTACCCCCAAGGCAGAAATTAAAATTCCAGATAAGAATGAAAATACACCTATATTTATAAGTATCTTTTGTTTAAAAATATTATTATCAGCTCTGCTCCCGTCATATTTTATCTTATCCCTAATAGATTTATCAATTTCTTCAATAATAATTTCAAATGTATTCGCAACAATATAAATTTCACAAATTAAAGATGATATTGATGGAGTGAATAATAATAAAGATATTCTTACAAAAAATGAATAGAAAATTTTCGATCCATTTTCTCCCTCAAAAAATATGGCGAATACAACCGCTATTATAGCGCTTGATATAGCAATAATGTGCTTGCTCAATGATCTTTATTCTTCTATCTTTTCTTTTGCCAAATCAATCCTATATTTCTTCAATTCTTCTACTTGCTCATCATCTATTTGATTATTGTTCTCCACCATCCAACCTTCTCCCCCCGCGGGCTTTCCCCTCTCATCTATCGCACATGATGTGGCGCGAAAGTCCAATCGACGGAAGCACAATTTACCATCCGAATACTCGAAAATCAATTCTGGGTCCTATATCAGACATTGAGTCAGCGCCACATCAACGAGATCGTGCACGCACGCCGCACCATCATCCGTGCCGCCCCGTGACACGGGCACGACATGATCGATGGTGGGAAGGAGGTGCCAATATGCGATATGGCATTCGGTCATCTTCCAGTGCTCCTGGTATGGGAACGCGTCGGGCATCGTGAATGACAGGATTCGCAATACCGGCGGAAAGATCATCCTTTCCCCGGAATAGCGGTCTACGAAGCCGTCTTTCAGAAAGATTCTTATTTTGTCTCCAATGGAATATCCACGTACCTTGGCGGGAGGGGCGGGGCGATGCGGGTGGCGCTCCCGGATGACCCTGCGCGCCTGTTCGACATCGCCCTTCTCAAGAGCAGAACACGCCTCGGACACCAGTTCGAGGTATTCACCTGACGCCATCGCAAATCTCCGGGAATGTCACCGTTTGCCACCTCTCTCTACTCGCGAAAGATACGCTCCCCCCGGCGCCAAGAACAACGGCGAGGAGACAGGCATGCCGCACGGGCACTCTTCCTCCTCCGTCCCAAGGGCCTTCGCCACCTGCTATGCCCCTTTTCGGGGGGCGCACTTCAACACTCGCCTTGGCGGGAACACTCGTCTTGGCGGGTGGTCTCAGGAAGCGTGACAAGAAGGGGCGGCCGTGGCTTAAGGGGCGATGCCGTCATGCTCCGGCGCGGTGAAGGGCGAGAAGATGGGGCCCACGATCTTGTCCTTCTCTTCGGGGAAGGCGGCCTTGAGCGCCCGTTCCACGAAGGCGGTGAGCACGGGGGCGATGCGGCGATCGGCGTCACCCGGGATGAAGGGCAGACGCGGGCCGTCATAATGATAGACTGGGCTGAGATTTGCGATCAGCTGGGCGTGGATTTTGCGATCGAACAGGATCTTGCCATCTTCCGTCTCGACGCGCACGCGCCCGACGGCATAGCTGTGGCTGCCGTTGAGGAAGGCGACCGGATGACGGGCGACCTTGAGTTTGCGGATCTCATAGACGATTTTTCCTCGAAACTCGGGCAATGCGCGGCGGAGGTTGTAGACGGTGGCCGCCTTGACGATATTGGCGGTGGTATAGGCATCGAGCGCGGGTATCAGCCGCTCACCACCATACACGGAGACTTTGCGTTCGGAGTAGTGGCGGCGATCCGAGATGCTCGCCCGCACGCTCGCCGTCGTCATCCGATGCCGACGCCACCGCTCCTCCATGATTTGTTCCACCCGGTCGATGGCGCCGATGCGCCGAGCCAGCTTGTTCGAGAAGGATACCGCGATGGTGACACCTGCAGGCGGTTTGAGAAAGCTTGCTTGCGTGACGGTATCACGATCAGGAGACAAGGGGGGCGGGGGCGCGGCCAGGGCCGGTAAGGCCCCCGTGGCCAAAGCCGCGATGACAATCAGGATCGCAATGGCCAGCCGTCTCACGCTCGGCACTCCACTTGCCGGCTGCCACGGAAGGGCCGGTCGGAATATCGTGTTAGTCATGAGCCGCTCTCCCTCGCACACGCCCCAGTTGCCCCCGTTCGCCGGCTGTCGTCAAGTCTGCCCCGTGCGATGGACGCCTCTCTTCCTGCTGACTATGCGTGCCTGCGATCGTTTCTCTCTCCCCTGACACGCGCAGACTTCTCCACCGTCCAGCCCTGTCTAGCGCGCACGATATGAATGCGCGCTGAACCGGGCGGCAATCACCAGTCAGGCCGCGTGCAGGGAAGGCATGAGGCACCGGCAAACTCACCCTCGCCTCCGAGGGGCGGGCTGTGTCTGATGCCTGCCGCTCCGTCACATCCGGCCATTATTCCTTTCGCATCGACAAGAGTGCAGGGCGCCATTCGTTGGTGGAGTCTGGCCAGCTTCAGTCTCAAGTGAGACAGGGACGGCGTAAGAGGGGGGGAATAGATTTCCGGGAATGAGAGCCGGGGAGTGAGAAACGACCAGAAGAGGCTGTGCCGAAATAAACCCTTGGTTTGCAAGGCGGTTCGAACCGGCTTGTTCGCCGGCAGGTCACTGCCTTGAGGGCGCATCCAAAATGTGGTATTACTATATCAATTCACACCTAATAGGGGAGTCGACCAAAGGGGAGAAGCGTGATGGCAAGAGAGGCTTTCGCATATACTCGGCGCAGCGTCATGCAGATGGCGGCCGGTGGCGTATCGGCAGCGGTGCTCGTCGGCTTGACGGGCGGATGTGAGGCTCTTTTCGAGCAAATCAAGAATCGGCCGGTGCGGCGGGATATCGACACACTTAGCCCAAGCGATCCGATTATTCAGACGTTCCGCGACGGCGACGATAAGATGAAAAAGCTGGCGACGAGTGACCCTCGAAACTGGATAGCGCAGGCCGACATCCATAAGAACTGGTGTCCGCACGGCAATTGGTACTTTTTACCCTGGCACCGCGCCTATCTATTCTATTTCGAAAAAATCATTCAAAAACTGACGGGCAACAAGGACTTCGGCTTGCCTTACTGGAACTGGCAGGCCAATCCCAAGGTGCCGCAGGCTTTCTGGGGAGGCGCCAGTAATCCCCTGTTCCACACGCCCCGTGCCGCAACGCCGACCAGCTCAGCGCCAGCCAGTGCGGTCGGGCCGAGCGTGATCGAGAACATCCTCTCCATTCCGGAGACTGATTTCTTCCTCTTCGCCAGCCAGAAATCGACGACGCAGCGGGGGTTCAGCGCCTTCGGAGAACTGGAAGGCACCCCCCACAACACCGTGCACGGTTTCGTTGGCGGTGACATGGGGTATGTGCCGACGGCTGCCCGTGATCCCGTGTTTTGGGCGCATCACTGTATGGTGGACTGCATCTGGGCAGAATGGAACATCGGTCGTAAGCAGCGCAATACCAGCGATTCAGCATGGCTCAACTTTACCTTCAGCGGCAATTTTGTGGATGCGGACGGGGCATCGGTAGACATCACCGTGGCTGCCACCATCCTTATGCCTTTACTGGCATACCGCTATGAGATCACGCAGAAGGGGACGCAGCCAACGGCGGAGGAAATCGACGCGCGTGCGATTGCGGATCTGCGGCGCTTTATCCAAGCCGGCATCCCCAGTTTGACGGTGCCGCCCAAACCGTTCTTGCGGTTCGATCAGGTTGAACTGGCTCTTGGTGAGCCTGGAGCGGTTCTTGCCGTTCCGGCCGCTCCTCTTCGGGAAGTCATCTCTTCGCATACGGACAACCGCATCGTTTTGTCTCTTGGTGGTATGCGGATGCCGGAAGTGGGAAATTTCTTCGTGCGCGTCTTCCTGGGCAATGTGGAAGCTTCCCCGCACACACCGATAGACGATCCGCACTATGCTGGCAGCTTTGCCTTCTTTACCGGTGAACAGAAAGAGATGACCGCTGCTTTTCTCGTTGACGTCACACATACTTTGCGCCGGCTGGCCAAAGCTGGTGAGCTGAACGGCGATGAGACAACGCTGCCCTTGCGTCTCGTTCCCGTGCCCATGCACGAGAAGGAACGCATGCTGGCTCTTCGGTCGGCTGCGACGGTCGTGGCCACGAGTGTTGGTTTTTCAGTGGTGCCGGGACAGCGCGCAGATCTTCCCGGTCGGGAGTAGATCTTGCCCTGCCTTGGGATTCGCGCCGGGCTGTGGCGGAAGGGCCTTGTATAACCCCATTCTCTCGGCAGAAGATGCGGCCAGCGACAAGAAGGGTGAAGCGGGTCTCACGGAGCAGTGGCGGCCGTGGTGGGAAAAGCTGCATCATGTCTGACGTGATGGATTGGGCGGTTAAACTGGCGGCTGTGGTGCTGTGGGGGGTGACCGCCCTTGGAGCCGGACCTGCATGGGCGGGCACCGATGATCGATCGCCCGTCAAACCCGTCCGACTGTTGCAAGACGCTGCAGCCCGGGAACAGATGCCGCTCGACGCTGCCCATATGCATGAAGAGCACATATTTCAACTGACGGCCGAACAGGCCGAAAGCACCCTGGAAGTCCAGCTGTCCTGTCCACTTGTTGGACACCAGCCTCAGCTGTGGGGGGAGCATGTCGTCAATCCCCACCGCCAAGCGTTTCT
>CAZJPA010000131.1:0-8463 GCA_964547755.1 uncultured Sphingomonadales bacterium
GTGCTGAAGAGAGGTGACAAATGACGAAGGAATGTGGCGGGTGGCGAGGGGAGCGGCGAAAGGCGAAGAGACGTGGCGAGACGAAGAGCGTGGCGGACGACGAGGAGAGATGGCGGACGAGGAAAAGGGAGAGGGCGAATGACGAAAAGAAGGGGAGGGCAAAAAGACGTGGCGGTGCTGAGGGGATGGAGCAGATGACGAAGGGGGGGAGCGGAAGACAAGAGAGGCGGTGGGGGCTGAAGGGGAGGCGGTGACAGCGGGTAACGAGGGAGGAGCAACGGCGAGAGAGTGTGTATGATAAGAGAAATGGTGCCGGCGGATGAGACGAAAGGAGAAGGGGCGGCAGGAGAAGGGGCGGCGCATGATGCGGCAGAAAGGCAGACCAGAGCCGCTCACCGCTCGCGCGGGACGAGAGGCATGCAGGACGCGGGATGGGGCGGAGACGAAGCGGGCGCCCTGATTCGCTTGCCGGCGCTCCCCGATGGAGAAGACAAGATTTTTTCGCCGGCCGGCATTGTTGCGGCGCAAAATTTCCTCTCAGCCGCATATGCGCGTATCATTACGAAAGGCTAACCACTGGAATTTTCGGTCATTTCATGCTATATAGCGCACATAGGGCGGCGAAGGGCCGGCTCACCTGTGTAAACGGCCGAGCGGCAAGAGCCGACGAAGGCGGGCATGGTTGGGCGGCCAGTCGGCGTTGAGCGCATGGCGCAGCATCGCAATCGGGACCGAGCACAGCACGCAACCCGCATGATGAACGGTGACCACCGAGAAGGGCAGTGATGGCCTGAGAAGGACGGGTGATCGGTGTGCCGCAAGAGGCTGCCGAGCGCACGCGGCCAGGCGGGTGGGCGGATATCCCGGGCGGTTCCCCCGGCAAGCGGCCTGAAAGCCGAGGGAGGGGGCGATGGCGGTATCGCTGGCGGGGTATGGCAGGCGGGTGGATGGGCGCGGGTTTCCGATTTTCGATGCGGTCTCGGCAGGCGCATGTGACGCAAGTGGATACAAGGCTTGCGTCGTGGGGCGTTCATCGGGCCGGACGCAGCAGCGGGAAGGCGGTTTTGCGTTCGGCTGAGGGCGTGGTGGACGGCACTGAGAGCGAAGAAGATAGCCTGAAGGAAAAGAGGAGCGAGATGACGAAATCCGGAATCGCACTGGACTTTCAGCCTGGAGATTACGTCGTCTATCCGAAGCATGGCGTGGGCAGGGTCATCGATATCGAAGAGCAGGAAATCGCCGGCACGGCATTGGAGCTTTATGTCGTGCGCTTCGAAAAGGAGCGGATGACTCTCAAGGTTCCCACCAACAAGGCCAAAACGGTAGGGATGCGCCGGCTGTCCAACAAGCAGCGGATCGAGGAGGCCTTTGCCACCTTGAAGGGCAAGGCGCGGATCAAGCGCGCGATGTGGAGCCGGCGGGCGCAGGAATATGAAGCCAAGATCAATTCGGGCGACATCGTCTCGATCGCCGAGGTCGTGCGTGACCTCCATCGAGGAGAAGATCAGCCCGAACAATCCTACTCCGAACGCCAGATCTATGAGGCGGCGCTGGGACGTCTGGCCCGCGAGTTGGCGGCTGTCGAGGAAATCGACGAAAAAGAAGCGCTGAAGCGGCTGGAAAAGGTTCTCATGGCCGCTTGAACCAGTCGGTCCATCAGCCGGTTCCGCGGCCCGCCGCGACCGGGGGCATGGCGTAAACGGATCTTTTGCGTGAAACCAACACAAGCGAGGGCGCAAGCCACAAGGCTGCGCCCTTGTCTTGTGAGCGGATCCGGCGATTCTGCCGGCAGGGGAAGGTTGTCTCTGCCGCCAGTCGAATCCCCTCTGCCGCGGCAGTCATCGCCATAGCCTTCGCGGCAGGGAAAGATCGTGTCGGCCGCCGGCCTGCCGATTGCCGATGAACACAACCACCCGCCCGGCTGTGCTCCTGCGTCCGTCTTTGCGCACAGGCAGGCAAGGCTTGGCGAGGCGCGCACGGTTTGCCAGCGCGCACGGTTGGCCATGGGCGTGTGTCGTAAGCCCGTTTGCTCCTTGCCTGCCGCGTCCAGCATAGGAAATCCGAACTTCCGTGGGCGTTTACCGGAAATTTACCGTCCTTTGCGAGGGTGAGCGGCGTCGATCGCCCGATGCTGCTCGCATTCCGGGTAGCGCGCTTTGAGGGAAGGGGGAGTTGATGAGCGAAGAGACGGATCTGGTTATCGAATCGACAGGCATTCTCGACCAGCTGACCGAGATCAGTGCGGACCTGGAGATGGACGACCGCATCTCCGGTTTTGCCTTCGGCGGGCGTCTTCATGACGACTTGCGCATGGCCTGGCCGGCCATCGCGCCGCGTATCCGCGCCATCATCGACCGCTTTTTCGAGACCTTGTTCAGTCGCCGCGAGGTCTTGGAGGCGATCCACGGCCGTGATCCTGAGGAGCTCAAGAAGCGCCAGCTTGAATACTGGCATTTTCTGTTCAATCACCCGATCGACCGGCGCTATGGCCGCGTGATCTCCGAGCGTGGCGCCTTCATGCACCGCGCCGGCCTCGAACCCCGGCATTACCTGCCCGCCTATGCGGAGATTTTCGACGGCTTCATCGAAGCGGCCGTCGATCATTTCGGGACGGATGCCGAGACGCTCAGGCGTGTGGTCGTTGCTCTCAACCGTCTGAATTTCATGATGAATGAAATCATGGCCGCCACCCATCACGAGCTCGTGCGCCGGGAGGCGGCGGAAGTGCTCACCCGTCATGGGGACCGCTTCGAAAACGAGGTGGGCGGCAATCTCACGAGCGTCATCAAGGCGGCCGAAGAATTGCGCGCCCTTGCCGAACGCACGCGCCAGGCCGCCCATGTCATGAGCACAAGCGGCGATGAGGTCGCCAATGCCGCCAGTTCCAGTGCGGACAATGTCCGTGCCGCTGCTGCCGCCGCCGAGGAATTGACGTCCTCGATGGCGTCCATGGCCGAACAAATCAAGCGCACGGCCGACGCCGCCCAGGCCGCGTTGGAAGAGGCCGAATCCTCCCGCAAGGTGATCGAATCTCTCGAGGGCTTTTCGGAGAAGATCGGTCATGTGGTCAAACTGATCGACGATATCGCGAGCCAGACCAATCTGCTGGCACTCAACGCCACCATCGAGGCGGCGCGGGCCGGCGAGGCGGGACGCGGATTTGCGGTGGTGGCCAGCGAAGTCAAGGCGCTCGCCGGTCAAACCGCCCAGGCCACCAAGCAGATCGCCGAACAGATCGAACTCGTCCAGGACATCACCCGTCAGGCCGTGGAGGCGAATGGTCGGCTTGGCGGGCGGATCAGCCGGGTCAGCGAAATCGCCGACGAGATTTCCGGCATGATCGATGAACAGACTGAGGCGGTTTCCGAAATCACGCGCTCGGTCACCGATGCCGCCCATCGCTCCGAGGACGTCTCGCGCCATATCGCAGAGGTCACGGAACGGGCGCATGAAGTAGGCGGCTCGATGGACCAGGTGAACGACCATGCGGAAAGCCTCTTCCATCTGATGGAGCAGCTCAACGGACGCGTGGACGAATTCCTCAAGCAGGTGCGGGCAAACGCCTGAGCGCTCGCACCCTGATCCCGAAGCGGGAAGGTTCCGGGAAGAGGGGGGCAGCCCGAGGATGTGATCCGCCCGCTACCGTGTTGGCGAGGGGCACACCGGCATCAGAGGAGGGCTGGTTCGGCCTGGAGATGTGGTCTACCCGCTGCGGGCGGCCCATTCCTGCATGGCATCGCGGGCCAACTTGTCGACCCGCGTGTTTTCCGGGTGACCCGCATGCCCCCGCACCCAATGCCAGCTGACATCATGCGGGGCCATGGCGGCGAGCAGCTCCTTCCAGAGATCCTGATTGCGCACCGGCTTGCGGCCGGCGGTACGCCAGCCGTTGGCCTGCCAGCGGGGAAGCCATTCCGTGATCCCGCGTCGCAGATATTCGGAGTCGGTATACAGATGCACGCGAACCGGCCGTTTGAGTGCGCGCAGAGCGTGGATCGCCGCCGTCAACTCCATGCGGTTGTTGGTGGTCTCGGCCGCTCCCCCCGTCAATACGCGCTCTCGACCACGCCATCTCAGCAGCGCGGCCCAGCCTCCCGGTCCCGGATTGCCCTGGCAGGAGCCGTCGGTGAAAATCTCGACCGTATCAACGGGTCGCCCCGTCTTGTCGGACATGGATGCAGACGCTTTCCCGATCACCAGCCCGGCGGGGGTCAGGCCGCATCTTCGCGCAGTTCGGCCGGCAGCTTGAAGGTCACATGTTCGTGCGCGGTTTCCACTTCATCGAAAGTCACCGCGAAGCGTTCGCGTAAGGCCGCTATCACGTCTTGGACGAGAATCTCAGGGGCCGAGGCACCCGCGGTGATTCCCACCGCCCGGGCGCCTTGCAGCCAATCCCAATCGATTTCCGCCGCTTTCTGAACGAGACGGGCCGGCGCGCCCGCCTTTTCCGCGACCTCCACAAGACGCCGGGAATTGGAAGAGTTCGGCGCCCCGATCACCAGCATGCGATCGACATGCGGAGCGATCGCCTTGACCGCGGCCTGGCGGTTCGTCGTCGCATAGCAGATGTCCTCCTTGCGCGGCCCCGCGATCTTTGGGAAACGGCGTTTGAGGATCGCAACCATTTCGGCGGTGTCTTCGACCGAAAGGGTCGTCTGCGTGACGAAGGCGAGATTGTCCGGGTCGGCGACCTCTATGGTTTCGGCATCCTCCCGCGACTCGATCAGCGTGATACTGCCCGGCGGCACTTGGCCCATGGTGCCGATCACCTCGGGATGACCGGCGTGCCCGATCAACAGAATATGACGGCCGTTGGTGAAATGTCGCTCCACTTCGCGATGGACCTTCGAGACCAAGGGGCAGGTGGCGTCGATGTACAGCATCTGCCGGCGCTGGGCTTCCGCCGGCACGGATTTCGGCACACCATGGGCCGAAAAGACGACCGGCGCATTGTCCGGCACTTCGTCCAGCTCTTCGACGAAAATGGCCCCCTTGGCTTCGAGCTCTTCCACCACATGCCGGTTGTGGACGATCTCATGGCGCACATAGACGGGGCGGCCGAAGCGCTCGAGCGCCAGTTCGACGATCTTGATCGCCCGGTCCACCCCCGCACAGAAGCCGCGCGGAGCCGCCAGCATGATCTTGAGCGGAGGCTTGTTCGTATCCGGGGTCGTCATGAGACGCTTGCTCCTTTGTCACAGGGGGCCACAATCAAGGGCAGGCCCGCCTTTCGTGACATGTTGGCACTTCTTCCAGGAGGAGACCGTGTCATGCCTCATTCCCGCCCCGCTTATCGCCGATCTTGCCGAATGGTGCAAGCGATAGTGGCCTTCTCTGTGGGATGGCCCGCAAGGCTCGGCATTGCCAGGCCGGCGCAAACCGCCTATGGCAGGCATCGGACGAGACCGGCCGCGCCGGTGCGAACGGAACAAGAAGAGGGTGGAGATGGTGAGAAGCGGGAAGCGCATGGGAAAGACAGGGATCGGCCGATGGCTGGTTGTGATCGCGCTGCTCGGGGTTCTGACCGGCTGTGGCGGGAAGAAAGCCAATCCGTTGCAGGTCACGGTCATGCGGTGTCCTGCACCGGCGGTGGTCGAGGGCGTTTCGACGCTCACCCGCTTCGCCGACGGCCGCCGCACCGCTGATGCCGTGCTGTTCACCGCCTCCATCGAAGATCTGGCGCTCAAATGCGATCAAGGAGAACGGGTGCGCAGCCATCTGCGGTTCCGGATCGTCGCAACCCGCGGGCCGGCGCTCAAAGACGAGGTGGTGGAGGTGCCCTATTTCGTGGCGGTGATGCGGGACAATGGCGAGATCGTCACCAAAAAGATCTATCGCACGCGCCTTGTCTTCGCCCGCGGGGCCAAGCGCGCGGAAACGGTGGAGGAAATCCTGCAGACCATTCCTGCCATCGAACAGGCGCGTCGTTACGATTACGAGCTTCTCGTCGGCTTCCAGGTCAAGACGGACGATCTGATCTTCAACGTCGTGCGCTGAGCACGCGGGCACCGGGTGGCAGCCGCAAAGAGCCGCCTCTTCCGTGATCCCGGTCACGAGAAAGGCAGAACGGCGAGAAAGCGGCGAAGGGAAGACGGTTCTTTCAGCCGGCGAAAAAGTCCTTGGAGCGGAAAGGGTGCTGGGCTATAGGCCGAACGCACATTGCGATGCCGTCCGGCATGTCCCGCTGTGAGGTGTCGGCGCACAGGAGAAGAAGGATCCATCGCGATGGGCGACATCCCCTTGGCTCTGACCTTTGACGATGTCCTGCTGGTGCCGCAGTATTCCGAGGTGCTGCCCGGCGAGGTGGACACGCGTACGCGGCTGGCCCGCGACATCGAGCTCAACATCCCGCTCATGTCAGCGGCCATGGATACGGTCACCGAAACGGATCTGGCCATCGCCATGGCCCAGAATGGTGGCATCGGCATCATTCACCGCAACAACACGATCGACGAGCAGGCCGAGATGGTCCGCCAGGTCAAGAAGTTCGAGGCGGGCATGGTCGTGAACCCCGTCACCGTCCATCCCGACCAGACGCTGGCGGAAGCCTTGGATTTGATGCGTCGGCACAAGATTTCCGGCATTCCGGTGGTTGCGCGCGAGGCAGGGGCCGGGCCGAAGACGCTGCTTGGCATCCTCACCCATCGCGACGTCCGGTTCGCCACCGACGAAAGCCAGCCGGTCAGCGAGCTGATGACGAAGGAAGGGCTCGTGACCGTCAAGGCCGGGGTGAGCAGCGAGGAGGCCAAACGACTCTTCCATCAACATCGAATCGAGAAACTGCTGGTGGTGGACGACGACTATCGCTGCATCGGCCTGATCACCGTCAAGGACATGGAAAAGGCCGTCGCGTACCCCCATGCCGCCAAGGACACCCATGGCCGGCTGCGGGTGGGCGCGGCGGTCAATGTCGGCGAGGCGGGGCTGCGGCGCGCCGAGGCGCTGGCGGCGGCCGAGGTGGATGTCATCGTCGTGGATACCGCCCACGGCCACTCCAAACGCGTGATCGAGACAGTCGCGCGCATGCGTGCCGCGCTTCCCGAAGTCGCGCTCATCGCCGGCAATATCGCAACAGCGGAGGCCGCCGATGCCCTCATCGCGGCGGGTGCGGACGCGGTCAAGGTCGGGATCGGGCCGGGCTCCATCTGCACCACCCGGGTGGTTGCCGGTGTCGGTGTTCCGCAGCTGACGGCCATCATGGAGGTGGCGGCCGTTGCGCGTGCGAAGGGGATTCCCGTGATCGCGGACGGGGGCATCCGCACCTCGGGCGATATCGCCAAGGCGATCGCCGCCGGGGCGGACGCCTGCATGGTCGGCTCGCTGTTGGCCGGCACGGCCGAGGCCCCCGGCGAGGTGTTCTTGTACCAGGGGCGCTCGTACAAGGCGTATCGGGGGATGGGCTCAGTAGGCGCGATGGCCCGCGGGTCGGCGGATCGCTACTTCCAGGAGGACATCAAGGACAGTCTGAAGCTCGTGCCCGAAGGTGTCGAGGGGCAGGTGCCCTACAAGGGGCCGGTCGCCAATGTTCTCCACCAGCTCGTGGGCGGACTGCGGGCCGGCATGGGCTATACGGGTGCGCGCACGATCGCCGAGATGCACAAGCGCGCGCGCTTTGTGCAGATCACCAATTCGGGGCTCAAGGAAAGCCATGTCCACGACGTGGTGATCACCCGTGAATCCCCCAACTATCCTGCCAATTGACGGCCGCCTTCAGCCGTTGCCCGTTTCATGAGAACGGCCGCCCGCATTCACGCCGCTGTCGAGGTCTTGGAGGCCGTTCTGGAGTCCCTGGCGGCGCGTGGCGCGGAAGCAGACAGGGTGCTCGCCCGGTATTTTCGGGTCCGACGCTATGCCGGCGCAAAGGACCGCCGGTTCGTCCAGGATCTCGTCTATCGCAGCTTGCGGCGTCTGGGTACGATCGACGCGCGTCTTGCCGCTGCTGCCTTGGCCACCAGCGCCCGTAACCGCGTGCTGCTGACGATGCTGAGCCGAGGGGCTGCCCCTGCGCCAGACTGGTTTGCGGGGCCCCACGCTCTGCCCCCGCCGACCGACCAGGAGATGACGCGCCTCGAACAGGCGGCCCGCTTGCCTGCCGACAGGCTTCCCGCACCCGCCCGGTTCGCAATTCCGCCCTGGGCCTGGTCGGGGCTGGGGCGGCGTTTCGGCGACCGGCTGGCGGAAGAGGCCGCCGGCTGGGATCGGGAAGCAGCCGTCGATCTCAGGGTGATCGAATCCCGTCTTTCCCGGGAGCAACTCATGGCCCGGCTTGCCGAGGACGGTCTCGATGCCGCGACGCCGCCTCGGGCGCCCACCGGTGTGCGCCAGGTCGGCCGAGTGGCGCGCGGCCGCCTGCGCGGTGTCCTTGACCGGTTGGCGATCACACAAGACGAAGGATCCCAGATCGAAGCCCATCTTGCCGCCGTGCGCGGCGGGATGAAGGTGATCGAATTGGGCGCCGGCGGC
>CAZJPA010000132.1:0-8413 GCA_964547755.1 uncultured Sphingomonadales bacterium
ATAGAAAACGCAGGCGGCGTCGAAAAAATCCCGCCCGGTGCCGGACGGATTTCGTCCGCGTGCGAGGATGGCCATACCGGCAGTCTCTGGCAAGATTACGGCCATGGGAAAATCCGTCGCTCCGCCAGGCTTGCGGCGCAAGAGGCAATTCCGATATGCCGCCTTTCAGGCAGGCGCAAGACAAGCCAGGACAAGCATAGGGCGGCATGACGACCGCCGAATGGGACGCCATGACCGGCACACAAAGCGCATCGACACTCGAAACGCCTTCGGGCAAGGGCGCGGGAGAGGAAAACTTTCCCGTCGGCTCCCATCTCATCGCGCGTCGTCTGCGGCCGCATGTGGCCACATTCTATGCCTTTGCGCGGGCGATCGACGACATTGCCGACAACCCTGATCTCCCGCCGGCGGAAAAATGCCGTCGACTCGATGCCTTCGCGGCTGCGGTTTCCGGTCGGTCGGACGCTCCCGTCATTCCCAAGGCTTTCGCCATGCGCCGCAGTCTCCAGGAGACCGGCGTGCCGGTGCGGCATTGCCTCGACCTGATCTCCGCCTTCAAACAGGATGCGGTCAAGAACCGCTATGAGAGCTGGGCCGAACTCATCGATTATTGCGACCGCTCCGCAGCGCCGGTGGGCCGCTATCTTCTCGATCTTCATGGCGAGTCGCGGGATCTGTGGCCGGCGAGTGATGCCTTGTGCAACAGCCTTCAGGTCATCAACCATCTTCAGGACTGTGGGGACGACTATCGGCGGCTCGACCGCGTCTATCTGCCACAGCAATGGCTGCGCGAAGCCGGCGCCGATGTCACCATGTTGGGCGAGCCGGCCGCGCGGGCGTCGCTTCTTGCCGTCATTCGGCGCTGCGCGGCAGGGGCGGCGGCGCTGAATGCGACCGCCGAAGCATTGCCGCTGGGGCTGCGGTCGTGGCGGCTGAGCGCGGAATCGGCCGTGATCCTGGCGATCGCAAAACGCTTGACGGCGGAACTCGCCCGCCGCGACCCTCTTGCCGAGCGCGTGGAACTGTCGCGCGTCGGCTTCATGCGGACGGGATTTTCGGGGCTTGTGTGGCTGCTCATCCGGCGCCCGCGCGCAAGGGGGAAAGAGACATGACGATTCTTCACCTGCTCGTCATGGCGAGCCTTCTTGCCTGGCTCTACCTCTTCTTCGCCCATGGCCGCTTCTGGTGGGATGGCGGCGAAAGCCGCCGGTTGGGACCGGGACAAGCGCTTGCGCGTCCTCCCGTCGTGACCGCCTTGGTGCCGGCGCGCGACGAGGAGAAAACGATCGCCCAGGTCCTGACCGGGCTTGTCAACCAAGAGGGGCGTTTCCGCTTGCGCCTTCTCGTCATCGATGATCAAAGCACGGACAAGACCGGTGCAGCCGCCCGCCAGGCTCTTGCCGGGGCTCAAGCGCGCGGGGTTGAGGCGCAAGTCATCCGCGGCCGCCCTCTCCCCGAAGGCTGGAGCGGTAAACTGTGGGCGCTCGAACAGGGGCGGCGGCACCCGCTCGCACGCGATGCGGACTGGTTGTGGCTGACGGATGCGGATATTTTGCATCCACCAGGCACGCTCGCGCGGCTTCTCGACATTGCCACAGCCGAGCGCCGCGATCTGGTCTCCGAGATGGTCCGCCTCGACGCCACGGTCGGTTGGGCGCGATTGCTGATTCCGGCCTTCGTCTACTTCTTCCGCCTGCTCTATCCCTTCTCCTGGGTCAAGACGGGGCGCAGACCGGCCGCGGCCGGCGGTTCCATCCTGGTGGCCCGCGCGGCGCTGGAGAAGGCGGGCGGGTTTAACGCCTGGCGGGAGGCGCTCATCGACGATTGCACGCTCGCGCGGCATTTGGCCAAGCAGGGCGCCCGGCTGTGGCTGCAGCTCTCGCCGACCAGCATCAGTCTCCGGCGTTATGCGGGGCTCGTCGCAATCTGGAACATGGTGCGCCGGACCGCCTATACCGAATTGGGGCTGTCCATCTTGCGTTTGATCGCGACGGTGATCGGCATGACCTGGCTGACGATCCTGCCGCCTGTGCTCGCGCTCGCGGCCGATCATGTGGGGGCGGCCGCCTTGGGAGCCGCCTGCTGGGCGATCATGGCCATAACCTTCGCCCCTTCGCTTTCGCGCGAGGGCGCGCCGGGCTGGTTGGCACCGCTGTTGCCGCTCGCGACCGGGCTGTTTCTGGTCATGACGATTCATTCGGCCCTCGATCACCATGCCGGTCGGCGCGGCGGGTGGAAGGGGCGGCATTATGGCGGCCTGAGCACGGAGACTTCGTGATGGAGGCCGGCCCGCCCAGCAGCCAGACGGCCATGCGCCAAGCGGCACGAACCGATCACCGTGTCGTCGCCCGCACCGTGCGCCGGGCGGGCACCTCCTTCTACTGGGCCATGCGACTCATGGACCGGGACCGGCGGCGGGCGCTGTTCGCCATCTACGCCTTCTGTCGGGCGGTGGACGATATCGCCGATGAGCCGGGTGCGCGCGCCGGCAAAGAACGGGCGCTCAAAGCCTGGCGCGACCGGATCGCGGCGCTCATGCGCGGACAGCAGGGCGAGACGGCGCTCGAACGCGCGCTCGCAGAGGCCATCGACCGCTTTCAGCTCGCCGAAGAGGATTTCACTGCTGTGATCGCCGGCATGGAAATGGATGTGCGCGGCCCTATCGTCGCGCCCAGCATGGAGGACTTCGATCTCTACATCGACCGCGTCGCCTGTGCGGTGGGGCGGCTGTGCGTGAAGGTCTTCGGAATCGAACCCCATCTGGGGCCGGCGCTGGCCGAGCATCAGGGGCGTGCGCTTCAGATCACGAATATTCTGCGGGACGTCGCGGAAGACGCCCGCGCCGGCCGCCTCTACATCCCCGGGCCGCTGCTCGATCGCTACGGTATCGCGAGTCGGGAGCCGGAGGCGGTTGCGCATCACCCAGCCTTTCGCGAGCTGGCGCTCGGGCTTGCCAAACGGGCCGCGGCGGAATTTTCGGCCACCCGGGCGGTGTTGAGCGAAGCGCGCGCCGGCGATCTGCGCGCGGCCTGGGTGATGCTGGAAGTCTACGAAGACCGTCTCTACGGCCTGTTGCGCACAGGCTTTCGGGAAGAAGCCGGGGGCTGGGCGAAGATCAAGGGGCGCCTGCGCAAGATCGTGATCGCACTGCGCCATCTGCTGGGACCGAGGAGGCGCGGATGAGCATCTCGTCGGCAGCAAGGACGGTCCATGTCATCGGCGCGGGTCTGGCGGGTCTGGCGGCCGCCACCGCGCTTCGGGAAGCGGGGTTCGGCGTACGGGTCTACGAGGCGGCGCCGCGGGCCGGCGGGCGCTGCCGGTCCCATCACGATCCCGTGCTCGATCACGTGATCGACAACGGCAACCATCTGCTGCTGTCCGGCAACCACGCGACCCTCGGCTGGCTGCGGTCGTTGGGCGCGGAAGGCGGTCTTGCCGGGCCGAAGCGGGCCGCCTTTCCCTTTCTCGATCTCAAGACAGGCCACCGCTGGCACCTCGCCATCGGCGCCGGGCGGCTTCCCTTCTGGCTGCTCGATCCCGCCCGTCGCGTCGCCGATGCGGGTCTTGCGGCGCATGTCGGGCTGTTCGTCCGGCTCATGCGGGCGCCCGACGAGATGCCTGTCGCCGCCCTCCTGCCGGGGGATCACCCGCTGATGCGGAACTTCCTCGAGCCGTTCACGGTGGCCGTTCTCAACCGCGCACCGGACAAGGCGGCGGTCGGCCTGCTGAAACCCGTCGTTCGCGAAACCCTGCTCAAGGGTGGGAGGGCCTGCCGGCCGCTCATCGCTCGTCATAGTCTGGAAGAGACCCTGATCGCGCCCGCCCTGCGCCGGCTGGCCGAGTGGAATGTGCCGGTCCGCTACGGCTGCCGCATTCGAGGGTGGGAGCAGGAAGGCGACAGGATTACGGCTTTGCGCACAGCCGCCGACGGCATTCCCGTCACAGCCGGCGACGAGGTGCTGCTGGCGGTGCCACAGCATGCGGCGCGGCGGCTGTTGCCGGACCTGCCCACACCGACCGACGGCGAGGCGATCGTCAATCTCCACTACCGTCTTCCTGCGCCCCCCTTCGGTCCCGGCGTCCATCTGTTCGGCCTCGTCGGCGGACTCGCACAATGGGTGTTCGCACGCGATACGTTGGTCTCGGTGACGATCTCGGCGGCCGATCATCTTCTCGATATGGACCAAGAGACGCTCGCGCGCCGTATTTTCGCCGAGATTGGGCGGCTATGGAAAGACAGGGGCGGCGCCGGCAGGAATCTGCCCCCGTGGCGGGTCGTGCGGGAGAAGCGCGCGACTTTCGCCGCCGATGCGCGCGCCCTGACCAGCCGACCGGGACCGGACGGCGGTCAGGCGTTCGCCCGCAACCTCTGGCTTGCCGGCGACTGGACGGCCACGGGCCTGCCCGCCACGATCGAGAGCGCCGTGCGCTCCGGACTTGCCGCCGCTGCGGCAATCGGGCAAAGAACCGCCCCTGAAAGAGGGTAGGCGTGAGAACGGCCCGGCACCCGCAAGAGGCGAGCGGGCGGGCCCATGGGAGGAAGACCGTGATGGACGCATCGCTCGGCACGCGCGAGACGGCGGCTGAAGCCGCTCTCGATGCGCATCTCGATCGCGTGATCGCGGAAGCAACGGAAGGCTTGAAACGCCGTCAGCGGCCGGATGGGCATATCGTCTTCGATCTCGAGGCCGATGTGACGATCCCGGCCGAATACATCTTCCTCAATCACTATCTCGACGAGCGCGAGCCGGAGCTCGAAGAGGCGCTCGCCCGCTACATCCGCAAGCAGCAGCAGGAAGACGGCGGCTGGCCGCTGTTTTATGACGGCCCGACGGACCTGTCGGCTTCGGTGAAGGCCTATTACGCGCTCAAGATGGTGGGTGACGACGCGCAAGCCGAACACATGCGCCGGGCGCGGGCGCGAATCCTGGAGATGGGCGGCGCTGAGCGCAGCAATGTCTTCACCCGTTACGCGCTGGCGCTGTTCGCCCAGGTGCCGTGGAAGGCGGTGCCGGTGATGCCGGCGGAGCTGATGCTCATGCCCCGCTGGTTCCCGGTGAATATTTGGCGGATGTCCTACTGGTCGCGCACGGTGATCGCGCCACTGCTGATCCTCGCGGCCCTCAAGCCGGTGGCCAAGAACCCCACGGGCGCCGGCATCCGCGAGCTGTTCCGCCGCGACCCGGAAGCAATCGACGACTGGCAGCAGAATCCGACGGGGCGTTGGACGGGCGCCTTCTTCCTCTGGCTCGATCGCGTGCTCAGGGTCGTCGAGCCCCATTTTCCCAAACGCACCCGCGCGCGCGCGATGAAGGCGGCCGAAGAATTCTTCCTGGAGCGGCTCAACGGCGAGGATGGATTGGGCGCCATCTTCCCGGCCATGGCCAATTCGGTCATGGCCATGGAAGCGCTCGGCTATCCGAAGGACGATCCGCGCCTTGTGACCGCCAAGAAGTCGATCAAGCTGCTGGTCACGCCGGGAGAAGGCGAAAGCTTCGTGCAGCCTTGCGTCTCGCCGGTGTGGGACACGGGTCTCGCCGCCCATGCCCTGATGGAGGCGGGCGAACCAGCCCGCGAAGGTGCAGTCAAGGCGGCGCTCGACTGGCTCAAGGATCGGCAGATCCTCGACGTCAAGGGTGACTGGGCCGTCAACGCGCCCGATCTTGCGCCCGGCGGCTGGGCGTTCCAATACGGCAACGACTACTACCCGGACGTCGATGACACGGCGGTGGTGGCCATGGCGCTGCACCGCGCGGACGAGGACGCCTACGCCGAGAGTGTCCGGCGCGCCGAGATCTGGATCCGCGGCATGCAGTCGGCGAACGGCGGCTGGGGCGCCTTCGACATCGACAACGACGACACCTACCTCAACCATATTCCCTTCGCCGATCACGGCGCGTTGCTCGATCCGCCGACGGAAGACGTCTCGGGGCGCTGCCTGTCCTTCCTCGCCCAGCTCGGCCGCAAGAAGGGCGATGCGGTCGTCGATCGCGCGATCGCCTATCTGAAGAAGACCCAGCAGCCGGACGGCAGTTGGTATGGCCGCTGGGGGACGAACTACATCTACGGCACCTGGTCGGTTCTGTGTGCGCTCAATGCCGTCGGCGAGGACATGTCCCAGCCCTATGTCCGCAAGGCGGTGGACTGGCTGATCGCACGCCAGAATCCGGACGGCGGCTGGGGCGAGTCCGGCGAATCCTACTGGGACGACCGGCGCGCCGATCCGGCGCCGTCCACCGCCTCGCAGACGGCTTGGGCCCTGCTGGCACTGATGGCGGCCGGTGAGGTGGATCATCCGGCGGTGCGCCGAGGGGTGAAATGGCTGGTCACCGCTCCGCGCGAGAAGAACGGTGATCGCTGGATCGAGCCGCATTTCACGGCGGTTGGATTCCCGCGCGTGTTCTATCTGCGCTATCATGGCTATGCGGCTTATTTCCCACTGTGGGCGCTGGCCCGCTACCGGCGCTTGACAGCCGCGAACGAGAAAGCCGTCGCCTGGGGCATGTAGCGCCGATCCCATCACGGTGCCGGTCGGGGGCCGGTGTGCCGTCGCCGGTCGGAGGAGGGAGATGGAAGACGAGGCCGCAGACCTGGCCGCCATCCCGATGGATCGGGCGGCGCTGGCCGCTTGGCGCGCGGCGGGCGAGACGACGTCTTGGCGCGGGCACCGGATCTTTCTGCGCCACAGCGAGCAGACGAATGCGCCGCGGCTCGTGTTGGTTCACGGCTTCCCGACCGCCGGCTTCGATTGGGCGCGGCTGTGGCCGGCCTTGGCCGCCCGCGCATCGGTGTTGGCGCCCGACATGCTGGGCTTCGGCTTTTCCGACAAGCCGCGCGTCCACCGCTACAGCCTGTTTCAGCAGGCGGATCTGATAACCGATCTGATCATGGCCATGGGCTGGGGCGATGGCGGGGACGTCCATTTTCTCACCCATGATTACGGGGACAGCGTGGGACAAGAGCTGTTGGCCCGTCAGCAGGAACGCTCCCTGCCCTTTCGCCTGGCCTCCGTGACTTTTCTCAACGGCGGGATGTTCTTTTCCGCCATCAATCTTTCACCCATGCAGATCCGCTTGCGGGATCGGCCGGGACGCCTGCTGCAGTATCTGATCACCCGCGGCCGCTTCCGCCGCCGGTTCGCGGCCATCTTCGGACATGCGCACCAGCCGGAGCAGACCGAGCTCGACGCCTTCTTCGATCTCGTCACGGCCGGCGGCGGGCGCGGGGTGCTGCATGCCTTGAGCCAATATCTCCACGAACGCGCCGCTCACGAGGAGCGGTGGTCGCATGCGGTGGCGGATGCACCCGCCCTGATCGCCCTCGTCTACGGGCCGGCGGATCCGATCTCCGGCGAGTCCATCGCCCGCCGCTTCGCCGCCCTCAATCCGTCGGCGCCCGTCGTCCGGCTCGCCGGCGTCGGCCATTATCCGCAGGTGGAGGCTCCCGGTCGCGTGCTGTGTGCCTTGCGCGCCATTCACCGCCGCTGGCAGACGGCGCTGGGCGGTTGAGTGGACAAGCAAGCACGGGACGAGACGCCATCCGTCCAGATGGTCCGAACAGAGAGGCCTTGAACGCAGCAGGCCGAAGAATGGGGCGTATTCGGCCTTCTGCCGGAAACGCCCCATCCCTGCGATGGGGAGACAGGAGACGATCCCCCTCGCAACAGGGAAGGGATTGCAAACGATCCCCAAACGGCGTATAGCGAACATCGCTATCGTTTCGATATATACAGGAGGAGAATACATGGGGAAAGAGCGAGGCGGTTTTCTGGGGATCGCTGTGGCAGTCGGTGGGCTGGTGCTGGCCGCGCTGGCCGCGGGTGGTGCGTCGTTTTCCGGGTTCGTGGCCTGGGCGCGCAGTGATGGCGGGCCGGCGGAACTGGTGAGCGAGCCGCGTCCGGTGGGCGATTTCTCCCGCATCGATGTCGCCGGCCCCATCGATGTCGATCTGCGTATCGGTCCCCAAATCTCGGTGGTTGCACAGGCACGGAATGCCGAGGATCTGCGGCATATCGTCACCCATGTGCGGGGCGATCGGCTCGTGGTCGAAGGGCGGCATCTGCGCCGTTGGTCATGGAAACGGCATCCGCTGCGGGTGGCGGTGGTGGTGCCCGCTCTGGAGGCGGCCACGATCAGCGGCGCCGGCGATCTTTCCGTCACCGGTCTTGATGGCGGCGACTTTTCCATACGGATCTCAGGCGCGGGCGATGCGACGCTCACCGGGCGTTGCGCCGGTCTGGACGTGGACTTGAGCGGTGCCGGCGATCTCGATATCAGCGATTTGACCTGTCGCCGGCTCGCGCTCGCCATCTCGGGCGCGGGGGATATCACGGGGCGTGCCGGTGACGAGATTACGGCGGATGTCGCCGGTGCGGGCGATGTGCGGCTGGTCGGACAATGCCGTCGGGCGCGCA
>CAZJPA010000133.1:0-8397 GCA_964547755.1 uncultured Sphingomonadales bacterium
CATGCCCTTTTTCATGTTCTCGGCAAGGGCTGCCAGCTGGCCTGTGAGCGGGAGCAAGCAGATGGCGGTTGTCAATCTTGGGCGTCTGCAGGCGGCGATTGACAAGGGGCGCCTCGATGCGGCCAAGCCCATCGATGAAGAGGTGCTGCGTGCGGCCGGCCTCATCAAGAAGGCGGGAGACGGTATCCGTCTGCTCGCCAAGGGCGCGCTCAAGACAAAGGTCACGATCGTCGTTGATCATGCCTCCGAAGCAGCCCGCAAGGCGGTGGAAGCGCTCGGCGGCGTGGTGCAGTTGCGTGGCGCATCCCCGAAGGATCGCGACGAACAGGTCAAGGGGATAGAGGAGCATTAAGGTCCGCGCGCCGTGCAAAAGGAGGGAGGGATCGGTTTCCCGTCCTTGCGCGTGAAAACGACGCTGCGCGCGGCAGCTGAGGGAAACAGACGGAGCAGTGGCCCGGCGCGGCGGATACCACTGTTCCCGACAAGGTAAGAAAAGCACGGGCCATGGTCTCGGCGGCGGAACAATTGGCGCGCAATTTCAGCTGGGGCACCTTTGCCAAGGCGGAGGAGCTCAAGAAGCGCCTGTGGTTCACGCTGGGGGCGCTCGTGATTTACCGGCTGCTCACCTATGTGCCGCTGCCCGGAATCGATCCGACGGCATTGGCGCAGTTCTTCCAGCGCACGGCTGGCGGTGTGGTCGATCTCTTCAACATGTTTGCCGGTGGTGCCTTGCAGCGCATGTCCATCGTGGCGCTGGGCATCATGCCTTACATTTCGGCTTCCATCATCATGCAGCTGCTCAGCTCCATGTCCCCCCAGCTGGCTGAGCTGAAGAAGGAGGGGGAGATTGGGCGCAAGAAGCTCAATCAATATACCCGCTACGGCACGGTGTTGCTCACCGCGATCCAGGGGTATGGTCTGGCGCGGGCGCTGGAGTCCCAGGGGCTGGTGCTCGACCCCGGGCCCTTCTTCGAAGCCTCGGCTGTGATCACGCTCGTCGGCGGCACGATGTTTCTGATGTGGCTGGGCGAGCAGATCACGCAGCGTGGTGTTGGGAATGGCATCTCACTCATCATCTATGCAGGGATCGTTGCGGCCTTGCCTCAGGCCATTGCGCAAGCTCTCGAGTTGGGGCGACAGGGCATTCTCTCGCCGCTGGGGATCGTTCTCCTGCTCATCGGGGTGATTGCGTTGATTGCGTTTATCGTTTTTATGGAACGGGCGCAGCGACGGATCACGATCCAGTATCCCAAGCGCCAGGTCGGTAACCGCTTGTTCCAGGGTGATACCTCGCATCTGCCGCTCAAGCTCAACACATCCGGCGTCATTCCGCCGATTTTCGCCAGCTCCTTGCTGCTGATGCCGGCGACCATCGGTCAGTTTGCCGGCAGCGGCGGCCCCGAATGGTTGACCTATGTGACGGCTCTGCTGGGACATGGTCAGCCGCTCTATATCCTGCTCTATGCGGCCGGGATCATCTTCTTTGCCTTCTTCTATACGGCTGTGATCTTCAATCCCGAGGAAACGGCGGACAATCTCAAGCAGCACGGCGGCTTCATTCCTGGCATTCGGCCTGGTAAGAGGACAGCGGAATATCTCGACCATGTTCTGACCCGTTTGACGCTGGTCGGCTCTCTTTATCTGGCCATCGTGTGCATTATTCCTGAGATTCTCATCGCGCGTTATCAAATCCCCTTCTATCTTGGTGGCACGAGCCTGCTGATCGTTGTCTCGGTGACGATGGACACCATCACCCAAATTCATTCCCATCTACTCGCTCACCAATATGAGGGGTTGCTCAAGAAGGCGCGGTTGAAAGGAGGCCGGATGCGATGATCATCATACTTCTGGGACCGCCGGGCGCGGGCAAGGGCACGCAGGCCCAGCGGCTGGAACGCGAGCACGGCCTCAAGCAGCTGTCCACCGGCGACATGTTGCGGGCCGCCGCCAAGTCCGGCACCGAGATCGGTCTTAAAGCCAAGGAGGTGATGGCTCGTGGTGAGCTCGTGAGCGACGATATCGTCGTTCAGATCATCGCCGAGGCGCTCACGCGGGATGACTACGTGAACGGCTATATCCTGGACGGCTTCCCCCGCACGCTTGCTCAGGCCGGCGCGTTGGATGCGATGCTGGAGGAACGCGGCAAGCGACTCGATGCCGTGGTCGAGATCGTGGTTCCGGAAGAACTGGTCGTCGAGCGCATCTCGGGCCGCTTCATCTGCGCAAAATGCGGCGCAACCTATCATGACAAATACCGTCTGCCGAAGAACGATATGGTTTGCGACGCTTGCGGCTCCACGGAATTTATTCGTCGTGATGACGACAAGCCCGAAGCGGTGCGCGAACGCCTGAAGGCCTATCGTGCGCAGACAGAGCCTTTGCTGCCCTACTATCGGGAGCGGGGAGTGCTGATCGAGATCGATGGGCGCGCTTCGATCGAGGAAGTGGCGCAGGCGATCGACGAAGCTTTGGGCATTGCCAACCTCAAGCCGCCCGTCTGCGAGGATGGCAGGGCATGAGGAAGTGTTGACCTCATGCGGGATTTGCGGTAAGCGCGCCGCGCTCGGTGGCGGCCGACGCTTTCCGCGACAGAGATAAGGTGAAATGAGTGACCGGCGGCATGATCGTGATATCGGCCGCCGGGCGGACAGTCGGCGAGACAGGAGAACGGTAACGTGGCGCGCATTGCTGGTGTCAACATTCCGACCGAAAAGCGGGTCGAGATCGCGCTTACCTATATCTATGGGATCGGGCGCACGCGGGCCAAGGAAATCTGCCAGGCGCTCGGCATTCCCGATGAGCGCCGGGTGCGCGATCTCTCCGAATCGGAGGTTATCCGGATTCGTGAGTATATCGACGACCATTATATCGTCGAGGGTGATCTGCGGCGTGAGGTGGCCATGAACATCAAGCGGCTGATGGATCTCGGCTGCTATCGGGGGCTCAGGCACCGCAAGGGGCTGCCGGTGCGTGGCCAGCGCACGCATACCAATGCGCGTACGCGTAAGGGGAAAGCGCGGCCGATTGCCGGCAAGAAGAAGTGAGCGTAACGAGAAGGGCGAGTGGATGATCCCGACCGCAGCGGCCTCAGGGTCGCCCGGAGGTGTGAGTCTATCCGGTAGGCGGTCGGCCCTTTAGAGGGTGGTCAACGGGTCGTCGAAAGACCGAGGCGAAAGAGCAGGACGCCATGGCGAAAGAGACGCGACTGAAGCGGCGCGAACGTAAGAACATCACGCGCGCGGTGGCGCATATCAGCGCAACCTTTAACAACACCATGATCACGATCACCGATCAACAGGGCAACGCGATCGCGTGGTCGTCCGCAGGATCGAGCGGCTTCAAGGGGTCACGCAAATCGACCCCCTATGCGGCTCAGGTGGCGGCCGAAGATGCCGGGCGCAAGGCTCAGGAACATGGCGTCAAGGAACTGGCGATCGAAGTAAAGGGGCCGGGTTCGGGGCGTGAGTCGGCAATCAGGGCGCTCGCCAACCTCGGTTTCACGATCACCGCGATCCGTGATGTGACACCGATTCCCCACAATGGCTGCCGGCCGCGTAAGCGGCGTCGCGTCTGACAGAGGCGATCAACCCGATTGCGCCCGCAAGGATTCTCGGGAGGGCGCAACCAGAAAGGAATGCGAGGGCAAGGCCGTGATTCACAAAAACTGGCAGGAACTCATCAAGCCGAGCAAGATCGAGATCGTTCCCGGCGCGGATCCGAGCCGCCGTGCGCGTCTCGTCGTCGAGCCGCTTGAGCGCGGCTTTGGAACCACTCTCGGCAACGCGCTGCGGCGGGTGCTGCTGTCTTCTCTTCAGGGCGGCGCGGTAACGGCGATTCAGATCGAGGGCGTGTTGCACGAATTTTCCTCCATCCCCGGCGTGCGCGAGGATGTGACCGATATCGTGCTCAACATCAAGCAGATCCCGATCCGGGTCAACGTCGATGGCACCAAGCGCCTGCACTTGACGGCCACTGGTCCTGGTGAGGTGACGGCCGGTCAGATCCAGGAGGTGGCCGGTGTCGAAATTCTCGACAAGGATCTGGTCATCTGCACCCTCGATGAAAACACGACCATCAACATGGAACTTTATGTGTCGTCGGGCAAAGGCTATGTGCCGGCCGACCGGAATCGTCCCGACGATGCACCGATCGGCCTGATTCCGGTCGATGCGATCTTCTCGCCGGTCAAGCGCGTGGCCTATCGTGTCGAGAACACGCGTGAGGGCCAGATTCTCGATTATGACAAGCTCACCCTGGATGTAGAAACCGATGGCACGGTGAGTCCGGATGACGCTGTCGCCTATGCGGCGCGGATCCTGCAGGATCAACTGCAGATCTTCATCAATTTCGAGGAACCGCGTCAGATCGAGCAGCGCCGCGAGGAGGAAGAGCTGCCCTTCAATCCCAATCTCCTGCGGCGAGTGGACGAGTTGGAATTGTCGGTGCGCTCGGCCAATTGTCTGAAGAACGAGAACATCGTCTATATCGGGGATCTCGTCCAGAAGACCGAAGCCGAAATGCTGCGCACCCCCAATTTCGGGCGCAAGTCCTTGAACGAAATCAAGGAAGTGCTCGCGCAGATGGGGTTGAAGCTTGGCATGGAAGTGCCGGGCTGGCCGCCCGAAAATATCGAGGAACTGGCGAAAAAGCTGGAAGCGGAATACTGATCCGTCCAACTGCCGGGCGACCTTGGGTCGGACGGTTCGGGCGTAGAGGAGACGTAAGATGCGGCACAGAAATGCGGGACGCAAGCTCAACCGCACGAGCGAGCACCGTCGGGCTCTGCTGATGAATCTCGCAAAGTCGCTGATCCGGCATGAGCAGATCACCACCACCCTCGCCAAGGGCAAGGAACTGAGGCCCTATGTCGAGAAGCTGATCACCAAGGCCAAGAAGGGCGGACTGGCCAATCGCCGACTGGTGCTGGCCAAGCTCCAGGACAAGGAGATGACCCGCAAGCTCTTCGACGAGCTGGCCGAACGCTACAAGGATCGGCCCGGCGGGTATGTCCGCGTGCTCAAGGCCGGCTTCCGCCAGGGTGACAATGCGCCGATGGCGATCGTGGAGCTTGTGGATCGCAATCCCGAAGCCAAGGGTGCCGGGGACAAGGCAGCCGATGAGGAAGCGGCCGCCGCCTGAGGTGACGGGGCTTTGGCTCCTTATCAGGAAGACGACCACCGCCCGTTCCGCAGGACCGCGGGACGGGCGTTCGGTTTCGTAGGTGCATGCGGATGGCGCCGGATTTCCGCGCTTGCATGTGCGAAGGGCGGAGTCTGGAGGCGAAGAGAAGATGCGGTCCTCTTTGCCCGCTCCGGGCAAGCTGATATAGGCGAGGCAGAGCCAGCTCCGGGCACGAGACAGGCGAGGAGAAGCACAATGCGGGATCTCGGCAAGCGCATGGCGTGGTGGGCGATGGCGCTTGTACTCGGCTGGATGGCCGGAGCGGGTGGGCAGACAGTCACTATCGCCGCGTCGCAGTCTCGTGTGCCGCAAAGCCAACAGGAAATTCGGCTGACGTTTGCGCCTGTCGTCAAGCGCGTGGCGCCGGCGGTCGTCAATATCTATGCCGCACGTAAGGTGGTGGTGCGCTCCCCCCTGTTTGCCGATCCCTTCTTCCGTCGCTTTCTGGGGCGTGACTTCGCCTTCGGTATGCCGCGCGAGCGCATCCAGCGATCGCTGGGCTCGGGCGTGCTGGTGCGCGAGGATGGTCTGGTTGTCACCAATACCCATGTCATCGGTGATGCCGATGTGATCCGCGTGGTGCTTGCCGACCGGCGGGAATTCGATGCGGAGGTCCTGTTGGCCGATAAGCGTACCGATCTGGCCGTGTTGCGTTTGAAGGCAAAGGCGGGCACGCGTTTTCCCATCGTGCCGCTTGGCGATTCGGATGCGGTGGAAGTGGGCGATATCGTGCTTGCGATCGGCAATCCCTTCGGAATCGGTCAGACAGTGACATCAGGGATTATCTCGGCGACCGCACGCACGAACATCGGTACAGCCGATTTCGGCTTCTATCTGCAGACGGATGCCGCCATCAATCCGGGCAATTCGGGGGGAGCGCTGGTTGGGATCGACGGTCGGCTCGTCGGCATCAATGCGGCGATCTTCTCGCGCACTGGAGAATCGGCAGGCATTGGATTTGCGATCCCTGTCAACATGGTCAAGGCCGTGCTGCTGGCGGCGACTCATGGTGGAGAGATCGTACGCAATTGGCTGGGTGCGGCCTATCAGCCCGTGACACCCGAGCTGGCCGATGCGCTGGGACTGGACCGCCCGGGGGGCGTCCTCGTGCGTATGCTGGTCCAAGACGGGCCGGCTGCCCGGGCGGGCGTCAGAGAAGGCGACGTCATCATCGCGATCAATGGCCATGAGGTGTTGGACGAGGCCGCGCTCAAATTCCGGCTGGCGACCTATCCGCCCCGCAGCCGCGTGACGGTCACGGTTCTGCGTGATGGCGAGCGGCTGGATGTGCCGGTTGTGCTCGAACCCCTGCCGAACCAGCCGGCGGTCGAGCCCACGACTCTCAAGGGACGCAACCCCTTCCAAGGCGTGACATTCGGCAATCTTTCGCCGAGACTGGCGGACAAGCTGGGTCTTGATCCGCTCACCCGTGGCGTGGTGGTCTTGAAGGTGGACCCGCGCGCACCGGCGGCGCAACTCGGCTGGTTGCGCCCCGGCGATATCGTCGAGGAAGCGCTGGGGCATAGTGTTCACTCAGTGAAGGATCTGATGGCGCTCGACGATCTTACGTGGGAGAAATGGCCGTTCCGCCTGCGGCGAGGGCGGGAACGCTTGGCCTGCGTCGTTTACCGTTCAGGGGCGGTGGACTGCCGGTCCGGACCGATCTGAGAAGAATCGAAACAGTCGCAATCATGAGCGATCTGTTCGGCGATGAGCCCAAGCCGGGTGATAGGAAGCCACAGCTGTCCGTGGCGCCGTTGGCTGAGCGGCTGCGGCCACGTCGTCTTGACGAGATCGTGGGGCAGGAACATCTGACCGCTGCGGATGCGCCGTTGGCCCGTATGCTGGCGGCGGGATCCGTGCCTTCTCTGCTGTTATGGGGACCACCGGGCACGGGCAAGACGACGATCGCGCGGCTGCTTGCAAATCTGCCCGGCTATCGCTTCCACGCCTTGAGCGCCATTGAAAGCGGTGTCAAGGAGCTGAAGCGAATCTTTGCCGATGCCGAACGATTGCTCGCCACCGGCACGCGGCTTCTGCTGTTCGTTGATGAAATCCACCGATTCAACCGGGCTCAGCAGGACGCTTTCTTACGGGTGGTGGAGGAAGGCGTGATCACGTTGGTCGGCGCCACGACGGAAAACCCGAGTTTCGTACTCAATGCCGCGCTTCTTTCCCGCCTGACCGTGCTGGTGCTCAAGCCTTTGGGCCAAGAGGCCTTGGAGCGGCTCCTTGCTCGCGCCGAGCAGGCACTGGGCGGTCCTCTTCCCTTGAACGGGGAGGCGCGAAGCACGCTCGTTGCGATGGCGGCGGGGGATGCGCGGGCCCTCCTCAATATGGCCGAGCTCGTGGCCGAGGCCGGCAGAGAAGGCGAGCATTTCACGCAGGCCGAAGATCTCGCCCGCCTGTTCAGTCGCCGACCGCTTGCGCATGATCGTGATCGCGATCAGCACTACAATCTGATTTCCGCCTTTCACAAGGCGGTGAGAGGGTCTGATGTCGATGCCGCCCTCTACTGGTTGGCGCGCATGCTGGAGGCGGGGGAAGACCCACGTTTTATCACGCGCCGCATGATCCGAATCGCAAGTGAGGATGTGGGGCTTGCCGCACCACAAGCCCTGGAGCAGGCGTTGGCTGCCGATGCCGCCTATGACCGATTGGGCTCGCCGGAAGGTGAGTTGGTGCTGTTCCAGGCGGCGGTGTTTCTGGCCAGCGCGCCCAAGTCCAACGCGCTCTATCGTGCGGAGGCCGCCGCACGCGCTCTTGCCCGGCGCACGGCTGCATTGGCGCCGCCGATGCACAGCCTCAACGCGCCGACCAGGCTGATGCGGGAACTCGGTTATGGCGAAGGTTATGTCTATGACCATGACGCACCGGACGCCTTCGCCGGGCTCGACTATTTTCCGGAAACGCTCGCGCGCGAACAGCTCTATCACCCGACCACGCGCGGGTTCGAAGCACGGATCGCCGAACGGCTCGCCGAATGGGCGGCCCGGCGCACCCGGGCAGCCGCTCCGGTCGCATCCACAGCCCCGTCCACCGCGCGCCGAGAGGAAGGCGACAAGCTTCCGGCGCCTTCTCGGGATCCCTCTTCCACAAAAACAGAACGCTCCTGAAGGCTGCTGTTGCGCGGCAATCCTCGCCGATCAAGCGTAAGCGAATGGGTGGGGAGGTCGGAAGAGCACACGGCCGAACTCCAGTCTACCGCAGCCAGAC
>CAZJPA010000134.1:0-8255 GCA_964547755.1 uncultured Sphingomonadales bacterium
CCGGTCAAGCCAGCGAACGACGCGGTGAGGAACGGCCGCCGGCTGGATTCGCCGGATAAACCGGCGAATGACGATCCGGTGATCGGTGATCAGGTGCCGGTGATCAGAACCGAAGGCGGCGAACGATGGGGATGGGGAAGGAGACCGTCACACGGCTTCTCCTCTCCGACAACTGATCACTGATAACTGATAACTAATCACAGATGACCGATGACCGATGACTGAAGACCGACGACCGATGACTGATGACTGATCACTGATGACTGATCACCGCCCATCAGTCGTCGCTCGCTGCCTCGGGATTCCCTGAACCGCGCCTCCTTTTTCCTTGCCTCCATGTTTCATAATGAGACGAGTTTGGCCCGACTTTCGTCTTGCCGATGGTTTCCAATTCGTTAAAATTTTCGACAAATCCTTGCCGGATCGATCCAACGCATAGGCAGGGCGAAGTGATCGTGGTATAAGGCCGGCTCTCGTTCCGCTTCCGATCGAGGGAAGGTCTGATCGAGAAAAGGAATGACGCGTGGTGCTTTCCTGGTTCGCCAGTCTGGGATTGGTTTTGGCGCTGTCGTTGACGGCGGCGGTGCCATCGCGGCTTGATGTGGCCTCCGATCGGAACGGCGTCGCCTATCGGGCGTTGCCCTGCGGTCTGGATGCGTTGGCGGCACGGCTTGCGCGTGAACATGGGTGGCGGAATATCGGCCAAGCGGCCATCCAGGACGCGGCCCTTCAAGCAGAACTCGCCGATATGATGCCGGCCTTCAATCTCGCCTTCCTTCATGACCGCAGCCATGGTGTGCTTCTGGTCCAGGGCTCCCCCCTCGATGAGCCTCGCGACGCCCTACCTGATGCCGCCTTCTGGGAAGGGATGGTCGCCGAGACGCGCCAGGCCTGCGCGGCCAGCGGCGTCACCTGCACCGTCGAACGTCTAACAGATGCGCCCTACGGCATCGCCGCCCGCACGGAGCTCGAAGAAGGTGGCCAAGCGCTGCGGCGGATCACGGTTGCCTTCATTGCTCCTAATTCCTGCTCCTACGCTCTCCAGTTCTCCGGCCCGGAACGCAAACTGAGCGAGCGAGACTGGCAGGACATGGCCAAGCGCCTTGCTGCTCTGCGCAAGGTGGTCGTGGGGCAGTAGGGGCCGACCTGACAGCCAACAAGCCGGCGATGCCGTCCACCCACAGCTGCTTTGCGCGGGCGTAATGTTTTTTACAGCTTTTTGCTTCCTCTGTCCTTGATGCATTTCGACGCTGTATGGGCAGGTATTGCTTGTCGGCCCATCTTGTCTGGAAAGCGCGTTTCTCCTGGACTGGAGAGGAGAAAGGAACCGGTGCGCACCGAAAAGACTCTGCCCTTCTGCCCCCTTCCCTTCCTACCCTTGACAAGCTCCCCGCTCGCTTGCCAAAGCAGAGATGTTTTCCAAACCAGGGTAACGAATTGCCGCCCAAGGAATTATCCCGTTCCTTCGACCGGCGTGGCGGATTCGAGGCGGAAGGATCGCGTGATGGCCGAGGTTGATCGTCCCCTCTCCCCCCATCTCCAGATCTGGCGCTGGGGCATGAACATGGCGTTGTCTATCTTCCACCGCGCCACGGGCATCGCAAGTGTGGTCGGTGCCGTGGTGTTGGTCTGGTGGATTGCCGCCATCGCCCTCGGCCCAAATTATTACGACTTCTTCCTGTCCGTCATGCTTACCCCGCTCGGACGGCTTGTTCTGTTCCTGATCACGGTCGCCGTGAGCTTCCACGCCATGACCGGCATCCGCCATCTGCTGATGGACTCGGGCTTCCTGCTGGAGAAGGGATCGGCGAGAACGGCCGGCGTCGTGATCATTCTTGCGGCAATCGCTCTTGCCGTCGGAATCTGGTTGCTCGCCTACGCGTTCGCCGGGCTGATTTGAGCGGACAAGATCGGACGTTCGGACACGCCGCCAAAAACAGGCTGGCCACGCCGCAGCACGGGAAAGGCAAGAAGAAAGGATCTCCAGCGATGAGACGCCTGATCACGCCTCAGAAGGTCGTCGAGGGGCTGGGATCGGCCCATGCCGGTCTCTCACACTGGTGGTGGCAGCGGCTCACCGCCGTGGTCAACTTGCTGCTCGTGGTCTGGTTCGCTGTCTCGGTGGCCGCATTGGCCGGCGCCGACTACCGCACGATCGTCTGGTGGATGAAGGATCCGCTGGTGACCATTCTCTTGGTGCTTCTGGTCGCCAGCGTTTTCTACCATGCCAAACTCGGTCTTCAGGTCGTCATCGAGGACTATGTGCATGACGGGGCCTGGAAGCTGATTGCTCTGTTCTTGAATGGTTTTCTCAATCTGATCCTGGGAATGCTGGGTGTTCTCCTCATTCTCAAGGTCTCACTTGGAGGGTGATGCGCGATGGCAGCCTATGAGATCATCGATCATGAGTTCGACGCGGTCGTGGTAGGCGCCGGTGGCTCGGGCCTGCGCGCGACGATGGGCCTGTCTCAAGCTGGCCTGAAGACCGCCTGCATCACCAAGGTGTTTCCCACCCGCTCGCATACCGTGGCGGCCCAAGGCGGGATCGCGGCCGCGCTCGGCAATATGGGTGAGGATGATTGGCGTTGGCACATGTATGACACCGTCAAGGGGTCGGACTGGTTGGGGGACCAGGACGCCATCGAATACATGTGCCGCGAGGCGCCGCGGGCCGTGGTCGAACTCGAACACATGGGCATGCCCTTCTCGCGCACCGAAGACGGCAAGATCTATCAGCGTCCCTTCGGCGGCATGACGACCCGTTTTGGTGAAGGACCGCCAGCGCAGCGCACCTGCGCGGCCGCCGACCGTACGGGCCATGCCATGCTGCACACGCTCTATCAGCAAAGCCTGAAGCATGATACCGTCTTCTTCATCGAATATTTTGCGCTTGATCTGATCATGGACGATGACGGCGCCTGCCGCGGTGTGATGGCCTGGTGCCTGGAAGACGGCACGATCCACCGCTTCAAGGCTCATGCCGTAGTGCTGGCGACCGGCGGGTATGGCCGCATCTATTTCTCCTGTACTTCCGCCCACACCTGCACCGGCGACGGCAATGCCATGGTGCTGCGCGCGGGATTGGCGCTGCAGGACATGGAGTTCGTGCAATTCCATCCGACCGGCATCTACGGCGTCGGCGTCTTGATTACGGAAGGTGCCCGCGGCGAGGGCGGTTACCTCACCAATTCCGAGGGCGAACGATTCATGGAACGCTACGCCCCGCATGCCAAGGATCTGGCCTCGCGCGATGTGGTGAGCCGGGCGATGGCGCAGGAGATCCGCGAAGGCCGGGGTGTGGGTCCAGAAAAAGACCACATCTATCTCCATCTCGAGCATCTCGACCCCGAGATCCTGGCTGAACGCCTGCCGGGTATTTCCGAATCGGCGAAGATCTTCGCGGGCGTCGATGTGACGAAGGAGCCGATCCCGGTGGTGCCAACCGCCCATTACAACATGGGCGGCATTCCGACGAATTTTCGCGGCGAAGTCGTCTGCCCCAAAGACGGTGATCCCGATGCGGTGGTGCCGGGCCTGTTCGCGGTGGGCGAAGCGGCTTGCGTATCCGTGCATGGGGCAAACCGGCTGGGATCCAACTCGCTCATCGACCTCGTCGTCTTCGGCCGCGCCTGCGCGCAGCGAGTTGCCGAACTCGTCAAACCCAACACACCGCATAAGAGCCTGCCGAAGGATGCCGGAGAAGCGGCGGTCGCCCGGCTCGATCGCTTCCGTCATGCGGACGGCGGATCGCCGACGGCCGAGGTGCGGCTCGAAATGCAGAAAACAATGCAGGCCGATTGCAGCGTCTTCCGCACCGAGGAAATCCTCTCCGAAGGCATCGCCAAACTCACCAAGACCCATGAGCGGATGGCGGACATCCGCGTCAATGACCGCTCATTGATCTGGAACACCGATCTTGTGGAGACCCTTGAACTCGACAATCTGATGGCGAATGCGCTGGTCACCATCCACGGGGCCAAAGCACGTCAGGAATCACGCGGCGCACACAAGCGTGAGGACTATCCGGATCGGGACGACAAGAATTGGATGAAACATACCGTCTCGTGGCTGGAAGACGGCAAGGTGCGTCTCGGCTACCGTCCGGTCCACGACTTCACCTTGAGCGGTGAGATGGATCCGATCCCGCCGAAGGAGCGGGTGTATTGATCGAAGAATGATGATCCGGAGATCGTTTCCCGGATCAGAAGGGATGAGGAATCGTCGCGATGGCCAAGTTCACATTGCCCAAGAATTCCCGGGTCAAGAAGGGCAAGCTGTGGAACAGCGCGGAAGGCATGAAAAAGCCGCGCCGCTTCCATGTCTATCGCTGGAATCCCGATGATGGAGACAATCCACGGCTCGATACCTATGTGATCGACCTTGCCCAGTGCGGGCCGATGGTGCTGGACGCCCTCATCAAGATCAAGAACGAGATCGACTCGACTCTTGCCTTCCGTCGCTCCTGCCGCGAAGGGGTGTGTGGGTCCTGTGCGATGAACATCAACGGCAGCAATACCTTGGCCTGCACCAAGGCAATCGCTGACTACAAGGGCGACATCGTCATCCATCCCCTTCCCCACTGCGAGATCATCAAGGATCTCGTGCCGGATCTTTCCAACTTCTATGCCCAATATGCGGCGGTAGAGCCTTGGCTGAAGACAAAATCACCGCCGCCGACACGGGAACGATTGCAGGCCCATGAGGATCGCAAGAAGCTCGACGGGCTTTACGAATGCATCCTGTGCGCCTGCTGCTCGACATCCTGCCCCAGTTACTGGTGGAACAGCGAACGCTATCTGGGGCCTGCCGCCTTGCTGCAGGCCTATCGCTGGCTGGCGGACACGCGTGATGAAGCCACGGGCGAGCGGCTGGACGACCTGGAGGATCCCTTCCGACTCTACCGCTGCCACACCATCATGAACTGCACGGAGGTGTGCCCGAAGGGTCTCAACCCGGCACGCGCGATCGCTGAAATCAAGCAGATGCTGCTCATGCGCACGCTCTAGACGTCTGCCCCACGTTCAGCGCTCTGACATCCGGAATTTAGGACTCCCAAGCGGTATACGGCCGGCGTGGCTTTCTTGTGCATGCACATGAGCGGCAGCCCCTCCGCAGTCGCCAGCGATCCGCATGGGGCGGACGGGAGAGCGAAAAGCGGAAGAGCTAGAGAATGTAACGGGCGACATCGCCGGGAGCCAGCAGAGTGGACAACCGCTCACGCACATAGGCGGCGGTCACGGTGATCACACTGCCGGCGGGCAGGTCGGGCGCATCGAAGCTCACGTCTTCCAACAGCTTTTCCAACACCGTGTGCAGCCGGCGCGCGCCGATATTCTCAACGGACTGGTTGAGCTCGGTCGCAATCCGCGCGATCTCAGCAACCCCATCCTCCCGAAAGACGAGACGCACGTCTTCAGCCGCAAGCAACGCCTCGTATTGGCGCAGCAGCGAGGTTTCCGGCTCCGTCAAAATGCGGCGGAAATCCTCTTCCGACAAGGGCTTGAGCTCGACACGGATAGGCAGGCGGCCTTGCAGTTCCGGCAACAGATCCGATGGTTTGGCGAGATGGAAAGCGCCTGAGGCGATGAACAGGATATGGTCGGTCCGCACCATGCCATAACGGGTGGCAACTGTGGTACCCTCGATCAGCGGCAACAGGTCGCGCTGGACGCCTTCGCGACTGACGTCCGCGCCCCGTGCGCCCTCACGCGCGCAGACCTTGTCGATCTCATCGATGAAGACGATCCCCTCTTCTTCCACCAACCGCAGCGCCTCCCGGTTCAGGGCCTCGTCGTCGATCAACCGGTCCGATTCCTCAGCGACCAGAGCCTCGCGGGCGGCCTTGACCGGCATGCGTCGGCGATGGGTACGACCGCCGCCCATGATCCGGCCCATGATATCGGAGATGTTGATCATGCCCACCTGCGCCCCGGGCATGCCGGGAATGTCGAAGAGCGGAAGATTGGCCGCGGGATTTTCGTGGAGTTCGATCTCTACTTCCTTGTCGTCAAGCTCGCCACGGGCCAGCCGCGCCGCGAAAGCCGCCTTGGTCTCATCACTGGCACTGCGGCCGACCAGCGCTTCCACCAGCCGCCGGCTGGCCGCCTCCTCCGCCCGCGCGCGGACTTCACGCCGCCGGCGCTCACGGAGCATCTGACGGCCGACCTCCACGAGGTCGCGCACGATCTGTTCCACGTCGCGGCCGACATAGCCGACCTCGGTGAACTTGGTGGCCTCCACCTTGATGAAGGGCGCGCCGGCGAGTTTGGCCAGACGCCGCGAGATCTCGGTCTTGCCCACACCTGTGGGCCCGACCATGAGGATATTCTTGGGCAGGATCTCTTCACTGAGTGGAGGCGGCACCTGCCGGCGGCGCCAGCGATTGCGCAGCGCGATGGCGACGGCACGTTTGGCCGCCTGTTGCCCGACGATGAACCGATCGAGCTCATGAACGATCTCACGCGGGGTGAACACCGCCTCCCCATCGGTCGCAACGGCGGTACTGTGTTCGGGCGGGGACATCGTCACGCAGGCACCTCCAGTGTCTCGATCAGAATTTCGTGATTGGTATAGACGCAGATATCGGCGGCGATGGCGAGCGCCCGGCGAGCGATTTCCTCGGCTTCCAGATCCATGTCGATCAGGGCGCGGGCGGCGGCCAGCGCATAGGCCCCGCCGGAGCCGATGCCGATGATCCCGTCATCGGGCTCCAGTACATCGCCATTGCCCGAAACGAGCAGGCTCACGCGCCCATCCGAGACCGCAAGCAGCGCCTCCAGCCGCCGCAGATAGCGATCGGTCCGCCAGTCCTTGGCCAACTCCACACAGGCGCGCGCAAGCTGGGCCGGGAACCGTTCAAGCTTGGACTCGAGCCGTTCGAGCAGCGTGAAGGCATCGGCTGTCGCCCCGGCGAAGCCAGCCAGCACCCGCCCTTCCGCCAGTTTCCGGACCTTACGGGCATGCGCCTTGACGACGGTTGCGCCCATCGAAACCTGGCCGTCGCCGGCCATGACAACCCTGTCCCCCTTCTTCAGACACAGGATCGTCGTGCCGTGCCAGTGGGGAAAGCCTTGCGCCGTGTTCACCGTCGCTCGTCCTTGTCTGCCGGAATCGTTGTGTCGGAATCCTGTCATAGCGGCGCGGTCTGCGCCCCCTGTCTTGTGCCCCTGGCATATAGGACTGCCGCCGGCAGCCGGCAAGTCACGCCATGCATGATATCCCCGCACTGGCCGAAAGGGGGCGCCGATCCCCTTGGCCGACCAGAGCGGTGGTGGTATAGGCCGAGTGCGGCCGTCGGTGACACAATCGCAACGACAGGCCGGGCGCCATATGTGAAAGGGTCAAGGTGATGCGCAAGGGCGCGTGCCGGCGCGAAACCAAAGAGACGCAGGTCGCCGTCTCGCTCGTTCTCGAAGGCTCAGGCCGTGCCGAGATCACAACCGGCATTGGCTTTTTCGACCATATGTTGGAACAATTGGCGCGCCATGGCGGCTTCGATCTGACCATCCAGGCGAAAGGTGACACGCATATCGACTGCCACCACACGGTCGAAGACGTGGGGCTGGCACTGGGTACGGCCTTTGACGACGCACTCGGCACCCGTGCCGGCATCGGCCGCTTCGCCCATGCCTATATCGCGATGGATGAAGCGCTGACCCGCGCGGTCGTCGATGTTTCGGGGCGGCCTTATCTCGTCTGGAAAGTCCGCTTCTCGCAACCACGGCTGGGTGACTTGGACACCGAGATGATCGAGCATTTCTTCCGCTCGCTCGCCACCCGCGCAAAGCTGACGCTGCATATCGAGAATCTCTACGGCGCGAACAACCACCACATCGCCGAGTCCGCCTTCAAGGCGGTCGCGCGGGCCTTGCGGAAAGCGGTGGCCTGCGATCCGCATGCGGCCGGGGCCATCCCGTCGACCAAGGGCATCTTGAACGAGTAAGCGGGACAATCGGCCGTGCGCGAACGTGTCGCCATCATCGACTATGGCTCTGGCAATCTGCGCTCGGTGGAACGCGCCTTGTCCCGGGCTGCCACCGAGGAGGGGCGAAACATTCGTCTCGAACGGGTCATGACCGCAGACGACCTGATGCGGGCGGACCGGGCGGTCTTGCCCGGTGTCGGGGCCTTTGCCGCCTGCAGACAAGGACTTCTTGCGATCCCCGGCATGTGGGAAGCCCTGGGCCGTTTTGCCGAAAGCGGTCGGCCCTTGCTCGGCATCTGTGTCGGCATGCAATTGATGGCGGAAGTCGGTC
>CAZJPA010000135.1:0-8220 GCA_964547755.1 uncultured Sphingomonadales bacterium
TCCTGCTGGAGGAGGGCGAAGACGAATCCGCCCTGGACGCCGCCACACCCGCCGCAACACCCGCCGCACAAACCGCCGAAAAAACCAAGCCAGAGCCGGCTCCTGCCGAGGAAAGGGAGCAGGCATCAACGATCGTTCTCTCCCAGCGGGCGGAGCCGCAGCCGCGCACGGGATCCCCGGACGAAGCCGAAATCCCGCCTGGTACACCCATGCGGAAGATGACGGTGCGTGAGGCGCTGCGCGATGCCATGGCCGAGGAGATGCGCCGGGACGAAGGCGTCTTCCTGATAGGAGAGGAAGTCGGTCACTATCAAGGCGCCTATAAGGTCAGCCAAGGACTGCTGGAAGAATTCGGCGAGCGCCGCGTGGTCGATACGCCGATCACCGAATACGGTTTCGCGGGGCTCGGGGTCGGAGCGGCCTTCGCGGGCTTGAAACCGATCGTCGAGTTCATGACCTTCAATTTCGCCATGCAGGCGATCGATCACATCGTCAATTCGGCGGCCAAGCAGCGCTACATGACGGGTGACGGGATCGCGGTGCCGATCGTCTTCCGCGGACCCAACGGCGCGGCCGCGCGGGTGGCCGCCCAGCATTCGCAGAATTACGCGGCCTGGTATGCGCAAGTGCCGGGGCTCAAGGTGATCGCTCCTTACACCGCGGCCGACGCCAAGGGGCTGCTCAAGGCCGCGATCCGGGATCCCAACCCGGTCGTCTTCCTCGAAAACGAGATCCTCTACGGCCACAGCTTTCCGGTGCCGGAGGTGGAGGACTGGGTCCTGCCCATCGGCAAGGCCCGGATCGCGCGTGCCGGCTCGGATGTGACGATCGTCGCCTATTCCATCGCGGTCGATGCCGCCCTGAAGGCGGCGGAGGCGCTGGCCGAGGAGGGCATTGCGGCCGAGGTCATCGACCTGAGAACCCTACGGCCGCTTGATATGGACACCGTGATCGCCTCGGTGAAAAAGACCAACCGCTGCGTGATCGCGGAAGAAGGCTGGCCCGTGTGCTCGATCGCCTCTGAGGTTTCCGCGCGGTTGATGGAGGAGGCGTTCGATTGGCTGGACGCGCCCGTGCTGCGCTGCACGGATGCGGACACACCCACACCCTATGCCGCCAATCTGGAAAAGGCCTGGCTGGTCAGCCCCGAGGATATCCGCCAAGCAGTCCATGCGGTGTGCTACCGCCGCTAACCATCTGATCATAAAATTGATCGCAAAACGCATCCGGCTCCTTGAAGAGACTGCATGAAGGCCATTCCCGCTCTTCGTCACCCGCCGGCTCGACCGGCGGAACCGACGGACGATGCAGACAACCCCTGTGCCGAAGGCCATCTCACCACCGGATGATCCCAAATGGCGTTAATGGCGCTGGCGGGAAAACGGCACCCGCCTTTTCCGTTTCGACGACCGATCCTGGCCGACCCTCAGTCGGGAACGACCAGAGCCCAAGGCATTAACAGCGCAGCCAGCCGACCATTTTCATGCGCTTTTGCTCGGCCTCCGGCGTGCCGGGGTCCGGTCGGCGCTCTTCCAGCAGGATCTGACAGTTCGACAGCAAGCGCCGTAGGGCGAGTGGCCGCGCAGTCGATCCGGGTCGATTGTTCTGGCGGGACAGCGCCTCTTGGACCGCGGCTATGATATCGTCACGAGTCAGGGCACGCCCGCGCTCGGCTTCCGCAGAATGGTCATGAAAGGCGATCGCGCCCGCCAGCGCCCACAACCCGCCCGCCATGAACAGCATCATGCCTTTCTGCCAGAGCCCGCGTGATCTCCGATTGGCCATCCCTTTCGTCCCTCCTTTCCTGCTTCGGGGACGAATGGCCCCTTCCGTCCACCATGCAAAATCATGAGAATGGGGGAAATTATAGCAGGCCATTTGCCAGATGTCGCTGGGGAATCTTGTCGCTGGGGACGTGTCTTCGGATCAAGGGGTTGGATCCGAGCGGCCGCCGGCCTCCGCCTGTGCATCCGCAAGCGACGTATGACCAACTGCGGCGAGAATCTCCTGAAGATGGCGCGTGGTCTCGCGCGCCGAGCGACCAAGGGCGGCCAGCACCGCATCCGCGAGCGCAAGGCCCGCCGCCTCGGCCTCTGGATAGACGGCGGTGGGCTTGAGCGCGCGGATAGCGGGCAGATATTCATCCATCGTCAGGCTGACATAGATTTCGATTGCAGGTTGCCGGTGCCGGGCGTGGTGAACGATCCGTTGAACGCCATGGGGATCGTCGAAGGTGATCACCAGCAGCCGCGCTCTCGCGATCCCAGAAGCTTCCAGCACGCGCGCGCGCCGGGCATCTCCGTAGATGACGTTGAGGCCAAGCCGGCGGGCGTGCCGGAAGCGATCGATGTCTGCTTCCAGCAGCAGGCAGGGGATCGCAAGACGCTTCAAGACGGCACCGACGACACGTCCCACCCGCCCGGCGCCCGCAATCACGACATGGTCCTGCAGATCACTCTGACGATCGAGATCGGCAAGCGTGCGGGCGAGGGCGGAGTGCTGCGAGCCGCGGTAAATCCTCTGGACGAGAGAGCGAGAGAAGACAATCAGACCCGGCGCCAGCACGAGAGACAGGGTGAGTGCGAGCAGCAGCGGTTGGGCGATGTCTGCCGACAGCAGACCGCCGGCCGTAGCCTGAGTGCCGATCAACAGGGAAAACTCGCCGCCATGCGCCAGGATAAGAGCCGTGCGCAGGGTCACATCCCGCGCCGCTCCCACCACTGCACCGACCACGAGTACGATCGCTGCCTTGAGAGCAATGAGCGCGATGAGCAGTCCAAGGGTGAGAGCAGGATCGGCCAGCAGCACGCCGATCTTCACCTGCATCCCGACGGTCACGAAGAAAATGCCTAAGAAGAGATCGCGAAACGGCCGGACATCCTCTTCGATCTCACCTTTGACGTCACTTTCTCCAGCCACCATACCGGCGAGAAAGGCGCCGATGGCGGGGGAAAGCCCAGCCAGATGCGCAAGGCTCGCTGCTCCGACCGCCAACAGCAGAGCGGTCACCAGAAACAGTTCCCGGGATCGCAGCCGCGCCACCTGGATCAAGAGATGGCGAATGCCGGGCCGCAACACATAACCCAGCAGCCCCACGAAGGCGAGAGAAAGCAAGACCTCGCCCAACAATGAAAAAACCCTGCCTTCGGCTGCGTCACCTGCAGCCGCTGCTCCGACGAAGGCCAAAAACGGCACGGTCGCCAGATCTTGGAACAGAAGAATACCGATGGCGAAGCGGGCATGATGACTGGCCAGTTCCCCCTGATCGGCCAACTGCTTGAGAACGAGCGCCGTTGAGGACATGGCGACCATACCGGCGACAGCCGCCGCACCCGCCGGCGGAATACCAGCAGCAATGGCTAGCAGACCAGCAATGAATCCCGTCAGAGCAACCTGCAGGCCACCGCCCAAGAACACAGCCCGTCGGGCTGCGAGCAGGCGGGGCAGGGAAAACTCGAGGCCGATCATGAACATCAGCAGGACAACGCCGATCTCGGCGAGCTTGCGCAAGGCCTCGTCGTCGTGAACCAGACCAAGGCCGCCAGGCCCCAGGGCAAGGCCGGCAAACAGATAGGCCAGAATCGGCGGCACGCGCAGCCGCGCGGCCAGCGCCAGAAATGTCGCCATTGCCCCCAACAGCAGCAGGAGGATCTGATCGAGCGGTCCTACCGACATGAGGGGATTTGTCCTGTGTCCGGGACCGCGTGGAGCAGGTCCGTCTTTTCTTGCGCAAAAAGGGTTTCCAGAAAGGGGCAGGATGGGGCTTCGGCCGCCTGCACACAACGGGAAAGATGGGTCTCGAGTACGGCGGCGATGCGTTCGAGGTCTCGGATCCGGTCCCGCACGAGGGCGAGGTGGCGGCGGGTGATGGTTTGCACATGGACACAGTCCGTACCCTCGCTGCCATCGGCCAAAGCCAGAAGCATGCGGATTTCCGCCAGCGAAAATCCCAACTCGCGGGCACGGGACACGAAACGCAGACGACGAACATGCCGATCGTCATAAACGCGATAACCGTTGGCGCGGCGGGGAACCGCCGGCAGCAGACCGATCTGTTCGTAATAGCGGATCGTCTCGGGATGCACCCCGGTCAGGCGCGCGAGATCCCGTCGCTGCAGACCCGTTGTCGCGCGAGTTTGGTCATTTCGTGTGTTCCTGTTCATCCGCGTGCGATTCCTTGCGCCTGGCTTGCGGGCATTGACTACAGGTTATGGCATCCCGCTCGCCTCCATGGAGCACGGCGCGAAAAACGCTTGACCCTGTAGTCTCTACAGAGACTAGACGAAAAATGCGACTCGAAAGTTTCCGGGCGGGCAGGGGGATGGAAAACGGCGCCATCTCTTCTTCACCGTCCAAAGGAGCCCGAAACCGGAAGGCGGTTCCGGAACCAAGAGCGAATAGATGCGATGGAGAGCATGCAGACAACCCAGCAGAAGACGACCGGTCAAGACATGGCCGCAGCAAGCGGCTGGGGCGCGCTCGTGGCGGCGCTGTTGGCCACGAGTTGCTGTATCCTGCCGCTTGTGCTGTTCTTTCTTGGGGTGACCGGCGCCTGGATCGGAAACCTGACGGCCCTGGCCCCTTACAAACCCGTCTTCCTGGGGTTTGCGACCCTCATGCTGGGGATTGGATTTTATCAAGTCTATTTCCGCAAACCGACCTGCCCACAAGAAGGGGCAACATGCAGTACGCCGGTTTCGCGACGGTTGACGCGGATCGTTCTGTGGGTGTCGGCGGCGCTCACAGTACTGGCGGCCGTGTGGGACTGGCTGGTGCCGATCCTGCTTGGGTAAGACGGATCGCGGTGGCTGTCTCGATCAAATATGACGAGAGGAGGATATCATGACGAAGCGGATCGCCAAAATGGCGCAGATACTCGTTCTGGCCGGGCTCTTGATAGGGCTCGCGCTTGCACCGGCCCTGGCCAAGGAGCGCAAGGCGCGGTTTGCGATCGCGAACATGACATGCGCCTCCTGCCCCGTCATCGTCAAGCGGGCGATGGAAAGCGTCGATGGGGTCATGTCTGTATCCGTCTCTTACGAAGAAAAGGAAGCCGTCGTGACTTATGACGATACGCGCACGAGCCCCGAAGCCATCGCCGAGGCCAGCACCAAACACGGCTATCCGGCGCGGATCGTAGAGGACAACTCCTCCAAAATAGACAAAAAGCAATAAATATAATAATTGGTTATAGGAATACCTTTAGATGGTGGATGAGGTGGATGCTGGGGGCTACCGCAAAGGAGGGGACGCGCGGGACGGCTTCGATCTCGTCGTGCTCGGTGCGGGATCGGCCGGCTTTTCCGCAGCGATCACAGCGGCTGATGAGGGCGCGCGCGTGCTGCTCATCGGCGCGGGCACGATCGGCGGCACCTGCGTCAACGTCGGCTGTGTGCCGTCCAAGGCGCTGATCCGGGCGGCCGAGGCGCTGCATGCCGCCCGCCGGGCCACACGCTTTGCCGGCATCGAAGCGCAGGCGCGGCTGGTCGATTGGGCTGCGCTCATCGCCCAGAAGGACGCGCTCGTCGCCGGGTTGCGCCGTCAGAAGTATGTGGATCTGTTGCCCGCCTATCCCACCGTCACCTATCGCGAGGGACCGGCGCGGCTGGTGCCGGGCGGCGTGACCATCGGTGGGCAGCTGGTGCGTTGCCCACGCGTCATCGTCGCCACCGGTGCTCGGCCGGCCATACCGCCGATCCCCGGTCTGGCGGATGTGCCCTATCTGACCAGCACGACGGTGCTGTCTCATCCGCGTCTGCCGGATCATCTCATCGTGCTCGGCGGTGGCTATATCGGCTGCGAGCTGGCCCAAGCGTTTCGGCGCTTTGGTGCACGGGTCACCATCGTGGACATGGCACCGATCTTGGCTGCGGCCGAGCCGGAAGTCCGGACCGTCCTGCGCGAATCCTTCGCAGCCGAGGCGATTACGCTTCACGAACGGACACGGGTGCACGCCGTTTCGGGACAGGAGAATCGCATCACGCTCGATCTCGAACAGGCGGGACGGCGTTTCCAGTTGACGGGGGATGCTTTGCTGGTGGCCACCGGCCGACGCCCCAATACCGATGATCTGGGGTTGGACGCGCTCGGAATCGCCACGGAGGCGGACGGCCGGATCCAGGTTGATGCTTATATGCGGACATCCTGTTCCGGTATCTATGCGGCAGGCGATGTCACGAACCGCGATCCTTTCGTTTACATGGCCGCCCATGGCGCGCGTGTCGCCGCGCTCAATGCGCTCCATGGAGATCGTCACTGCTATGACGATTCCGCCGTCCCCTGGGTGGTATTCACCGACCCGGAAATCGCCGGCGTCGGTCTGAGCGAAGAGACCGCCCGCCAGGCCGGTCATGCGGTCGCCACCCGAGTCCTGCCGCTGACCGCGGTGCCGCGGGCGCTTGTCGCGCGGGAGACACGGGGCGTAATCAAGCTCGTGGCCGATGCCGGAAGCGGCCGTCTGCTCGGCGCCCAGATCGCAGCGCCCCACGCGTCCGATGCCATCCAGACGATTGCTCTCGCCATCAAGACCGGCATGCGTGTTCAGGATCTTGCCGAGACGATCTTCCCCTATCTGACCGTGGTCGAAGGCCTGAAACTGGCCGCCCAAACCTTCACGAAGGATGTCGCCAAGCTTTCCTGCTGCGCTGGATGAGCTCCGCCGGGTCGCCGCATCATCGCCGACGGTCGCGTGCCGAGAATGAGGGCTTGCCCGTTCTCTGTACGGCATGCCATGACCTTTTCCGGGCGGCGGATTGTCGCAGGCGAAAGAGAGCGGCAGGAGGGTACGCGCATGACGGACAACGCCAGGCAGGATACGCCGGCAACGGACACGGTTCCGGCCGGCCCTTCTCTGGCGGGCGGAAAGGGGTGGCAGCGAGCGGAGGCGGGCTATGCAGCCGCACGGGTTGTGGAGCAGACCCTGACCTTCAGCATGATCGCCCTGATCCTTGCCGGCTCGCTGTTTGTGTCCGGCGCGGGGGAGGGCGCGCTGGTCTTTGCAGCCGGAGTGCCGCTTCTTGTGCTCGTGGTCGCCCTTATTCACACCCGCGCCCTGCTGCAGCGGATGGGATACAGGCTCGTTGAAGACGGCATCCAATTCCGGACCGGCGTGCTCTGGCAGCGGGAGCTCATGATCCCTTTCTCACGTATCCAACATCTGGCGCGGAGCCAAGGGCCGGTGGAGCGTCTGTGGGGGTTGAGCAGTCTGTTGATCTATACGGCCGGCGCATCAAGCGCCGATTGCACGATCCCGGGCCTGTCGCCTGTGCGCGCCGAATCCCTGGAGCGCACCATTCTTCAGCGCATGCGGACCGAAACCGGCGGCGAAAACCATCTCCCATGACGGAGCGCGCGATCACCGGCAAGAGACAGCCACACAGCCCGTCAGAGCCCAGGGCGCGTTGGCATCGGCTCGCGCCTGCCGCGGTGCTGCCTCTTGTCGTCAGGGGGGCGGTGGAACTGGCGCGACAGGGGTGGCAGGCCTTCGCCGGCATGGCGGCGGCTGTGCATTTCACCGCTGATGACCGGAGCCTGTTGTGGGTGTGGATCGGCTTGGGAGTCGCCGTCCTGCTGATCGTAGGCGGGGTTCTGCAGTGGTGGTATTTCCGCTATGCGCTCGACGAACAAGCGATCATCCTGCGCCGTGGTGTGTTTGCGCGTCAGCGGCTGCATCTCGCATTCGAGCGGGTGCAGAACCTGCGGATCACGATCCCGATCTATCTGCGTCCTTTTGGCCTTGTCACGCTCGCACTCGACAGCGCCGGCAGTCAGGGAGCGGAAATCGTCCTACCCGCCGTCTCACGCGCCTTGGCCGACGATATTGCCCACAGAGTGCACAGGGCCCAGAAAGCACAAGCTTGTCCCGAAACCGAGCCGCTGCCCAAGCCGAAGACCCCCGGTCGGCCCGGCGCCGGTTCGGACGTCCTGCCCGCCACCGAAGCCGTTCTCATTCGCCGCACAGCGCATGACCTGATACGCCAGGGCCTCGCCAGCAATACCGCCTGGGTGGTCGCCGGCGTTCTCACATCTCTGTTCGCCAGCAATCCTGAAAAAACCGGGCGCATGTTTGTGGCGCTGCTGGGCACTCTGTTCGGCCCGCTGAATCACCTGTCCTGGATGGCGGTGACCGGCCTGGTGGCCGGCGGGCTGATGGTGACGCTGGTTGCGATCCTGCTGCTTTCGGTTCTCGGTAGTCTCGTTTATTTCCAGGGCTTCGTTCTT
>CAZJPA010000136.1:0-4143 GCA_964547755.1 uncultured Sphingomonadales bacterium
CTCAACGCGGCGATGGCCCGGCGGTCATCCATCGATTCGCCGTCATGCGATTGACGAGAGCGCCGGCACCGTTAGGATAGCCTTCACCACGACGGGCCGGGCTTGATCTTGACGCATTCTTTTTCGCATGGAGCCGGCCGGGGATCGATAGACGAAAAGACAGACGGGGAAACAGGCATGGTAAATGGGATCATGCAGGGCCGGCGCGGCCTCATCATGGGAGTGGCCAATGATCGCTCGCTGGCCTGGGGCATCGCAAAAGCGGTGCATGAGGCCGGGGGCGAGCTGGCGTTCACCTATCAAGGCGAGGCACTGGAACGTCGCGTGCGACCGCTGGCCGAACAGCTGGGGGCTGCGCTCCTGCTGCCCTGCGACGTCACCGACGAAGCGAGCATGGCCGCCGTCTTCGACCGGATTGCCGAAGCCTGGGGCAGCCTCGATTTCGTGGTCCATGCCATCGGATTTTCCGACAAAACCGAGCTGCGTGGGCGCTATATCGACACATCCAAGGGCAATTTCCTGAAGACGATGGAGATTTCCTGCTACTCCTTTACGGAGGTCGCCCGCCGCGCCGAACCGCTGCTCAACCCCGGCGGTGCACTGCTGACCCTGACATATTATGGGGCCGAGAAGGTGATGCCGCACTACAATGTCATGGGCCTGGCAAAGGCCGCGCTGGAGGCCAGCGTGCGCTATCTCGCCAATGATCTGGGGCCGAAGGACGTGCGGGTGAACGCCATCTCGGCGGGTCCCATTCGCACGCTTGCCGCGGCCGGGATCGGGGATTTCCGCTACATCCTCAAATGGAACGAATACAATGCTCCCCTGCGCCGCAATGTCACGATTGAGGATGTGGGATCGGCCGCGCTCTTCCTGTTGTCACCGATGGCGTCCGGGGTGACGGGTGAGGTTCTTTATGTCGATGCCGGTTATCATGTCGTCGGCATGAAGCAGGTGGATGCGCCGGATCTGTCCCTGCGCAAAGAATAGGCGCATCCTGCGCCGGATGGGCAGACGATGTCCTGGAACAGCTTCGGGCATGTGTTGCGACTGACGAGCTGGGGCGAGTCCCATGGGCCCGCCATCGGCGGCGTGCTGGATGGTTGCCCGCCCGGTGTGACGCTGTCCGAGGCCGACATCCAACCCTTTCTCGACCGCCGCCGTCCCGGCCGGAGTCGGCACACCACCCAACGGCGGGAAGAGGATCGGGTCGAGCTGCTGTCCGGGATCTTCGAAGGACGCACGACCGGCACGCCGATCGCCTTTCTCATCCGCAACACTGACCAGCGGTCCAAGGATTATGCCGCGATAGCGGATCGCTACCGCCCGGGGCATGCCGATTATCCCTATGATGTCAAATACGGTCTTCGGGACCCGCGCGGCGGCGGCCGGTCGTCGGCGCGCGAGACGGCGGTGCGGGTGGCCGCAGGGGCGATCGCGCGCCGCATTCTGGCGCATGTCTTGGGCGCGGACCTGCGCATCCGGGCGGCCGTGGTGGAACTGGGCGGGGTCGCGGTGCCCGAAGAGCGTCGCGACTACGATCACGCCGCGAAGGATCCGCTGTTCTGTCCCGATCCTGTGACGCGTGTGCGCTGGGAGGACATGTTGGATGCCACGCGGCGGGCCGGAGATTCCCTGGGAGCGGTGGTGGAGGCGGTGGCGGAGGATGTGCCGGCAGGCCTGGGCGCGCCCGTTTACGCCAAGCTCGATGCGGCTCTCGCAGCCGCGATGATGTCGATCAATGCCGCAAAGGGGGTGGAAATCGGTGCCGGCTTTGCGGCCGCGCGCCTGAAGGGCAGCGAGAATGCCGACGAGATGCGGCGCCTCGGTAAGGGTGTGCGTTTTCTCACCAATCATGCCGGTGGAATCCTCGGTGGGATTGCCACCGGCGCACCGATCGTGGTGCGGGTCGCCTTCAAGCCGACGAGCTCGATCAGGGTGGCCAAACGCAGCATCACGCGGGCGGGCGAGGAGGTGGATGTGGTGACCACCGGTCGTCACGACCCTTGCGTCGGCATTCGCGCTGTGCCGGTGGTGGAGGCGATGCTGGCACTCGTCCTCGCCGATCATCTGCTGCTCGACCGGGCCCAATGCGGTCGGCCGCGCCCGGTCGGGGTGTCGCCGCTGCCCGAAGGACCGGGGAGGGGGGAGGATGGGAAATGATCGGGGTGCTGCTCGTCAACCTCGGCACCCCCGATGCGCCGACACCAAAAGCCGTCAGACGATATCTGAAGGCATTCCTGTCTGATCGTCGGGTGGTTGCGCTGCCGCCCTTGCTTTGGCGGCCGCTGCTCCATGGTGTCATCGCGCCGCTGAGAGCCGGGCGTGTCGCCCGTCTTTATCGGGAGATCTGGGACGAGAGCCATGAAGACAGCCCGCTGCGGTTGATCACCCGTCGTCAGGCCGAAAAGCTCTCGGATCGCCTGGCCGTGATGCTGGGGGCTCAGCGGGTGCGGGTGGCCTATGCGATGCGCTACGGCCGGCCGGGAATCGCCGATGCGCTCGACCGTCTGATGGCCGAAGGCGCAGACCGTCTGCTGTTCGCCCCGCTCTATCCCCAATATGCGGCGTCCACCACGGGCAGCGCGCTGGATGCGCTGAGCCGCTGGTTGCGCGCACGCCGTCATCTCCCGGCCGTGCGCACGCTCCCGCCCTACTACGCCGACGCGACATACATCGCAGCCCTTGCAGACAGCGTCAGGGAGACATTGGCCGCATGCGGCAAGGGGGATACCCCCCATATCCTCTGTTCCTTTCACGGCCTGCCGCAAGCCCAGGTCGATGCCGGCGATCCCTATGCGGCACATTGCATGGCCACGGCCACGGCGCTCAAAAACGCACTGGACTGGCCGGAAGAGCGCTTTCATCTGGCCTATCAATCCCGTTTCGGGCCGGCGCGCTGGCTGGAGCCTGCAACCGAGACGACAGCCGTGCAGCTTGCGCGCGAAGGCGCTGAGACCATCATCGTCATCACGCCCGGATTTGCGGCGGATTGTCTGGAGACGCTGGAGGAACTCGACGGAGGAGTCCGTCGAGCCTTCCTCGCTGCGGGAGGGCGGCGTTTTCTGCGTGTGCCCTGCCTCAATGACCGCTCCCGCCATGTGGAGGTGATCCAGCACCTTGTCTTGCGGGAACTTTCGGGCTGGCTGTAGTCTGCTTGCGCCCGCTCAATGATGGCCACGGCCAGGAGGGAAGGGAGGACAGGGATGGCAAGGAAGCAGCCCCAAAGCATTCTCGGCATGGTGGCCAAGCGGTTTCTGCAGATTCTCCTGGGATTGCTGATCCTTGCGGTGACCATCGGCTATGTCTGGTTTTACACGCCATCGATCCCCCGGTCCGCCCTCGAACGGCTGTATGCCAACGAGGCTTCACACTTTCTCGACCTGGTGAGCGGCACCCGGATCCATTATCGCGACGAGGGCCCGCGCGATGCGCCGCTGACCGTGCTGCTGCTTCATGGGACGGCGAGTTCCCTGCATACCTGGGAAGGCTGGGTGAGGGATTTGACGGATCGCTATCGGGTCGTCACCATGGATCTGCCGGCTCATGGGTTGACGGGACGCACCGCCCAAGACCGCTATGACCGCGCCGGGATGGTGGCGGCGATCGCGGCGGTGGTGAATCATCTCGGGCTCGATCGCTTCGTCATCGGGGGCAATTCCATGGGCGGCGAAATGGCGATGGCCTATGCGCTCGCGCATCCAAAGCAGATTCAGGGGCTCATTCTCGTGGATGCCGCAGGGCTGGCTTTTCGACCGGAACACACGCCCGTCGGTTTCCGGCTGGCCATGATCTCCTGGCTGCGGCCCCTCATCGCCCGGATCACGCCACGCGCCTTGATCGCACGCAGTATCGCCGCCGTGTATGCGGACCCTGCGCGCGTGACGCCCGAGACCGTGGACCGCTACTGGCGGCTGCTGCGCATGGAAGGCGCACGTGAGGCCCTGATGCAGCGGTTCACGGTATTCAGGCAGGAGCCGCCGCTTCCCGTCGAGCGCATCGACAAGCCGGCACTCGTGCTCTGGGGACGGGAGGATCGTCTGATCCCGCTGTCTGTCGGCGAGGCGCTCGCCCGTCGCCTGCCCCAAGCGAAACTCGTGGTGCTCGACGGTCTTGGCCATGTGCCGCAGGAGGAGGACCCGG
>CAZJPA010000136.1:4243-8215 GCA_964547755.1 uncultured Sphingomonadales bacterium
GATCTTATCGCCTTTCCCGAGAGCTGGTGGGGCGGCTACCCTGCTTGGGTGGACAGCGCAGCCGGAGCGGCGCTCTGGGAAGAGCCGGGGATGAAGCAGCTCCACCGTCTCCTGCTTGCCCATGCGCTCACCCTCGACTCGCCCTATCTGGAGCGTCTGTGTAAGTTGGCAAGACAGTGTGAGGTGGACATCGCATTGGGCGCCAACGAGCGTCATGGCCGCAGCCTGCTCAACAGCATCTTCTTGATGGGACGGGAAGGCACGTGCAAGGTCCGCCGCAAACTCGTGCCCACCCATGGCGAGCGGTTGGTGTGGGCAGGCGGCCATGATCAGGATTTCACCCCCCTGCCGACGGCCTATGGCGGTGTGAGTGCAGCAATCTGCTGGGAGCACTGGATGCCCGAGCTGCGCGCGGTGCTCCATCGGGGCGAGGCGCTTTTCCATGTTGCCGCCTGGCCGGTGCTGCGTGAACCCTACCGGCTGGCCAGTCGCCATTTCGCCTTCGAAGGACGCTGCTTCGTGCTGGCAACGGCGGCCCGCCTTACCAAGACGGAGTTGTTGGCGATGGTGCCGGCCGACGCGGTGGCGGCTCGGGATCTGCTCATGACGATTCCGGCGGGACAGGACGAACGCATTCTGTCCGGAGGGGCGGCTGTATATGGACCGGACGGCCGATCCATTCCGGCGGAGGAGAGCCATGGCGGTGATCTGCACTTGTGGACCGTTCGTCCTGCCGTGGCGCTGGAAGCGGCGGCCACTCTCGACGTGGCGGGTCACTACAGCCGGCCGGATCTCATCACCGTCACGCTGCGGGAGGGCGAGCCATGAGCGGTGTGCGGGGTCGACGGAGTTGGCTGTCGGCTCTCATCATCCTTGCAGGTTGCGCGGGTGGATCGATGGTGGCGGCTGATCCGTCGGATGGGGTTACGCTTGTGGGTGAGCTGGCCCAAGGCGGGCTTGTCATTGGTCATGCTCCGGGTTGTGCGGTGGTCCGCCTGGACGGGCGCCGGATTGCGGTCGATGATGAGGGGCGCTTCGTCTTCGGATTCGGACGCGATGCCGCACGGGACCATCTGTTCGAGGCCGTCTGTGGGGAACGCAGCGTCCGTCGCAGGCTGACGGTTGCCAAGCGGCGGTTCCCGGTGGAACGCGTCGACGGCCTGCCTGAGCGTACCGTCACCCTCCCGCCCGAGGATCTGGCGCGGCGGCGGGAGGAAATCGCAGCCATTCACCGGGCGCGCAAGGAGCACACGAAACTGGACGAGGTGTTTGCGGGATTCCAGCGTCCTGCCGCAGGGCGCATCTCCGGCGTCTATGGCGCTCAACGGATCCTGAACGGTAAGCCGCGCACGCCGCATTACGGCCTCGATATCGCCGCGCCTGAAGGCACGCCGGTGGTGGCGCCGGCAGGTGGGATCGTGCGGCTTGTCGGTGACTTCCTGCTGGAAGGGCGCATCATCGTCATCGATCACGGAATGGGGGTCACCTCCACCCTGTTTCACCTGCGGGACATCGTGGTGCGGGAAGGCGAGCGGGTGCACCGGGGACAGGTGATCGGTCACGTCGGCCGTACGGGTCGCGCCACGGGGCCGCATGTCGATTGGCGGATAAACTGGGGCGATGTGCGGATCGACCCGGCGCTGGCGCTTGCTCTTTCATCGAAGGAAGCCGCACCATGAGGATCCGATCCTGCATCGGCGGCCTTCCTTTTCTTTTTCCGCTGCTGTTGGCTCTGTGCATGGCAACGGCGGTGGCAGGGGAGACGTGGTCGGTTTCCGGGACGGTATATGGGGCGAGCGACGCGCGTGAGCGGGGCTTGTCGCTGACGGCCAAGGATCCCGGCGGTGGTGGCGAGCTGTTTCTCGATCATGCGCGTGGCTGGTTCCTCGGGATCAAGGCGCAGCGGATGGCGCTCGTGACGGGTGAGGACGGTGAACTGGTCGGCATCCTTGGGCGCACCGGCGAGACAGGCGCCTATGACTGGGCGGTCAATCTGGCTGTTCATGGCCTCGTCGGCGGCCGCGGCCGCGTTTTCGTGGAAGCGAATGCCGAGATGTCCCGAGACTTCGGGCTGCTGCTCGCTTACGCGCGGCTGTCGGCGGCCCCCGATGGACGCTGGCTGGAGCGCGGCGGCTTTGTCGGTGATACACGCTTTGGTATCGAGGCGCCGGTTCCGCATCGCCCCTTTCTGGCGCTGTTCGGTGAGATCGGCATGGAATGGCCGACACGCACGCACCCCCGGGGGTATTGGCGCCTCGGTGGACGGGTGGCGGTCGGACCGTTTCTCTTGAGCCTCGCCTATGTGGACACCACCTCTGCGCTGACAATCGGCCGCGCCGGCTTTGCGGCCAAGCTTTCCTGGTCCTTCTAGCCGGTCTCGTCCTGCTGATCTGCAGTCCCGCTTTTCCGGCCGGCCGGCTGCTCACGGTCCTGCCATTCATGATCGTCGCAGGCGCGGAACTGGGGTGGTCCGATGCGGCCACGCCTCTTTGTCAGGCGATCGGCCGCTACCAGCAGGTCCGGTCAAACAGGGATTATGTGCTCCTCTATCGTGCGATGTCCGAATATCCCCCTCAGTCGCTTGGCGGGGGAAGAAAGGCAAAGTCTTTATCGAGCGGACTGTGACGGCAGAAGGATGCCCGCGGAACATTCGTGTCCTCGAAGCCCACCCGTCGAGCCTGTTTGAGCGGGCGGCTGTCGAGGCGGTCAAGAAATTTCGCTATGCGCCGCGTTTCGTGAACACCATCGCCCAAAAGCCGGCCGTGTTTTGCGCCCAAGATGGTGACAACGGATATCCCATGCCGCGCACGGCCACCATGCCCGTTCCAGAAGGCGCCGCGGCTGTGCGCCTGTTTATTATTTCGCGGTTTATTGTTCCGCAGGCGCCGGTTCTTCGGGCACGGCGATTCCGCCTGTCCGCACACAGGTCAGACGCGGCGGATCGGTGGTGCAGTCACAGACAGGCGACATACCTTCCGGGCATTCGCGGTACACACCATTGCAGCCGCAGATTCGCGTGACCGTGCCGCCACCACCGCCGCCACATGCGAGTGTCAGCAGAAATGCGTTCCCGCCTTTGAGGGCGACAGGTTCGATTTCCAGTCTCGCCCCATCTTCTCCCTGGAAGACCATCTTCTTCGGAATGGGAATCATCGCACATCTCCCAAAGATTGCGTCTCATATAGGAACCTCTATCATATCATAAATGGCGGAGGCGCACAACGAAACATAGGCCGGTCCGGGTGGTGGCTTTTCCCCCTTCTGCTTGGTCATGTTCCGTTGCTCGGCACCGAATCCAGGAGGATTCGTCACGCGGTAGGGAGGGTTCAAAAGATGCGGCCGAGGCAGGAAGCTTGGACAGGGCGGTTTCGGTGCCGGCAGTCTTGGGCGTGGCTTCGGGCCATGGGCCAGAGAAGATGTTCCGTCTGCCAGCTGGACGAAGCGCGGTTGGCGGAAGGTGTTTGCGAGGACTGTGCGGTCTATCGATCTTGTTTCCCCTTGCAGCCAGCCCTCGGCGGAGTGCGCGAGTCCGGCACATCAACCGCGCCTGCTGCACGCTTGAGGACGGCGTGACCACATCCCGGGACGAAGCCGGCGCAGGCGATGCGGTCGCGATTGATGGAGCCGTAAGGACAAGAGGGCGGGACGCGGTCCCTCATTCATGTATGCGTCCTGTGCCTAGACGTGCTGTCCTGCATGGCCGCGGCCGCACGGCGCATGACCGCATTGAGCGCGATGATCTCAGCCGGCACGGGCACCCTGCGCGATCAGTCGGTTCTCGTGGCGTTGAACGAGGGTCACCAGTTCGTCCACGATGGCGGTGACATCATAATCCTTGGGCGTGAAAATGCGGGCGACCCCCAGCGCTTCGAGCCGTTCGTAATCGGCGCGAGGAATGATGCCGCCCACGACAACAGGTGTCTGGACCGGTTCGAACGTTTTGGTACGGCTGGAAACGCCGCCAAGATCACC
>CAZJPA010000137.1:0-8198 GCA_964547755.1 uncultured Sphingomonadales bacterium
CGAGGCCAACCGGCCGATGTTGCGTGCCCTTCGCCGGCGCGTCGGCGACAAGCGGACGATAGAGCAGACGGCGGGGATCGAAGGGTCCCGGCAGCTCGGCCCGCGCCGGCAGGGTGGGGCGAAAGCCGGCCCGCCCGTAATAGGGCAGATCGCCGATGAGAAAGACATAACGCGCCAGATCCAGCCGCGCGGCCTTCTCCATCGCATGCGCGATCAGGGCCAGCCCGGCGCCGTTGCCCCGAATGGAGGGCGCAACCGCAACCGGCCCCAACAGCAGGGCCTGCTCCCGCCGGCTCCCCGCAGTCAGCAGGATCGGCCAGAAGCGGATGCTGCCCAGCACGCGCCCGTCTGCGGCCCGCAGGACATGGGAAAGCGCAGCGATCGCGGGCACATGCGCGCGAAAGCGATAGGCCGTCAGACGGCGCCGCGCCGCACCGAAGGCCGTATCGAGCAAAGCCTCGATGGCTTCAGCGTCTTGTGGCTGTTCGCTGTCGATTCTCCAGGCCACGACGGTCAACTTTCGTTTGGGCGTCCGAATGCGCTTTTCTATCGGGAGAGGGCGGCCGCCAAGTCAAGCGCCATGGCGCGCAAAACCCCGCGGGCAAGACGAAGGGCGTGCGAGAACAGGCGCGCACACAGAAAGGGCCGACCACGGTCGCGCCCGCAGCCGGCCTTTCTCGTTCGTGTATCCGAGTGGCGGGGGTGGGGTGAGGCGCCCCTACCAGTCGATCTGACCGCGGATGCCGAGGGCGTTGATCGCGAAATTGCGTGTCGGCATGCCGCTTTTCGTCAGCTTCACGCGGTCCGGGCTGCCTTCGATCTTCACGCGTCCATAATTGACGAGGAAGCGGACATGGCTGATCGGGATCCAGGTGAGTCCCAGATTGACGCTGTACCGATTGCCGCCGAAGACATCCGCTTTCTTGTCGGTCAGATCGATCCAGTCGAGCCCAAGATTGACCTGCCAGGCCCCGATGCCGCCCGCATCGACCGGGTGAAGCGGCTTGGTGCGGCCGAAAGCGCCCTTGCTGGCCTTGTAGGCCTTGGGCTCGCCTGTCAGGAACCAGCCGATCGTCGCATAGCCGCCCTGGAAGCCGGCGCTTGCTTTGCCGCCCGGCATGATGGGTGCGGTGAAGCTGACGCGATCGGCGCCGAATTCGCCCTCGAAGGTGATCGGACCATGCTGGGCGGCGATTTCGAAGCCGGTGAAGATATTGCCGTCCACCGGCATCCGACCCGTGTTCACGAAGCGGGTGTCGGTGGTGTGCAGGAAGGGGCGTTGCCGCAACCGGCTGTGCGCGGCACCCTTGTTGCGATACTCCACCGAGCCGCCGAGATGAAGAAAGCCGTCGGGCAGCGGCAGCGTGTAATGGGCGCGGCTGGCCAGAACCACGCCGTTGTTCTCGTCATTGCCGCCGAAGCCGGCGTCCGAGAACACGCCGCTCTTCCAATGCCAGTTCTTGCCATGGAAATTGACGGTGACCCCCAGCTCGCGCGAGAAGCCGAAAGCGTCCGTAAACGCCGCCCGCTCCATGAAGGTGATGAAACGCGAGGATGTCTGCTCGTTCATGGAGACCGGCGTCTTCTGATTGCCGATGGTGATCCCGACCCCCTTGATGCCCTTGTATTCGAGATAGGCATCGGTGACATCCACCTCATTGTTCGCGAAATCGGCCTCGAACTTGTATTTCCAATGGGTGATCTCGCCCTCGACGCCCAACCGTGCGCGGCGGAATTCGGTCGTGGTGCCCAGACCATGGTCGGGCGCGAAGCTGCCGGATTCGTCGATGCTGCCGATCCGGGCAGGATCGCCAAGGACGCCGAAATCCGCCTGCACACGGCCGCGGACCTTGAATTTCTTGAATCCTTCGCCCGAGAACCGCGGCGCGCCCTTGGCTTCGACCTTGAGCTTCTGCTGGTCCTGTTTCTTTTCCGCCGCCTCCAACCGCTTTTCCAGCTCGGCCATCTTGGCGCGCACGGCCTGCAGTTCGGCACGCAATTCTTCCATGCTCTGTGCCGCCGCTGGTTGGATGGCGAGGCAGGCGAAAGCGATCGCAGTCGTTCCGGCCAATGTCGATAACCGCCGCCACTTGTCGTTCATGGTCTTCCTCCTGGTTGTCGATTTGCGGCCGCTGTTCTTGCGCGGCACCATGTCATGACGCCCGCCTGGGCGGATTGTCCGCCATCGCTGCGTCGCGTCTCCCATGCCGCGTCCAGATGACAGATTGGTGACAGTCTTAAGAGGAATGGGCCGCGCCCGCCGTCTGCAATCGCGACCAGGCCGGCGGGGCGGCCCTATTCTTGCGCTTTGGAAAAGGTCAAGCTCAGGGAATTGACGCAATAGCGCCTGCCCGTGGGCGGCGGGCCGTCATCGAAGACATGGCCGAGATGGCTGTCACAGCGTGCGCAGCGGATCTCGGTACGGACCATGCCATGCGTGCGGTCGGTGCGATAGCGGATCGCCGACTCGCGCACCGGCGCAAAGAAGGACGGCCAGCCGGAGCCGGAGTCGTATTTCGTCTCGCTGCGGAACAGCGGCGCACCGCAGGCCGCACAGCGAAACAGGCCGCGCCGCTTTTCATGCAACAGCGCGCCGGTAAAGGGCGGCTCGGTATCGCCCATGCGGCAGATCCGGAACCGGAGCTCGCCGAGACGCCGCCGCCACTCCTGTTCGTCGGCCGCCAGCGGCAGCAGGCCATCGTCGCCGTCATCGCCGCTCGGCCGGTCCTCTTTGCGTTCCTGATCGTCGGGCATGTTCGCTTGTCATCGCACCGCGCAGCTCGTGCACAGGGCATAGGCCCCGCGCGGGTCGGTGAAGGCGGTGAGCGGCCGCAGGATCTGCCGGCGGATCCGGATGAGATCGCGTTCGATGCCGATCACGTCCTCGATCCCGGCCAATGCCACGGACGCGTTCCGGGAGAGCTGCATCAGGAAACGGGCAAACGGCGGGACCGCCTCTTCGACGAAGCGGATACGGTATTCGCCCGCCTTCAGCCCCGCCAGGCGCGCCGCCGCAGCCGCCGCCGCCTCCAGATCGCCGAAATTGTCCACGAGCCCCAGTTCTTTTGCGGTGGCGCCGGCCCACACGCGGCCCTGGCCGATGCGATCGACCTGGTCCTTCGTCATCTTGCGCCCCTCGGCGACACGGGTGAGAAAGTCGTCATAACCCTTTTCGATCACCTTCTGGATGATGGGGGCCATGCGGGGGTTGAAGGGCCGGGTGGGATTGAGCGCATCGGCGAAAGGCGTGGTGCCGACCCCGTCGCTGTAGATGCCCAATTTCGCCGCCGTATCCTCGAAGGTGAAAAACAGACCGAAGATGCCGATGGAACCGGTGATCGTCGTCGGCTCCGCCCAGATCTCATCGGCGGTGGACGCAATCCAGTAGCCGCCCGAGGCCGCGACCGAGCCCATGGACGCCACCACCGGCTTGCCGGCGGCTTTGGCGTCCATGAGCGCCTGACGGATCTGCTCGCTGGCGAAGGCCGACCCGCCGGGGCTGTTGACGCGCAAGACGATCGCCTTGACGCTGCTGTCCTTGGTCGCCCGGCGGATGAGGGGAACGATGCGCTCGGCACCGGCTTCGTCGGCTTCACCCTTGCCATCGACGATCGCTCCTTCGACGGTGATCACGGCCACGCGCGCAGCGGCCTTGGCTTGATCCTTGTGATCGAGGCTGCGCAGATAGGCGGCCAGCCCGACGTGGGGATAGTCCGTCCCCTGTTTGCCCAGTTTCTCCGCGATCGCTTCCTGCATTTGCTTGTGGGTCTTCAATGCGTCCACCAGCTTGGCGTCGCGCGCCAGGCGGGCGAGATCGCCATCGGCCGCGACCACCGCCTGGTCGAGGTTGGAAACGAGATCGATAAGCGCTTGCCGCTCGATCCCACGGCCTTCCGCCACCGCATCGAGAAAGGCATCCCACAAGACCGACAGGAAGGCGCGATTGGCCTCCTTGGCCGCCGGCGACATGTCGTTGCGGATGAAAGGTTCGACCGCCGATTTGTAGGTGCCGACCTTGAAGACATGAACACGCACCCCGGCCTTGCGCAGGCCATCGGCGAAGAACAGCGGATAGCTGCCATAGCCCGTCAACAACACCGAGCCTTGGGGGTGCATCCAGATTTCGTCCGCCGCGCTGGCGATCAGATACTGCTGCTGATCGAAGCCGTCGCCCACGGCGATCACCGGCTTGCCGCTGGCCTTGAACGCTTCGACGGTGCGCCGGATTTCCTGGGCGGCGGCGATGCCGGGGATGGTGAATTTGTCGAGGGAGAGCACGAGAAGCTTGATGCGATCGTCATCCTTGGCGGCGCGGATGGCGCGCAGCAGATCGCGCAGAAGCACGGCCTTCTCGCGTTGGGCAAAGGAAACCAGGGCGCTCGGATCAAACGGCAAGGGCCGCTCCCGCAGCGTGCCTTCCGGCGCGATGACGAGCGCGGCTTGCCCGGGCACGGAGGGAGTGGGACGCTTGAGGGCGCCGCTGGCGAGCAGGGCGAACAGCAGGAAGAGAATGATGAACAGCGCCAGCGTGTTGAAGGCCTTGATGGTTGACCAGACGAATCCAAAAACCCGCTTCATCTCTGTCCTCCTGTCGTTCGCTGTCTCTGTCGGTGCGGCCGGCCGCGGCCGTCATTCGGCAGCCGATGTGCGAAGTGCGCCGCGCGCATCGTCTTCCTCCGTGGGTGGATGGGCACCGGCGACGGCAAGCAGCTCCTCGCGCCGGGCGATCTTGACGCGCGGACGGATGCTGCCGCCGCGCTCTTCTTCCACGCGCTCGATCTTCTTCCAGTCCCGAAAGCGCACGATAGGCCGGTTTCGTGCAGCCAACAACCGGCGCAGACCAGCCCGGCCCGCCCGGCCGGCGGGGGCGACTTCCGACAAGAGGCGTTCGGCGATCTCGGCGCCGTCCGGCTTGTTGGTGCCGATGGTGCCCGTCGGTCCCCGCCGGGCCCAACCGGCGGCGTAGATCCGTTCGCGGATCCGGCCGTTGTCGTTTTCGAAGCAGCCGCGCCTGGGATCATAGGGCAGGCCCGCGATCGGCGTGCTGCGGTAGCCGATACAGGGCACGACGAGCCCGCAGGAGACATCGAACATCTCGCCCGTGCCGACCGCGCGGCCGTCTGCTTCCACCCGCGTGCGCTCGAGTCTCAATCCCGCCACACGTCCATCTCCCAACACCGCCACCGGTCGCGCATAGAAGAGAATATGGATGCGCACAGGCTTCTCGTCAGGGCGGTTTTCGGCATAGCGACGCAGGATCTCCATGACCTTGCGGCGCCCGGGATCAAGCGCCGCATCGGCGTCTTCCGGCGGTAGCTGCGCCGGATCGACGAGAGGGACCGCCCGCGCAAGTCCCCCCAGCTCACCGAGCTCTTTGGGCGTGAATTTGGCTTCATGCGGTCCGCGCCGGCCGATCATATAGAGATCGGTGAGCGGCGCGCGCGCGATGCGGGCGGCGGCCTCCGGATTGATGTCGCTTTTGGCCAGCTCGTCTGGCGTCTTGGCGAGAATGCGCACGACATCAACCGCGACATTGCCATGCCCGATGACGGCCGCCGCCTCGATGTCGAGATCGACATCGAGATCGCAATAAGCGGGATGGCAGTTATACCAGCCGACGAAGGCCGCCGAGCCGATGACACCCCGCAGCCGCGCGCCCGGCACGGCGAAGGGCCGATCCGCTCCCGCACCGCAGCTGATCACGACGGCATCGAAGAGCGTGAGCAGTTCATCGAGTGTGACATCACGCCCGACCTCGACATTGCCGAAGAAAGAGACCTCGGGCCGCATCGCCGTCTTCTCATAGCGTCGGTAGACGGCCTTGATGGACTGATGGTCGGGCGCCACTCCGAAACGGATCAAGCCATAGGGCGTGGGCAGGCGATCGATCATCGCGATCTCGACCGGGCGGTCGCTCGCGAGCAGCCGTTCGGCCGTGTAGTATCCGGCCGGTCCCGCCCCCACGATGGCGACTGTCAGCGGTTCCTCCTCGCTCATCGTCTCCCCCTTGCGGTGAGTCTGATGGACATGCACCGTCAGATATGTCGTACCAAGCTTGCCATGGCGGTTCCGCAAATGCGAGAGAAAAAACGATCCATCGGCCGCCAGTGGGAAGGCTAAGAACGGACCGTGAGCGACGCACCGTGATCAACCATGGAAACGCACACCGAATCCATGTCGCCCATGTGCTGCTGGCGATGGATATCGGTGGTATGGAAAAAGGCGTACTCACTCTGTTGGAGGGGTTGGACCGTAGGCGGTTCCGCCAGAGCCTCGTCTGCCTGGCCGATATCCATCCCGAATTGCGGCCGCGCGTGGAGGCGAGCGGCGCCGATTTCTATGCCCTGAAGAAGGCTCCCTTTCACCGTGACGAAGCGGTGCTGTGGCGGTTGTGGCGGCTGTTGCGACGGATCCGGCCGGATGTCGTCCACAGCCGCAATTATCCGGCCATCGATACACCCTGGGTGGCGGCGTTGGCCGGTGTGTCGGGACGCATCCATGGGGAACATGGCCGACGGGTCGATCAACTACACGGGCCGACTTTGCACGAACGCTGGCGCCGGCGCCTCGCGCGGCTTTTCACCCATCATTTCGTGGCGCTGGGGGAGGAGTTGCGGGCATTCCTCATCCAAGAGATCGGGGCCGATCCCCGCCGGGTTTCGGTGATCTACAACGGCGTCGATTGCCGGCGTTTCCACCCACCCGCAAGCGAAGAAGACAGAACAGCGGCGCGTGCCGCATTGGCGGCCTATGCCGCGCAACCGCTGGCCGGGCGGATTGCCGATCCCAGGACCATCCTCATCGGCAGCTGCGGACGGCTGGATCCGGTCAAGGACTATGAACGACTGATCCGCGCGCTGGCGCGGCTGCCGGATGACCGGCGTGCGCAGGTGCTCGGCGTGGTGATCGGCGATGGGGCCGAGCGGCTGCGGCTGGAGGGCTTGGCGGCCGAGGCGGGGCTTGCGGACCGTTTTCTGATCACCGGTCGGGCCAGCGAGCCGGCCGAACTCTTGCGCGCGCTGGACATTTTCGTTCTGCCGTCGCGTTTCGAGGGGCTGTCGAACGCGCTGCTGGAGGCGATGGCCACCGGCCTGCCGATCGTCGCCACCGCCGTCGGCGGCACGCCCGAGCTGGTGACGCCGGATGTCTCCGCCCTGCTGATCCCCCCGGAGGACGAGGCGGCCCTTGCCGACGCCCTGTTGGCGCTGCTTGCCGATACCCCCCGCCGCAAGGCGTTGGCGGAACACGCCTTGAAACGCGCCCGTGGCCGATTCTCTCAGGAGACTTTTGTCGCCAGCTACGCACGGCTCTATGAGCAGATCGCGGCCGCATAATGTGGCGTCTGTTCCTGAATGCGGACGTTTGGGGCGAATAGAGCAAGGAACGCGCAGGCCCCTTACAATTTCTGCGTCTGGCCAGCCGCTGGCGGCAGGTGGCGGCCGTCGTTGCTGGATCGGGGCCGGAGGCGGCGCTAGGTTCGGTCTCGGCGTCCGTTCCATCGGTCGGCGCCTGACCAGTCCCGGGGAGAACGAGCCATGGATTTCGCCTATTCCGAACGCTGTCTCCATTATCTGGAACGCGTGCGCGCCTTCATGGAAGAGCATGTCTATCCCAATGAGGATGCAATCCGCGCCGAGATCGCCGACGGTGATCGCTGGCAGCCGAGCCGCATCATCGAAGACCTGAAGGCCAAGGCCAAGGCGCAGGGGTTGTGGAACCTGTTCCTGCCGGATCCCACGCTCGGCGCGGGGCTCAGCAATGTCGATTACGCCCCGATCGCCGAAGAGATGGGCCGCTCGCCCTTCGCGCCCGAGGTCTTCAACTGCTCGGCGCCGGACACCGGGAATATGGAGGTGCTCTGGCGTTACGGCAGCGATGCGCAGAAGGAACGCTGGTTGCGGCCGTTGCTGGCCGGCGAGATCCGCTCGGCCTTCGCGATGACGGAACCGGATGTCGCCTCCTCGGACGCCCGCAACATTCAAGCGTCCATTCGCCGGGATGGGGACGAATACGTCATCAACGGCCGCAAGTGGTGGACGAGCGGCGCCGGTGATCCGCGCTGCAAGGTGCTCATCTTCATGGGCCAGAGCGATCCCGACAATCCGGACCCTTATCGTCGGCAGTCGATGATCCTGGTGCCGATGGACGCGCCGGGGATCCATGTGCGGCGCATGCTGCCCGTCTTCGGCTACGACGAC
>CAZJPA010000138.1:0-7010 GCA_964547755.1 uncultured Sphingomonadales bacterium
CTCGCACGACCAACCCGGAAACCGGCCGCCCCAGCAGAGTGCCCAATACCTCGTCACGCAGCCGCTTGCCGATCAGTCGCAACCGCCGCGCGCGTTCCTTGCGCACAGCCGCGGGCACTTGCGGCATGCGGGCGGCCGGCGTGCCTTTCCGCGCCGAGTATGGAAAAACGTGAAGGAAGGCGATGCCACACTCTTCCACCAGCCGGCAGGTATTGGCGAACTGCTCGTCGGTTTCGGTCGGGAAGCCAGTGATCACATCCGCTCCGAAGATGATGTCGGGACGTGCCTGACGCAGCTCCTCCACCAGCCGACGGACATCTCCGGCAAGATGCCGACGCTTCATGCGCTTCAGGATCAGATCGTCACCCGCCTGCAACGATAGATGCACATGTGGCATCAGCCGCTCTTCTTCGGCGAACAGGCGCACGAGCATCGAGTCCACCTCGGCCGGGTCGAGGGAAGATAGCCTAAGCCGCGCCAGCTCTGGCACGAGAGCGAGAATCCGCCGCACGAGATCGGCGAGTTGGGGACGCCCGGGCAGATCGCCGCCATAAGAGGTGAGATCCACGCCGGTGAGCACCACCTCGCGGATACCATTAGCCACGAGCCGGCGAATCTGCTCGACCACCGCCCCCATCGGCACCGAGCGCGAGGCTCCGCGCGCATAGGGAATGATGCAAAAGGTACAGCGATGGTCACAGCCGGTCTGGATCTCGACGAAAGCCCGCACGCGGTCTGCAAAGCCATCGATCAGATGCGGCGCCGTCTCACGCAGCGCAAAAATGTCAGAGACCTTCACCCGCGGCAGACGGTCGGCAGCCAGCGCCGCAAAGCTGGCGGGTTCCAGCTTCTCGGCATTGCCCAGCACGTGATCGACTTCCGGCATTGCCGCAAAACCGTCGGGATCGAGCTGGGCGGCGCATCCTGTCACCACCACGGCCGCATCCGGCCGCTCGCGGCGGGCGCGCCGGATGGCTTGACGCGTCTGGCGCACGGCTTCTCCCGTGACCGCGCAGGAGTTGACGATCACGACAGGGTGATCAATGCCCGCCTCACCGGCCAGCCGACGCATCGCCTCGGCCTCGAAGGCGTTGAGCCGGCAGCCCAAGGTGATGACGGCAATATCGGACATCACGCAGGCACCTTATCGGCATGCGCATGTGCGCAAGACAGGAGTTCACCGGCCAACACACCACGGGCGACCAGCGCCGCCGGCCCTTCGAGCCAGAGATGACCATCATCGCCGATTTCCACCGTCAGGTTGCCTCCCGGCTGATGCACGACCACATGCCGCTCCACAAGACCGCGCCGATGCGCGATCGCCGCCGCCGCCACGGCCGCACTCCCACAAGAGGGCGTGGGCCCGACGCCGCGTTCGAAGACGCGCATGCGCAGCTGTGTGACCTGCCCGTGAGCATCACGCCGCTCGGGCGCCACAAGCGAAACATTGGCACCATCCACCAACAGGGGATCGTCCAATACCTCCTCGGCAATACGGGCCAACGGCAGATCCTCGACCTCCGGCACCAGGAACAGGACATGGGGATTGCCGACCGAGACGGCGGCAGCAGCCGGCAGTTCGGTCAAGGTGAGCGGCAACGGATCGGTGGGCACGGCACGAGCCAATGGGATCTCCTGCCAGCCGAAGCGCGCCTCGCCCATGTCAACCGCGATTTCGCCGCCCGCACGCCGGCGCGCGGCAAGACGACGCGCCCCGACCATGATCGTCGCTTCCGCCCGCTCCGTTTCCTCCATCACGATACGCGCGACACATCGCGCGGCATTGCCGCAGGCACCGGCCGGCGAACCATCGGCATTGCGGATGATCATCGCCACATCGGCGTCTTGCGAGCGGGCAAGCAGGATCAGCTGGTCACACCCCAACCCATAGCGGCGATTGGCGATCCGCCGCACTGTCTCGTCGTCAAGCGCGACCGCTTCTGTCGATCGCAGATCGACGATCACGAAATCATTGCCGAGCCCGTGCATCTTGAAAAAGGGCAGATCCGTCATCAGCGAATCCTTTCCGCGCCGCGGCCGGCGCGCCGACCTTTCCGCCGGCGCATATCAGGCGCATTCGCCAGCGGATATAGAAACCCGTTACCGTGCTGTCCAGAAAAGAGCCCCCGACAATGGTCCGGACGGATGTGGCTGTGTGCGGTGGAACGGATCAGGGTTCCTGTGCACGCCGAATTTCGGCGATCAGGGATTCCCATTCGGGATCCCGACGCGCACGCGTGATCCAATCCTCCAAGCGGGACGCCGCATCGGCGTGACCAACCAACCGAACAGCGGCATCACGCAAAGCGGCGAACAGGCGCAGGCTGCGGGCATGCGTGTCACCATAGCCCTTGACCAGTGCCCGGGCATCGACAAGCGCGCGGGCCAACGCCGGATCCTGCGCGTCAATCTTTTCCACGTCCGCAAGCCATGCATCGATATCCGCCATCTCGCGGTGGTGCCGCAAGGATAACGGCCGCAGTTTCTTGGCCGCACCCACCAGTCGCAGCAACAGGAAACCGGTCAGACCGGAAGTTCTGATCGTCCGTCCCCGGCGGAAGAGAGGCGCCAGCAGTCTTTTGATGGGTCGGTTCGTCAGAATGAGGCGCCCGACGACCGCCGGCATGCTGTCGGCAAATTCCTCCAGGCGGGGGTGGAAGTAGTCGAAAACCTCCTCGATCCGCCCATCATCCCTGTGCATCAGCCGGGCAAGACGCGCGCGACGAGTCTTGAGATCGGCAACCCGATAGACGTCTTCATACGACATGGCCACGGCAAGACGCCGGGCAAGCAGGGCGTAGAAAGCCGGATCCCGGACTTCTCCGGTCGCCTTCGTGAACCGCCGCAGGCGATCCAGATAATGGATGGCATAGCGCTTGTCCTGATAATCGATCAGCCGCGCCACGCCCAAGGCCACGAGTTCCTGCGCCGAGACCGGCACCTGCGCGACGATTCGCGTCCGCAGCTCATCCGGGAGAGCAGCCAGATGGGCATCCCCCCCGCTCGTAGACGCGGACTGTTCCCTCTGCCCTCCCGGCGGCGGTTGCGCAGGGTGCTGAGCCAAACGATGTGCCTCGGCAAAAGCGGCCAGAGAAGCCTCAATTCCGCGCCCGCTGGCACGGATCGCCGCTTCAAAACTGTCTCGGGCGAAAGGCAAGATGCCGCTGCCTGCCAACGCTCCGAACAAAACCGCGCTGATCACGGTTCCATGCCGTTGCGCGACCGCGCGCATGTCGAAGGCGACCAGACGCCGAGCAGCGGTCTGCGCCGCATCCCAGACCGCCCGATCGTCCTCCATGCCTGCACCGGGCGCTGCCTTTTCCCGAATTGCGTAATCACGATGGGTGGAGGCGATAAGCACGGTGCGGTCCGGCGTAACGAAGCCCCGGGCAATCGCGCGGCCGGCTTCCATCCATTCAGCGGCCATGGCGACATCGACGTCGCCCGGCACCGGCATCAACGCCAGCACCGGTTCACGCCCGGCCCGAGCCGCTACCTCCTTGGGAAAGAGCTCGATGTAATAGACGGTCGCACCGGTGCGTTGGGCCACACCGGGAACCGAAGTCGATTGCGCAAGCCAGCCCTCTGCTTCTGCAGTGGCGACAATCCATTCGGCGAGCACGCCACCGCCCTGCCCGCCAATGGCTGTAACCGCAATGGTGATCGGGTGCGGCGCATCCTGCCCATCCGCAGGGCTGACACCGGCCATCGAATGCGCGTCCGCCATTACGCAGCCTCCCCGAGCGGTCGGCTTTCGCCACGCCCGGCCATCTTGAGAATGAACCACCGCCGGAAGCCATGCCACCACCGCGCAAATCGGCCCGGATTGTGGTGGATGTCGCGACGATGGAAACTGGGGCATAGGATCGCGGCATGCGCCACCTCACCGCAATTGCCGCAACCGACGCAAGTCTCGTCCACAAAGGCGATCGGATCCTCGCGCAAAGGATCTGGATTGGGCCGGATCGTCAGCGAGGGACACCCGGACAGGCGGATGCAGGAATGATCGCCGGTGCAGGTTTCCGCATCGACACCGAAGCGCGCCTCGATCACATGCCGGCCGCCTGCGATCGCCTTGCGGCGCTGCGGTCGCTCCCGGCGCTGGCGGTTGAGCATACACTCACCCTCGGCGATGATGATTTTCGGTCCTTTGTGACTCGTGGTGAGCGCTTCTTTCAGCGTTTCCTTCATGCGCTGGACGTCGTAGGAGCGCACGCGACGCACCCATTCGACACCAACGCCTTTGACCGCCTCGGCGATCGGATGCTTCGTCGAACGCACAGGATTGTTGGCGCGTGAACTCGGCAGATCCTGCCCGCCGGTGGCGGCGGAATAGTTGTTATCGACGACGAGCAGAATGTTGTCGTTCTTGTTGAAGACGGCGTTGACCACGCCCGAATTCAAACCGTTGTGCCAGAAGCCGCCGTCACCCATCACTGCAATCGTGCGCTTTGCCCCCCGCACGTTGAAGGCAGACGCACCCGCCCAACCGAGGCCATAGCCCATTGTCGTGTTGCCGATATTGAAAGGCGGCAGGATCGAGAAGAGATGACAGCCGATGTCGCAGGACACATGCACCGGCCCCATCTCACGTTCGAGTATCTTCATTGCGGAAAAGATCGGCCGCTCGGGACAGCCGGTGCAGAACCCCGCCGGCCGTGGTGGAACGACGGGCTTGAGCCTTTCGGCAACTTGCGAGACTGGGGCGGGCAGCAGCGACTTCCTCTCTTTCAACCGGCCGACCGCCTCTAGGAACTTCTGGACACCATCGAAGAGCACGGCGCCGGTATACTCGCCGGCCATCGGCAGCACATCCTTGCCGAAGATACGGGTGGGAATTCCTTGCTTGCGGAGAATGTGGTTGAAGGCCTGCTCGATGAACTCGGGCTGGCCTTCCTCGACCATCAGCACCGCCTTCTTGTCTGCACAAAAGCCGACGATTTCATGATCGAGGTAAGGATAAGTGACGTTCATCACATAGATCGGGATCCGGCTGTTGCCGAAGATATCGGCCAGTCCCAAGCGATAGAGTGCGCGCATGAGCGTATTGAAAAGGCCACCTTGGACGATGATCCCGATATCGCCGTCAGCGGGTCCAAAGAACTCGTTGAGACGGTGTTCCCGCAGCCACCGGACCGCAGCCGGCAGGCGTTGTTCGACCTTCTCGATCTCGTGCAGGAAATTGGCCGGCGGCAAGACGATGCGATTCGTATCGCGCACCGGACGATTCATGGCGTCCTGCAAACGAAAAGGCGGCGGCCGGTTGTCCTTGGCCACGAACCGCCCATAGACATGACAGGCGCGGATCCTCAGCTCCAGCATCACCGGCGTATTCGACGCCTCGGACAAATCGAAACCACGCTCGACAAGCTCCACGATCTTCGGCAGATAGGGGCGCGGATCGAGCAACCACATCTGCGACTTCATCGCGAAGGCATGGGTGCGCTCCTGCATGATGGAGGAGCCCTCGCCGTAATCTTCGCCGATGATGATCATCGCGCCGCCGCGCACACCACCTGATGCCACGTTCGAGAGCGCATCAGAAGCGACATTGGTGCCCACCACCGATTTCCAGCTCACCGCACCGCGCAGGGGATAGTTGACGGAGGCAGCCAGCATCGCCGCAGCCGCAGCCTCGGATGCCGACTGCTCAAAATGCACACCAAGCTCTTCCAACAACGGCACGGCATCAGCGAAGACGTCCATCAAATGCGAGATCGGCGCTCCTTGATAGCCGCCGAGATAGGCGACGCCCGACTGCAACAGCGCCTTGGTCACGGCCAGGATGCCCTCACCGCGGAACTCCTGCCCGGCCCCGAGCCGAAGCTTTTCGACTTCTTTCTTGAAGGACCGTTCTGCCAACGCTCACTCCTTCCTTCGCGCTTTCTCCGCCGGAAACAGGCCGCTCTCAGGCCGGCACCAAGGCCAGCACCCTGAGCGGCGAGCCCGAACCGCCGACGATCTTGAGCGGTGGCGCGATCACGATCGCTCCGGTCGGCGGCAGTTGATCCAGATTGGCAAGCGAGGCCAGCCCGAACTTGTTCGCACCATGCATCAGGGTATGACAGGGAAAGGGGGGATCGAATTTCGCCGCTTGGCCGGCGTCCGTGCCGACGGTCTCCACGCCAACACCCAGAATGTCGCGCTCTTCGGCCAGGAATTTCGGCGTGCGCGGATCGAAACCGGGGCTGTGCGGGCCGTCTTCGTGAATATTCAAGAAGGCGTCCGGATCGCTGCGCTTCGACCAACCGGACCGGACCAACACCCAGGAACGCGGCGTGATGCGGCCATGACGGGTTTCCCACTTCTCGATATATTCGGGAGTGAGCAGGAAGTCCGGGTTCTCTTCTACTTCCGCCACGATGTCGATGACGAACGCCGGCCCAACGAAGCGCTCGACGGGGATGGTATCCGTGGCATTGCCTTCATAATCCTTGCCGGTGATCCAATGGATCGGTGCGTCGAAATGGGTGCCCGTATGCTCCCCGCAGGCGAATTTGTTCCAGTACCAGGCCGGACCACGCTCGTCGTAACGCGAGATCTCCTCGATCGAGAAACCGGGAGAAGGCGCGAATTCCGGCGGCAGCTGAATGACCGGCGTGCCCGGATGAAGCGGTTGTGTCAGATCGACCACTTTCACCCGGCCCGCCATCAAAGCCGCGACCAACCCGTCCAGAACGCCACGCCCATCGTTACCTGTCATGATTCTGCTCTCCTCCTCGTTCGGCGGCCGCTTGCGACCACTCGGTCCGCGATTCGTCCTTACCCAGCGGCGCAAAACTCGCCCGTATTCAGCTTCCGTCGGCAACAGACGCCTGTCAATATCGCCGCCTGCGCGCTGCATCCGGCTTTTCCCGGAGCGGTCGCAACGCTTCTCAATGGTGTTATTTTAAGCCTAAACTTTTTCGTTGACCAGCCCCTTTTTCGTCCATACGATGGAATCGCGTTCGGCCAGCCGATAGGAGCGGCGCCCTCTTCAAAGGGGCGCAATGGGACGCAAGAGCGCTGCG
>CAZJPA010000138.1:7110-8186 GCA_964547755.1 uncultured Sphingomonadales bacterium
TGCGGTGGATGAGACAGGGGCAAGAGACGGCGCACCACGTCACAAGAAATCGACTGGCGGCAGAACGCAGAGACGTTCGAAAACGGAGAAGAAGAGAAAAATGACTGCGACGACGGCCCGTTGGTGACGAGCGATGCGTGGGGAGAAGAGGAGAGAGAAAAAGACGGTTCGAGCAGTCAAGGAGTGAGGTCATGCGGATTGCCTGTTTGGGTGGTGGACCGGCCGGTTTGTATTTTGCGCTATCGATGAAGCTGCGCGATCCTTCTCACGAAATCGTGGTCTATGAACGCAATCGCCCCGGCGATACGTTCGGTTGGGGGGTCGTCTTCTCGGATCAGACGCTCGAAAATCTGGAAGAAAACGACTCTGTCACCGGAAAGCAAATCAATGACCGGCTGATCCATTGGGACGACATCGAAGTCCATTTCAAAGGCGTCTGCGAGCGCTCCACCGGCCATGGTTTTTGCGGAATCGGGCGCAAGCGCCTGCTCAATATTCTTCAGGACCGCTGCCGCGAACTCGGGGTGGATCTGCGCTTCGAAGTGGAAATCGAGCCGGATTTCATCGACAACTGCGATGCGGATCTGATCATCGCCTCCGACGGCATCAATTCCAAGATCCGCACTCATTTGGCCGACCATTTCCGGCCGGATATCGACATGCGCCGAAACAAATATATCTGGCTCGGCACCCATAAGGTGTTCGAGGCTTTCAACTTCATCTTCGAGAAGACGGAAGCCGGCTGGATTTGGGCACACGCCTATCGTTTCGACAAAGACACCTCCACCTTCATCGTCGAATGCACACCTGAGACTTGGGCAGGGCTGGGGCTCGACAGAATCACCGATCACGATGAAACCTGCCGGGCCCTGGAACGGATCTTCGCCAAGTATCTCGACGGTCACGAGCTGATGTCGAATGCGCGCCACCTGCGCGGCTCGGCCTGGCTCAACTTCCAGCGTGTGCTGTGCGAGAAGTGGCATCACGGCAACGTGATTCTGTTGGGTGATGCGGCACACACGGCGCATTTTTCTATCGGTTCAGGCACCAAGCTGGCCTTTGAAGATGCGATCAAG
>CAZJPA010000139.1:0-8088 GCA_964547755.1 uncultured Sphingomonadales bacterium
GTGGCGGCTCGATCCCGCTGGAGGCGCAGCGGCTGGGCTTGCGCGCCTATGGCTCCGACCTCAATCCCGTCGCCGTTCTGATCTCCAAGGCGCTCGTCGAAATCCCGCCGAAGTTTGCCAGCCTTCCCCCGGTTAATCCCGAGCGCGATCCACACCGTGCCTGGAAGGGGGCGCAGGGCCTGGCCGAAGACGTGCGCTATTACGGCCGATGGATGCGCGATGAAGCCGAAAAGCGCATCGGCTACCTTTATCCGCCCATCGAGGTGACGGCGGAAATGGCGAAGGACCGCCCGGATCTCGCCCCCTATGTCGGGCGCAGGCTCACCGTCATCGCCTGGAAATGGGCGCGCACCGTCGCCTCGCCCGATCCCAGCGTGAAGGGCGCGCATGTCCCGCTCGTCTCCTCCTTCATGCTGTCCACCAAGAAGGGCAAAAAGGCCTGGGTGGAAGTCGTGCGCGATCCCACGGCCCCGGACGGCTGGCGGTTCGAGGTCAGGACCGGAGAGCTGACGGCCGAGGAAGAGAAGAGGCTGAAGACGGGGACCATTGGCCGTAGTGGCGGTGGCAAATGCGTGTTGACGAACGCACCGATGCCATTCACCTACATCAGGGAAAAGGGCAAGATAGAAGGTCTTGGCGTGCGGCTGATGGCGATTGTAGCCGAAGGGTCGCGAGGGCGTATCTATCTGTCACCAACGCCAGAGCACGAGGCTGCGGCAGTCATCGAAAAGCCAGATGTTCCGGAACTTGAGTCTGATCTTCCCGACAATCCAAGAGATTTCAAGACGCCGAACTACGGCCTCACAAAGTGGCGCGATCTCTTCACCCCGCGTCAGCTCACGGCGCTGACGACTTTTTCGGACTTGGTGGGCGAGGCGCGCGAGCGCGTGCTGGCCGACGCCCGTGCAGCCGGCCTGCCCGACGATGACCGCCCCCTCGCCGACGGCGGCACCGGCGCAACCGCCTACGCCGACGCCGTGGCGACGTATTTGGCGTTTGGTGTGGATAAGTTGACCGACAGGCAAAGCTCGCTTTGTGGGTGGGATTCCGGATATGTCAAAATCAGAAACACGTTCGGCCGCCAGGCGCTTCCCATGGTTTGGGACTTCGCCGAAGGCAATATTTTTTCCAGTTCGACCGGCAACTGGATCGACTCGCTTAATTGGGTGGCCAAGGCCGTCGAAAAGGCACCGGGCATTCAGGGTGGTTTCATAGCAGCCATTGACGCCCCCCATAACAATTATCCCATTCGCCCGGCGCTGATTTCAACCGACCCCCCATATTACGATAATATCGGGTATGCTGATCTTTCCGACTTTTTCTATGTCTGGCTCCGGCGTTCACTGAGGCCTGTGTGGCCCGACCTGTTCCGCCGCGTGCTGACCCCCAAAGAGCCGGAACTGGTGGCCACGCCCTACCGGCATGGCAGCAAGGAGGCGGCAGAGCATTTCTTCATGGAGGGCATGAGCGGTGCCTTGAAGGCGATGCATGATGCGGCCAGCGAAGAAACACCCGTCACCATCTATTACGCCTTCAAGCAATCCGAAGTCGCGCAGGAAGGATTGACCTCACCCGGTTGGGCGACATTTCTGCAAGCCATCGTCAATGCGGGCTATGTCATCGACGGCACTTGGCCCTTGCGCACCGAGCTGGGTAACCGGATGATCGGACACGGTGCCAACGCCCTTGCCTCCTCCATCGTTCTCGTCTGCACCAAGCGTGCCGTAGATGCGCCGGTCGCGACGCGCCGCGAATTCATCGCGCGCCTGAAGCGCGAGATGCCGGACGCGTTGCGGAAGATCAAGGAGGCGGGCGTCGGGCCGGTGGACATGGCACAATCGGCGCTGGGTCCCGGCATGGGCATCTTCACGAGTTATGCCAAGGTGCTGGAACCTGACGATTCCGAAATGACGGTGCGCACGGCCATCGCGCTGATCAACGAAGTGCGCGAGGAGATTCTCAACGAGGAAGACGCGCATTACGACCCGGCGACGCGCTTCTGCATCGACTGGTTTCAGTCCTTCGGCATGGGCGAGGGAAAATCGGGCGATGCGATCAACATGGCGAACGCCTACAATCTGGGCCTCGGCGACCTGGAGCAGGCCGGAGTCTTCCTGGCTAAGGGTGGCAAAGCACGCCTACTCAAGCGCTCCGAAATGCCCGCCGACTGGCGCCCGAGCACGGATCGCACGCTCACCCACTGGGAATGCACACAGCATCTGATCCGCGTACTCGAATCGCCGGACGGCGGTACGGCGGCGGCGGCCGCGCTGATCGCCGAAATGGATGCCGAAGATGCTGAGGCCGCCCGGGCGCTGGCCTATCGCCTCTATGACATCTGCGAGAAAAAGGGCTGGGCGCAGGAGGCGCAAGTTTACAATCTTCTGGCCGAGGAGTTCCCGCATCTCGAAGAGGCGGCCCTGGAGTTTCAGGGTGATGCCGGACCGGTGCAGGGTGATCTCGGGTTCGAGGAGACGCGCTCATGAACGAGGATGCCTTCAGCGCCAAGCAGCGGGTGGATCGGGCCCTGGAAGCACTGCGCGTCGGTCTTGGCTCTTATGTTGCCGAGCGGATGAAACAGCGCTTCGGCGACGACTGGCGGCAATATGCCAGCCGCGCCGCAGGGGGGGATCCGAGAGCCGACCTCGATGTCTATGCGCTCCTTAAAACCCTGCTCGACAACTGGGGCGAGGTTTTCCGGTATGACGAGCGCGTTCGCAAGGCGCGCAGCTATGTCTCGCTGGCGCTCGATGCGCGCAATGCGACCTCTCATTTCGACGGACTGATGCAGGACCGCGAGGCGCTGCGCTATCTGGATGCCATCCGCGAGTTGCTGGCCGCCATCGATGCGCGCGAGCAGGTCGCCACCGTCGATACGCTGTACGAGGAGCAGAAACGCGCGAGCGTGACAGCGGAAACGGACGAGGCGGACGAAGAGCAGAAACTCGACGAGCCGCCACCGCCCGAAAAACTGCGCCCCTGGCGCGAAGTGGTCGAGCCGCATCCGGATGTGCTGGAGGCGCGTTTCACCGACGCCGAGTTCGCGGCCAATCTGGCCCATGTGGATCAAGGGCTGGGGGTGGAGGAATACACCGACCCGCGCGCCTTCTTCCGCATCACCTATCTGACCGAGGGCCTGAGCCGCGTGCTCCGGACCGCCGTCGAGCGCTTTGCGAAAAAGGGCGGCGATCCCGTTGTCGGCCTGCAAACCAATTTCGGTGGCGGCAAGACGCACACCATGCTCGCCCTCTATCACCTCGCCGGTGCGACGGAAGCCGGCTACAGGCCTGAAACCCTGCACGGCATGAAGGACATTTTCGATGCGGCTGGCGTATCGACCTTGCCAACGGTTCAGCGCGCCGTGTTCGTCGGCACCCACAAGGGGCCGAGCGAGGTGATGCATGCGAGCGACGGCCGAGAAATCCGCACGCCCTGGGGCTATATCGCCTACCGGCTCGGCGGCTGGGATGCCGTCGATCACATCGCCGATTCGGAAGCGAACTGGACCAATCCGGGCTCGGAAAGGCTGGTCCAGATTCTGGAACTCGCCTCGCCCTGTCTGATCCTGCTCGACGAGGTGGTGGCGTTCGCAAAGCAACTGCGTGGCGAGCAGTACGAGGCCTTCCACGCCTTCATCCAGTCCCTGACGGAAGCGGCCGCGGCGGTTCCCGGCGCCATGGTCGTCGGCTCGCTGCCCGAGTCGGCGATGGAGGTGGGCGACGAACGTGGCGTCGATGCCCTTCATCGCCTGGAGAAGCTGTTCGGCCGCGTGCAGTCCGCCTGGACGCCGGCAAGCGGCATGGAAACCTTCGAGATCGTGCGCCGCCGTCTCTTCCAGCCTCTCGATGAGGAGGGCGAAAAGGCGCGCGATGCGACCATCAAGGCCTTTGCCAAGCTCTATCGCGACAATGCCTCCGACTTTCCCTCGGAAGCGAAGGAGGCGGCCTATCGCGAGAAGATGCGCCGCGCCTATCCTATTCACCCGGAGGTGCTCAAACGCTTTTCCGAGGACTGGTCCACACTGGAGAAGTTCCAGCGCACCCGCGGCATCCTCAAGATCATGGCGAGCGCCATCTATGCGCTCTGGCGCGGCCAGAGCAACGCGCCACTGATCACGCTGGCCTTGCTGCCGCTCTCGGAAGAAAAGGTGCGCACGGCTATTCTCGAGCCGCTGGATCCGGCCTATGGACCGATCTTGCAGGCCGAAGTCGATGGCGAGCTGTCGTTGCCGGCCAAGATGGAGGCGTCGCGCAAGCGCTTTGGCGCGGTCCTCGCCGCGACGAGAGCGGCGCGCGCCGTGTTTCTGGCGACCGCACCCCATCGCGGATCGCGCCGCGGGGGGATGACGGGGCCTGCGCTCCGGCTCGCCTGTGCGCAGCCGGGCGATCAGATTTCCATCTTCGGCGATGCCTTGCGCGAGCTGTCGGAGCGCTCCGCCTATCTTTATCGCGACGGGGACCGCTACTGGTTCTCGACCCAGCCGACGCTCAACCGGATCGCCGATGAACGCGCAAGTGACATTTCCGACGAGGATGCCGATGGCGAGATCATCGCCATCCTGCACAAGGAACGGAGTCATCGGGGCGGCTTCCACCGGGTTCATGCGACCCCTGAAAGCCTCCTCGATATCGAGGATGCACGCGCCATCGCGCTCGCGATCCTGCCGCCTGCCCATCCCCACGCCCTGAACAGCCCGGAGCCGACACCCGCCGAGCGGATCGTCACCGACGTGCTGCAACGTCGCGGCTCCGGCCAACGCAGATTCCGCAACGCCCTCGTCTTCGTCGCACCCGACGAGAGCGGGCTTCAGACCTGCCGCGAGATCGCGCGCAAATATCTCGCTTGGAAGTCCATCGTCGAAGACCGGGAAGTGCGAAAAGGCCTGACCGAGGCGCAGATCGAAGACGCGAACACCCGCATGCGCCAGGCGGCTACAGGTCTCGTGCAACGCATTCGCAGCACCTGGTCGCATGTGCTCTATCCCGTTCCCGCTCAAGATGCCGGCAACGGAACAGGACCGGCGACCGGCTTCGAACTGGAGCACATATCGGTGGCCAATCGAGCGCCGGGCAAACCCATCGCCCAGGTCGTCTATGACAAGCTCGCGAAGAACGGTATCATCATCGATAATCTGGGGCCGAACACGCTCCTGACCGAACTGCGCAAGGTCTGGGACGAGAACAAGCCCCACATCGAGGTCGCGAGCTTGCTGGACTGGTTCGCGTCCTACGTCTATCTGCCGCGCCTGCGCGACGATGCGACTCTTATCACGGCCATCGAGAAGCTCCTGGCCGAGATCGATTCTCCGGTCGCGTTTGCGCAGGGCCATGACGAAAAGAACGGCGAATACAAAGACGTGTCCTTGTGGTCCGCCGCTCTCGGCAGCAAGATTGCCGATGGTCTCCTCGTCTGGCGCAGCGCCCTGCCCAAGGAGGACAGCACCCCAGAAACGGCGGTAACCGCAGGCGCACCGGAGACTCACGACCTGGCGCAGAGCGGAGAAGTGGCGGAGTCCGGCACTCATTCTGCCGCCACACGCAGGCCGCGACGCTTCTTTGGCTCCATTCCGCTCGACCCGGACAGGGCGGGCTTGCAGGTGGCCAGGATCGCGGAGGAAATCCTGTTCGAGTTGGGCCGGCCAGACGGTGCAACGGTCAAAATTACGTTGGAGATCGAGGCTTCGTCACCGACCGGTTACTCGGACGACATCGTGGAAGTCGTTCGCGCCAATATCCGCGATCTGAAGCTCGATACCGCTGAAGTCGGATTCGAGGAGGAGTGAGCGCGACACTCGGGGTGCCGACCGTTTTGCGTCCCCGGCGATTCGTTGGGGCGAGGTGTTATCTGCAAGTAGTGCCGCTCAAGGGAAAAGTTACCGCCGTATTTTCGAGGCCGCCGGGCTGAAGGCGCGAGAAGGCATTGTGCCTACTTCTAAAGCCGGCCCAAAAGCGAGGCGCGCAGCACGGCGTGCGCCGCCCATGCGACCACATCGTCCTCGACGATCTTCACGGCGAGGGATCGGGGGCTGTAGGGGGCCGAAATCTCGGCGCGGTGTTTGACGATCCGAAAACCCTGGTACTCCGGCGGAAGGCCGTCCGTAGCGCGCACATGCCTGCCATCGGGTCGGCGAATCAGACTGATCAGGGCGCGCGAGGTTCCGTGGTCGTCCGCCGCAATTCCTTCGACCACCGGCTGACCCTTGATCCAGGTCACACCGCAGGCCCACAAGCGGCCATAGGCATGCCGTTGGCCGAGCGCGTGCCGGAATTCGGAGACACTGCCATCGATGGCGATCTCGCCCTGCCAGGACCGGTCGTAGCTCCTGAGATTGCCGGAAGGCCACCGCCATTCGAACGGCCCTGCCTCCTCGAACGCGAGAATCCGGATGTTCATCCCGACACACTCCTGCCGCCCGGCGAGAACAGATGAAACCCGCGAGCCGCTCATTCCAATTCGGGTGCGATCCCAATTGTTCGAGCGCACCACTTGCACCATCTAATATCCGCCTTGCCGGAATTCTTCGCACAGGTGACAGCTTCCCGATCCGAAAAGAAGGGACCGCACCACCTGCCATTATAGGGGCTCTTGTCGCGCACCATCCCTTCGCCGTCGTTGCAGAAAGCGCATTCGGCAACGTGAATCCGCGCCTTGTTGGTCGGCTCGTTGATATAGACGTAGAAGCGCATGCCTCCCCTCCCCGAGACGCCTGCCCCCTGGGACAAGCCTGTTCACCATCGCAGGCTCACCTTGGGCCTAGCCATCATACACGAAGTGATATGGCGACAGAAGGACAGAGGCAGAGAGATGGCCGGCACCTCAAGCCGGCTCCGTCGATGCTGGCGCTTTCAGATGCCCCACTTCCAGCTCCGGATATTCGATCCGATTGATGAGTTCGTGGAGGCGGGTGGTGGAGTAGCCGGAGCCGTAAGCGGCGGACACATCGCTGCGGGTGCTGGTGCGGCCGGCGAGATATCGCCCTTCCGCCGTGCCGTGCAGGCCGGCCTCGCGCAGGGCGTCCTCGAAGCTGTGGCGGAAGGAATGGAAGCTCAGCCTGCCATTGGCCATTCCGAGCTTCTTCAGCTTGCGTGAGAACCAGTCAGACAGATGGTCGCCCCACAGCCCGTTGGGTCCCTGATAGGACTCGGGAAACAGCAGCCGATGCCCGGCGGCCCGCTGTCTGGTGACGAAATCCAGAAAGCCCATCTCAACGAGTTTGCCGTGCACGGGCAGCACCCGACGTGATGAACCAGTCTTGAGCCGCCGCACCTCGTTGGGGCGCACATGGATGACCGGGATGCCGTTCACGGTCTCGATATCGTCCAGCATCAGGCCGCAGATTTCGCCCCGGCGCAGCCCCATGAACAGGGCGACGAGCGGTCCCCAGAAGAGCGAGGGGCGGCCTCTCGGGGCCTCGTCACGCGGCTTCCAAGGCTCGCTGGCGAAGATCCTGTTCAATTGCTCGACCGTGAAAGCGCTGCGCTTGTCGGCCGGGTCCACCGGGTCCACGACGCGCAAGTTCCGGAACGGATTACTGGCGATCCACTGCTCGTCCACCGCCCACGCGAACATCGAGGAGATCCGCGTCATGTATCCGTCGTTGATGGTGCGCGGCCCGATGGTCGGCAGGCCGAGGCGCTTTGCCGCCTTGATGGCCTGCGGCACCGTGAGACCCTTGAGCTCCTTGTGCTTGCCCATGTTGCGGGGAAGCTGCTTGACGATCTCGAAAGTGCGCCGTGCTTCGTCGCGGTCGATGGTCTCCAGATCGCGTTGCGCCCCCAGCACGTCCTTGAGCAGCCGGAAAACCGGCTCGTAGGCGGCGTGCGTCGCCGGCGTCCAGCGCTCTTCCTTGGCCTTGGCATAGGCGTGGATGAGTTCCGAGATCGTCCGCCTCAGGCGCTTCCGGCGTGCGCCTGCGATCTCTTCCAGCTCACGGATGATCGGGTCCGCCGACTTCTCGCCGAAGCGCCCCTCCAGTTCGGCGATGGCGCGCTCTTCCAGCCCGTTCACGGCCCGCATCACGGTCTCGCACAGCCGCCAGAAGCTGGGATCGTCCCGGTCGGGATTGATTCGCGCCCGTTCGATCAGATC
>CAZJPA010000140.1:0-8039 GCA_964547755.1 uncultured Sphingomonadales bacterium
AGGTCGCCAGCAGGGCGGCCAGGGCCACCAGCACCTCGCCGGCGCGGCCCAGCACCGGGCGTGCGGCTTCAGCAAGCGCGTATTCGCGGGCCGCAATCAGACCATCGGCTCCCAGCGTGCCGAGACTGGTCAACGCCAGCAGCACGTAGATGATGGTGACAATCGCAATCGCCCCATAGATTCCGATCGGGATCGTGCGTGTCGGGTTGCGCGTCTCCTCGACCGCACTGTTGATGAGCTGGAATCCCTCATAGGCCACGAAGACTGTGGCACCGGCCACGAAGACACTTGCAAATCCATGGTCGAAGAGGGGCAGAATGCGGCGACTGTCGAAATGCGCAAAGCCGGCGATCGCGAAGATCGCCAGCACCACGACTTTGGCATAGACGATGAGATCCTCGCTCACCCCGCTCGCGCGCACGCCGCGCAGATTGACGATCACGAAGAACACCAGCACGCCGATCGACAGCAGAGGCCGGATGAGGATATCGCTCGTCGGTCCAGCCAGCAGCGCCGCGCCATAGGCGCCGAAGGTAAAGGCATAAAGCGCGAGCGTGCCCACATAGCCCACAATCACCGTCCAACCTGTGACCGCCGCAATCCCGCGCCGAGCAGGGAAGGCCCGCTCAAGATAGGTGAAGCTTGCACCATCCACCGGATAGGCAAGCGCGAGGCGACAGTAGGAATAGCCGGCGCCCAGCGCCACCAGACCGCCGAGCAAAAAGGCGATCCAGGCGCCATGGCCGGCGATCTCGACGGCCAGCCCCAATACCGAGAAGATGCCGCCGCCGATCATGCCGCCCACACCGATGGCGACAAGTTCCAGCACCCCGAGTTCCCGGCGGCTGGGGTGACTGGTCGAGCGATGCTCTCCTGCCGCTCGAGGCATTTCTCTTCTCCTTACCCCCTTCTTATTACCGCGGCGCGGGGCCGAGCGCCCACAGTGCGAGAGCCGAAAGGAGGCAAACGAAAGCGAGCATGACCGCACTGGCTACGACCCAGCGGCTTGGAATGCGCGGTACATCCGGTGCCAGGCGCAGGCTGAGATGGGTATAGCGCCAGCCGGCCACGAGAAAAGCGATCGCAGCCAGGAGCGTCAGGATCACCGCGATCACATGCACACTCCAGCTCGGCATGGCATCCAGCATGAAGCGTTCGACGGCAAGCCCGCTGACCAGCAAGGCCAGCCCCGTGCGGATCCAGGCGGCGTAGGTGCGCTCATTGGCCAGCACCACCTGATCGCGGGCATAGCCATCACCACTGCCGCGTTCCTCCGTCATGGCCGATAGTCCTCCTCATCATGCCCGCGCATCAGCGGTGAACGGGATGAGCAAGGCTAGCGTGTCGCCGGCATTGCGCCAAGCTCCGTGACGGCGCCATGCGGTATGTTCGGCATCCAGGGACGCAAGAAAGCTCGGGTAGCGGCTTGCGTCTTGTGAGACCTTGCGCCGTGCGGTCGTGGCCCGAAGCTGCCCCAGCGCCGGCTGCCGGTCCGGGCCGCGACACGTTCCGGCCGCGCGCTGGCATCTGGGTCATCCGGGACAAGGAGGGGCTCCATCTCTTCGGTTTTTCTTCCTGCGCGGTTTTCGTCGCTCCCCGCTGAAAGTCGAGAGGGGCACCGGGTCTTGCGCAGCCGATCCTCTCTCGGCCGACGGGAAGAGATTGTTATTCTTGCGAGTATGTATTATTATCAACTCTCTAGAATCTTGAGGAGGAGGCTGGCCATGAGTTCGGGAAAGCGCGGCTTGAAACGGCTTGGCGAGCTGGAAAAGGAGCGGGCGCGTATCAAGGAGAAGCTGGAGATCGCAGAAGACTATGGCGTGCCGGAACACAAGCTTAGACCGTTGGTCGAAAAACTTGAGCTGATTGATAAGCTGATCGGCACGGCGGCGCGCGAAGAGGCGAAGCGCGAGCTGCGCTGTCTGGCGGAAGAAGCGCGCCGGGTCCGGGACGGGAAGAAGAAGCCCGGCGGGAATCATCCGGGTAACAAACATGACGAACCGGATGATGACGACGACGATGATGATGATAATGATCAGAATGGTAACGGCGGTGGGAATGGCGACAATAATGGAAGCGGCAATGGCGACGGCAATGGGCATGATGGTGGCGGGGGCGGCGGCAAGAAGCAATGTTGTTGCTGCTGTTGTTGTGCAAAGCCCAAGTCGGACAAGAAGCCGGCCAGCGGTTCCAGCGTGCCGGATGCAACCTGCGTCTATGTGCAGGGGCCGACCTCGGTGGCGGCCTGGTCACGCGCGAGGCAGGACTGGGTCGTCTTTCGGGCGGGGTCGCCCATCGTCAAGGTGGTGCTGATTACCGGCGGCATTCTTGCCGTTGCTGAGCGCGGGGCTGCGATCTTCGACTGTAAGCTCGGCATTTGGCTCAAGACCTATCGGCCGAGCGACGTGCCTTTGAGTGACGGCGGCGGGCGTTGAGGAGCCCCCAAGGGCGGAACCGTGAATAGTCGATCAGCCGCCACGGACCGGCCAGCGACGATCCGTACGGTGCGTGAGGGTGAGCGAGGGGATATGTCGTCAGCGCGCTTGGGTCGGCCAGTAGCCGGAGAGGATCCGTTCGCCCTGGCGCCCGCCTCGAATCTCGCCCAGCACGCGATTGCCGATACCGGAGAGATTGCGGCCGTGCATGCGGTAGTAGAAGAGGGGTTCGGGGAGGTGCCGCCCCATCCAGCCCGCATCGATGATCCGGCGCCATTTGTGGTGCTTGGTGCCGCGGCGGATTGATTCGTCATAGGGCCAGCAGGACTTGAGCGCCTCGGTGAGCACGACGGCCGGTTCGGGAATGAAGCTGAATCGTTCGATCAGCGCGGGATCGAAGGCGGTCGAACGACCGCGCTCCAGATAGTCGCCATGTTCGGAGATGAGATTGCAATCGGTGTAGACGAAGCCGATCGTCTCATCGTCTTCCCGCGCCTTCTCCAGCTCCGCCACACAGCGACTGACATAGGATTTTGACAGGAAGTCATCCGCATCCAGGATGATGCTGTACTCGCCCGAGGCCAGCTCGATCCCGCGGTTCATGGCCGCGATCTTGCCCCGGTTCTCCGGAAAGGAGATCACCTCGGCACGGGAGAGCTCATGCGGGCGCTCCAGAGCGGCGGCAATGCGCTCGAGGGAATCGTCACCGCTGCCGTCGTCGACGACGATCAGCTCGATCGGACGGTAGTCCTGCTGGATGACGCTTTCGATCGCCTGAGCGATGAAGCGTCCGTAATTGTAATTCGGCATGATCACCGAGACCAGCCGCGGAAATGCCAGCACTGTCATCGTCTCCCGGTCCTTCCCGATTGCTTGTCGCGTGTCCCTCAAGCCGCCCGCTTGCGGGCAAACAGATTGGCCGCATGGGTGTCGAGCCGCGCCATGGCGGTGTCGCAAATCTCGCGAATAACGGCCTTTTCGTCCGGATTCAAGGCTGCCTGCTTGGCCGCGCTGTCCGCCTGGAAGCTGCGCTTGCCGCTATCGTCCTTCGCATGCACCGAAAACTGCCCCTCCATTTGCGTGAGCTCGGCCGCCGTAAACCGCAGGCCGAAGGCCCGCTCGACGATCTCGGAGAAGCGTTCGGGCCCGAGATCCCGATAGTTCAGAAGCGCAAAGCCGTCGCCGGCTTCCTCGGCCGCAACGGTGAAATAGCGCCGGTAGCAATGGGCGAGATAGGTGACGTCGTCCATGGCGGCAATCTCTTCCGCCGGCCGGCCGGTGAGCAGGGAGCCGAGCCCCGTGTCCCGCGCTTCCAGCACCGCCGTGGTGTCCCGGCGCACCGAGGCGATCACCTCCACGGGATCGCGATACAGGAAGATCGCCGGCACACCGGGCAGAGCCGCGCGAATAAAGGGCGCGTAGATCGTGTTCCAGCTGATGAACTTCACGAACGCCCGTTCTTCGTCCCCATGTCGCCGCCGGCACATCGCCCGCACGAGATTGCGGAACCGACGCATCGTCACCGCGTCCTGTGGCAGGGGTCTTATCCACTGTTCTGTCGCCTCGGCCCAGAAGCCCTGCTGAAGAGGCGCACCCTGGGAGATCATGACATGGCTGTTCAGCCGCCCGAGCGCCTTGGTCACAAGCGTCGATCCGCAGCGCGAGACATGGAAGATCAGGCCGGCGACCGGAGCCGAATCCGCAAAGAGATCGTCTTCGTCGAGGATCTCGACTGGCGAGGCGAAATATGCCCGGATGCCGCCTTCGCGAGCGAGATGGTCGAGTGTGAAGACATATTGCCAATGGCGAAAGCGGTGGTCGCCGATGTCCACCCAGTAGACCGCACCAGGCCCGCGTGGATCCACGGCCGCCGGGACGAACCCGCTTCCTTCCCGCAACCGGGCGCGGGCCGTGGCCGTGTCCACACGCCGGTCGGCGATGTCCGGCAACAGGCCGAGCACCACCTCGTGATCGGGCAGGGCGAACAACGCGATCATGGGTTGTGTATCGATCCCTCGCCAGTCTTACGCGTCCATTTCCTATGTGGGGCGAAACTGTGGCCGGATTGGGGCAGCCTTAGCAAGCCCTTTTGTGACATCTTTTCCTGGCTCGCCCGAGGGTCTATATCAGCGGCCGACAACGGCTTACGGCGCGGCTGATCCTGCGGCGAGAGGTGGTGACGCCATAGTTCAGCCCCCTTGGGAGTAGACGATCATGAGTGGTGAGACGACAAGGCAGGAGACGGAGGCTGCTGCGACGGAGGGCGCGGCGCCGGCGACTGGCGGCAATCCGCTTCAGGCCTTCGCAGAGTGGGTCGCGCTGGTGCCGCCCGTGTGGCCGGAAGAGGCGTGGCATTCGGCGCATCGCGAGTTCATCGACCAGATCGCGGTCACCATCGCGGGCGCGCGCGAGCCGGCGACGCGCATCGTGCGCACCACGGCGGCCCGCTGGGGGCTCGGGGCATCCACCGCCGTCGGTCATCCGGTGAAATTGGCCGCTCCCTGGGCTGCGCTGGTGAATGGCACGGCCGGCCATGCGCTGGACTACGACGACAATTTCGATCCTCCCAAGGCGCATGCCACGACCGTGCTGGCGCCGGCGATCCTGGCATTGACAGAGGAATTGGGGCTGGGTGGAGCTCAGGCGCTCGACGCCTATATCGTAGGGCTGCAAATTCAAGGCCGCGTCGGCCAAGGGATCAATCCTTACCATCGCAATCGCGGTTGGCATGCGACGGCGACAACCGGAGCCATCGGTGCCGCAGCGGCCTGCGCGCGGCTGCTGCGGCTTAATGCCGAGCAAACGGCCTGTGCGCTGTCCATCGCCGTCTCGCAAGCGGCCGGCTTCATGTCCCAGTTCGGGACGATGACCAAACCGCTTCATGCCGGCCTCGCCGCCAAGGCCGGAATCGTTGCGGCACGGCTGGCCGAAGGAGGATTGACGGCGGGCCTCGGTGTCCTCGACGGTTCCCATGGGATGCAGCGGCTCATGGTCGGTCCCGACTTCGAGACCTTGCGAGACAATCTCGCCCATATCGATCATGGTCAGAACATGCGGTTCGAAACAGAAAAGGTGGGCGAGCCGCTGCTGATTCTCGCGCATGGCTTCCGTGTCAAGAGATTTCCGAATTGTGGAAGTGCGCACAGAGCGATGGACGCACTGCTTCACCTGATTGGTGAGTATCGGTTCACGGCCGATGAGGCCGAGCGCATCGTCGTGCGGGCGCCGGCCGTGCATCTCAACAATCTGATGTACCGCGCGCCGCGCACGGGGCTGGAGGCGAAATTCTCGCTGGAATATGCGCTTGCCAGCCTGCTGGTGCGGCGACGGGCCGGCATTCCTGAATTCACGGACGAAGCGGTTCAGGATCCGGCGGTGCGTGCGGCGATGGCCAAGGTGGTGCGCGAGCCGGTGGAAGGTCTCGAAGGTGAGACACCGACGCGGGTCACCGTCACGCTCACGGATGGGCGCGTGCTCGTCGAGGAGCGGGAATGGCCGGAAGGCTCGAATTGGAAGCCGTTTCCCGATGAGGTCTACTGGCGGAAGTTCGAGGAATGCGCAACCGGCGTTCTTCCGCCGGACCGTCTCAAATGGGTGCGGGCTGCGCTCGAGGAGTTTCGCGAGCTCGACCATGTGGGCACGCTCATGGCGCCGCTCGCGTGCACGCTGGCCGACGCGGAGTGAGGAAGGCGCAGCCCCTCTCGACCGCTTTGGCGGAGATGACAAGGAAGGGATGATCTGGCCATGACGGAGACGGTCACGGCGCTTGTACTGGCCGCCAGCCGCAAGGGAGCGGAGGATCCGGTTGCACGCCAGGCCGGCGTCTCGCACAAATGTCTGGCACCCATAGCGGGACGGGTGATGTTGGAGCGGGTGATCGACTCGCTCATCGACAGCGGCGTGGTGGGCGAGATCTGGATCTCGATCGAAAGCGCCGATCACCTGCGGGCGACTGAACGGCTCAAAAGCTGGCTGGAAGAGGGTCGGATCCACTGGGTGCCGTCTAAAGGCAATCTCGCCGATTCGGTGCTGGCGGCGACAGGTCGAATACCCGATCCGTTTCCGCTGCTGGTGCTCACCGGCGACAATGCGCTTCAGACGCCGGAGCTGGTGCGCGATTTCGTCTCCGCCTTTCTAGCCGGCAAGGAGGATGTTGCGATCGGCTTCACCCGCGAGGAGGTGGTCAAGCAGGACTTTCCGGATGTGGGGCTGGCCTATCACCGGCTGCGTGACGGCGGCTGGTCGGCAACCAATCTCTATGGTCTGCGCAATACGCGGGCCTTGCGATCGGTGGAGGTGTTCCGCTCCGGCGGTCAGTTCGGCAAGCGTCACTGGCGGATCTTGAAGAGCTGCGGGGTGCTGCCTTTTGTGCTCTATAAGCTCAAGGCCACGACGCTGGAGGGCCTCATTCGCCGGGTCGGCCGTAATCTGGGGGTCACGGCCACGATCGTGGAGCTTGCCTATCCTTATGGGCCGATCGATGTCGATAACCTGAGTTTTTTCGCCATTTCCGAACGGGCGCTTCAGGCCCGAGAGGGACAGGCTGCTGCGGCCAGGCCTTCATGACCAGGAAGAATCGTCCCCGGTCGCCGGCGAGCAGGCCGAAAGCGGTGCAACCGGATCTTGGACCCGGCGGCGCGATTCGGCGGTCCGGCATTCGCAATCGGCTGCCGCGATCACCGCTTTTGCGCCGGATTCTGGGCGTGCTGTTTCTTGTCGGCGGTATCCTGGGTTTTTTGCCGATACTCGGATTCTGGATGATTCCGATCGGATTGGCGCTTTTGGGGGCGGATTCGCCGCGCATGCGCCGATTGTCCCGCCGGTTGGCGGTGCGTTGGGGGCGTTTGCGGCAGAGGTGGTCGCAACCCTTGCGGTCGCGCGGACGGGAGACTAGGAAAGCCCCGGGCAGCGCATCGGACGTCGCCGGAAGACGGACTGACAAGACGACCGGCCGACGGTTCCAGTCCCGAAGCAGGCATGCGGGAGAGAAACGACCATGAGTGTCATTCTCGATGTTATCGGCCGCGAGATTCTGGACAGTCGCGGCAATCCCACGGTGGAAGCCGAGGTTCAGCTGGAGGACGGAAGTATCGGTCGGGCAGCGGTGCCGTCGGGTGCGTCCACCGGCGCGCATGAGGCCGTCGAACGACGCGATGGCGGCGCGCGTTATGGCGGGAAGGGCGTGCTGACGGCGGTCGAGGCGATCAACGGTGAGATCTTCGATGCGCTCTCCGGGCTCGACGCGCTGGCCCAGCGCGAGATCGATCAGGTGCTCATCGATCTTGACGGCACACCCAACAAGTCGCGGCTGGGCGCCAATGCGATCCTCGCCGTTTCTCTTGCGACCGCCCATGCCGCAGCCCAATCGCTGGGAGTCTCGCTTTACCGCTATCTGGGTGGACCCATGGCGCGGCTGCTGCCGACGCCGATGATGAATGTGCTCAACGGCGGCGCCCATGCGGACAATGCGGTGGATTTGCAGGAATTCATGATCATGCCGGTCTCAGCGACGACTTTCGCCGACGCGCTGCGCATGGGGACCGAAGTCTATCATGCGCTGAAAGCCGCATTGAAGGCAGAAGGGCTATCCACCGCCATTGGCGA
>CAZJPA010000141.1:0-7983 GCA_964547755.1 uncultured Sphingomonadales bacterium
TAATTATATAGACGAGGACGGCATACGCGTTTCGAATTAGTGGATGGTGTTCAGCCGTGTGCTCTTCCGATCTGATGGACACTGAGCCCCTCCACCCGATTGTCCGGATCCGCGATCCAGCTCTTGAGCATGTGAATGGCGCGCCGGATCGTGCTGCCGCGATGATCCTTGTAATAGAAGACAAGGTTGGCATCTGTTTCCTCCGGATTGAGGAACTCGTTGAGAGCCCCCGGTATCGGACTCGATGCCATGTAGGCGAACATCAGACCGCCGGAGTAAGAAGGGTCGGGTGGAATCTGCAACCAGCGTGGGTCATTGTTGTGCAGGAGGCGATTGACCTGCTTGATGAGGTCGGGAAGCGCTTTCACGCCCCCTAATTCTGGATCGCGCAGCATATAGCGTTCGAGGCTTTCAATCGCCGCCAGTACTTCCGGCCGCTTCAGTCCGCCCTTCTTATCTGTGCGCGCCACCACATAGAGCTCTTCCGAGCCGGGGAAATGCGCATTGATGATGCGGGACGAAACATTGTAGTCGTGGTTTGGGTAGAGCAGCGGTGAGCCTGGCTCGGATTCACCGATTTCCACTCGTGACGCCCATACGCCGCCCACCACCACCAACAGGGCAAGACCACCCAGCATTGCCGCTGAAGTCCGCGGCCGCGCGACGAAGTGCCCATAGCGCGCAAGAAAGCGGCTCAGGGCATTTTCATTGCGTTGAATGACTCGTGGTTTGGGCAGGACGTAAAGCAGCAACGGCACCGTAACAAGTACGGTGGCAATCACCGACAACGACCAGATCGAAGCATAGTATGCAAGCTTGGTGTTGATTGGGATCGAGCCCAGAGAGATCAGAAAGATCCCAATGGCATCCGACAACACGCCCAAGGATCCTGGCCGGAACAGCGCGTCGAAGGTCCGCCGCGCGGCCAGCGGCCCATCGTCGCACTGGGCGAGCTCGAAATAGTAGCGCTCGACGATCTGAATGCCGTGACTCAGTGCCCGCGCCGAGATCAGAAAGGGGATGACCAGCGTCAGAGGATCAAGATTGTAGCCCAACAGCGAAACGATGCCGAGCCCCCACGCCCCGGATATCGCGATACCGATCAGTGGAAGTGCAACACCGTAGAAGTTACGGAAATAAACCACCAAAAGTAAAATCATGATGGCGATCGTGTAGAGAAATATCTGTAAAATCTGGCTCAAATAGGAATAGACCCAGCCCACGAGCACCGGCTGCCCCGTGGCATAGACCTTAACGCCCTCCTGTTCGGCCTGTCCGCGTGCCTGCTGGAGCTTGGCGAAGGTCGCCGCATAGTCGAGCGCACCTTCGTTCAACTGCGCCTTGATCAAGGCCGCCTTCAGATCTGGAGATACAAGCAGGCCATAGATACGGGGGTTGGCCAAGACGTCATTCTTCATTTGCTCCAGTTCGGCCGGCGTATAGTGCTTGTTGGGATCGTAATAGGGCTCGGAATTGATGTTTCCGTATTCGTTCAGCCAGACTTTGCGTGCCGTCCGGTGGGTGAGGCTGGAAACCAGATTGTGATTGACGCCGGGCAGCGTATCGACCGCTTGGGTCAGTTGATGAATGGTGCGCAAAGTTCGATCGGTGAAAATCGTGCCTTCATCAACTTCCACCGCCACGGTGACCACATTGGCGCCTCCGAATGTGTCGCGGATCTGATTATGCAGCTGGATATAGGGATGCTTCTGCGGCAGAAGGTCGGCGAAATCGGAGTACATCTGTAAGGCGGGGATTTGGGCCGCAAAGAATACCGTAACGGCCATTATCGCGCCCAGGACCACATAGGCATGGTTGAAGAACCAGTCGTCCAGTCCCCGCAGAAAATGCGTGAAGCGTGTCATCGCTACCTTTCCGTCGCACTAGCCGGCTCGTTCCTGGCCTCATCGGAGCCCCGGGCCGCATCGGAACGACCATCTTCTTTCTCATCGCTGCGCGCGCTTGCCTTTGCCGACCGATCGGCGGACTCTTTGCGTGGGGAAGGGAAAGACGGATGGACGGCGCGCAACACACCGCGCCCGCCTCCCACCAACACGGTGTCCCCCGGCAACACAACGCCGACCCGCAGATAGTCGTGACTGAGCGCCCCGTCGGTCACCACGGACCAACGACCATTCCGGAAGCCCAGAAGGGTACCGTTGTCACCAACGGCAAACAGTGCAGGCGACTTGGGAGAAACAGATAAGTCACTGGAGAATATGCGAAAAATTGGTGATCGGCTTGGGGTCGGTTGGCGTTGCCAGTGACGCCCGCCGTCACCTGTCGCATAGATTACACCGTCCAGCCCCCCGACCCAGCCATGCGCGGAATCCGGAAAATACGCAGCAGCCGGATAGAATTCACCAGGTATGGGATCCGCACTCTGCCAGCTCTCTCCACCATCCGCACTGTGGTAGACGAGGCCGAATTCCCCCAGCATCACGGCTTCTTCTGCATCGAAGAAGCGGATATAGGTGAGAATAGCGTCTTCTTCCAAAGAGCGCACTCGCCAGTGCCGCCCCTGATCCGCGCTGTCCATGATCGTCGTGAAAGAGGCCGTGACCCACAATCGCCCTCGCGGATCACAGGTAATCGCGGCCGGGTCTTCATCACTTGGCAATGCATGACGATGCCACGGGCCCGTCGGATCCGCCGCCGTCCAGACGGCGCGGTAGAAATCCAACGCGGCCAACGTACCGTTCGGACATTGCGTGATATCAATCAGGGACGCGCCCGGATACGCAAACGGCAATTCGAGACGCCGGTACGGTACACCGCGATCGTCCACGAGTACGACCGCACCCCCCCGGCCAACCACCACAGCCGCCGCACCTACATCACTCGTCCTTCCTGCATCGGAGTTGCGAGCTACGCTTACCCCCGCCATGAGTTCATCATAACGGTGCAGGGGGCGCCCCTCTTCCTTGCGCGGCTTGGACAAATCGAGCTTGGCCTCACAAGCCGCCAAAACCATGGCGAAAGATACGAGCAAAAAAACATGTGCCCGACGCCTCGCACCACACACCACCACAGCTGCACCACTCCGGGCGCCGCGGCGACCAGAACAGTGGTCATGCGCATGCAAGCACCCATTGCCGGCCGAAGCATCCTCGTGCACGGCTCTCTTCTCCGTCCACCTGACCCGCCACCTGGCGGCAGCCGTTACGTCGTGGAGACCCGTTCAGCTGCCGCCCTGCCGCCCACACACGCGATCCACCCGCGCAAGCGGCATATGTGAATGTTCTGGAGAAGAGCAGAAAGCGTGCCAGTACCGCGGTTCCGGTCTACGGCACACTCTCCATGCCGCGCCGATCCCACACCTCCCAGCCCCCGACAAGCCCACCGAAGAAACTTGAAATATAAATAGTTGTAGGAAGTTAGCGTGCATCAGCTGAATATGTGCACATTTCCTGGACCGCTGTCTCCTCGCCTCGACACGACCCATATATACCGATCAAGAAAGATTATTGCAGACCCGCCCGGTGAATGATATCGTTCATTTCAGCCGCAAATGCGACACTGGCGTTTGATGTTTTGATCAAACGCGATCGCCAGCCAAGGGTTTGCCAACGATGTCCGATGGTTCTGTCCGCCCATTTGGTTCACCCGAAAAGGCATCGGATGGATCGCTGGATAGGGGCAAAACCGCATCCCTAACCGCTTCCTCACCCTCTAGACGGAGACCGCACAACAACACTCAGGAGCAAAGGAAGCACCACAAAAAGGCGGTCATGACCGCCAGTGGCCGGGATCTATTGCGGTTGGAAGGAGACGATACACACAGCCTGCCGGACATCGGCGATCTGGCAGCGCGTCTTCGTTTTTCACCGCGCACCGGCCATATTTGGCTTGACGACAGGCGTATGGTGCTGATGCACACCCGTGCTCAGGGTATTCTGCGCCGAGAACTGATCGACACTTTGGGTCTTGAGCGAGCGCGGGCCTTGCTGACCCGGATGGGCTATGAATCCGGGGCGATGGATGCCGAACTGGCCAACAAGGTGCGCGGCCGTGATGCGGTCTTCGACGCCTTTTCGGTCGGTCCGCAACTGCATGCGCTTGAAGGGATCGTTTATGTAGAGCCTTTGGTTTTTGACGTGGATGTGACTCGTGGCCGGTTTTATGCTGAATATCTCTGGCACGATTCCTTCGAAGACGAGGTCCATATCGAGCATTACGGAATCGGTGCGGATCCTGTCTGCTGGACACAGATCGGCTACGCCTGCGGATATTCGACGGTGTTCATGGGCCGGCCGGTCATCTTCCGCGAAGTCGAGTGCCGGGCCATGGGGCACGCCCGTTGTCGCATCGTCGGCAAACTTGCTGAAGACTGGGATGATCCAGAAGAGGATCTGAAGTATCTGCGCGCCGACCATTATCTGGAAAGCGCGCCATTGTCTTTGCTGAACAAGGAAACGTACGAACACGACGGCGGGAGGCGCATATCTGCCGTCTATCGTCCGCATGGTGGAGGAAAGAGTCCGGCCACCCGCAAGTCGCCGGCAGTTCCCCGCGCCGGCGCAGCGCAGGAGGACGAGGAAGACCGTTGGAAGATGGTCGGCGCGTCAGCCAGCTTCAATGTCGCCTATCATATGCTGCAACGGGTCGCGCAAACCAGTGCAACGGTATTGTTTCTGGGCGAAAGCGGTGTCGGAAAGGAGATGTTTGCACGCACCTTGCACCGTTTGAGTGCACGCGCCGATCAACCGTTCATTGCCCTCAACTGTGCGGCAATTCCAGAAAGCCTGATCGAAGCAGAGCTGTTCGGAGTTGAAAAGGGCGCGTTTACGGGTGCCACCCAATCGCGCCCCGGCCGATTTGAGCGCGCACAAAACGGCACGTTGTTTCTTGACGAAGTCGGACAACTCACCCTTTCTGCACAGGGCAAACTGTTGCGCGCCCTCCAAGAAGGTGAGATCGAACGCGTCGGAGACACCCGTACGCGCCAGGTCGATGTGCGGGTAGTCGCGGCCACCAATGTCGATCTCAAGGAAGCGGTCGGCGATGGCCGTTTCCGCGAGGATCTCTATTTCCGCCTCAACGTCTTTCCCATCCACATTCCCCCTTTGCGCGAACGCAAGGCAGACATCCCTCTGCTTCTCAATCGTTTCTTGAAGCGGTTCTCGCGGCGTCACGGCAAGCAGGTGACTGGTTTCACCGAGCGGGCGATCGCCGCGCTGCTCAACTACGATTGGCCAGGCAATATCCGCGAATTGGAAAACATGGTCGAACGGGGGATCATTCTGGTGGAAAATGGTGGGGCGCTGGACATCTGCCACCTATTCACGAGCGGGGAACAGATCGATACGCGAACCCTTGCCCTTTCGCGCAAGGGCACACTCGACCCGGAAGCCTTGGCAGCCACCGCACACACGCAAGCGGCTATGACGGTGAACGGCAATAGTGTCGATGCACTCGCTCGCGAGTTGGTCGGCCGCGGCGTGACGCTTCAGTCCTTGGAGGAAGAGCTCCTCAAAGCGGCGGTCGAAAAAACGAACGGCAATCTCTCGGCTGCCGCCCGTATGCTCGGCATGACCCGGCCACAGCTGGCTTACCGATTGAAGAAATTGGACGAAAAAGACCAGCTGGAGAAAAGCGGAAAATCACATTCCTGATGCGACAGATGAAAACTCAGATATATCTTGACTGCTCTCGGTTATACCCTACCCTGCATCGGCCATCCTCTATATGGCCCCATTTCCCCCTCCCATCCCCCACTGGCATCGGCCGTCACTGACTTTCTTCTCGTCACCGACCGGCCGGATGGCGTGCCCAATGCGGCAAACTCCGCCCCCAATGCGGAGGAATATTTGATCTGCCACCGCCAAACTCAAACGTCGAGATTGGCGACAGCCAGCGCATTTTCCTCGATGAACTGGCGCCGGGGCTCCACGAGATCGCCCATCAGCCGTGTGAACATCTCATCCGCCTCGTCCGCCTCGTCGATTTTGACCTGCACTAGTGTGCGCGCGGTCGGATCCAGCGTGGTCTCCCAAAGTTGCTGCGGATTCATCTCACCGAGCCCCTTGTAGCGCTGGATGGTCAGCCCTTTTCGGCCCATGGCGAGCACCTCCTCGAACAACCGGCTGGGCCGCGGCAGGTGCCGTTCCTCGCCCCCGCGCCGCAGGACGGCCGGTGTCGCGAACATCTCGGCGAGCGGCCGCGCCAGCTCGTGCAGACGGCGGGCCTCGGCCGAATGCAGGAGATCGGCGTCAAAACGATGCCGATCGGTCACGCCGCGCACGGTCTGCGTGAAGTGATAGGCTCCCGGTTCCGCATCGACGACTTGCCAGCCGGCCTTCTCTTCGCTGGATGCGAACCGATTGCGACGCTCAGCTGCCAGCTCTGCAAACCGGCGCATGGCCTCCGATTGATTGAGAACGGCCGGATCCAGACCGCCTACCAGCGCCAGCGTCTCCAGCAAATCGGCGCGGTAGCGAGCCGGCACATGCTGCATCACCTGCCGGATCTGACGCGCGCGTGAGACGATCTCGGCCAGCTCCGCTCCCACATGGACAACACCTTGCGCATCTTCGAGCGCGGCACCATCCAAACCGAGGGCTATCAGGTGATCCTCGAGCGCCCGATCGTCCTTCAGATACACCTCCGACTTGCCACGACTGACCTTATAGAGCGGCGGCTGAGCGATATAGAGATGTCCCGCCTCGATCAACGCCGGCATTTGCCGGAAGAAGAAGGTGAGCAGCAGCGTGCGGATATGGGCGCCATCCACATCCGCGTCCGTCATGATGATGATCTTGTGATAACGCAGTTTGGAAAGATCGAAGTCGTCGCGGCCGATGCCGGTGCCGAGTGCGGTGATCAGCGTGCCGATCTCATTGGAGGCCAGCATGCGGTCGAAACGCGCGCGCTCGACATTCAAGATCTTGCCTCTAAGCGGTAGAATCGCCTGAAAGGCGCGGTCACGCCCCTGCTTGGCCGAGCCCCCGGCCGAATCGCCCTCCACGATGAACAGCTCCGCCTTGGCCGGGTCGCGCTCCTGACAGTCGGCAAGCTTGCCGGGAAGGGAGGCGACATCGAGCGCGCCCTTGCGGCGCGTCAGCTCGCGGGCCTTGCGCGCGGCCTCGCGCGCAGCCGCCGCATCGATGATCTTCTGGATGACGGCACGAGCCTCAGCGGGGTGCTCCTCGAACCACTGCGCCAGGCGATCGCCGACGATGCTCTCCACCACCGGCCGCACTTCGGAGGAGACGAGCTTGTCCTTCGTCTGGCTGGAGAATTTGGGGTCAGGCACCTTGACAGCCAGCACGGCGGTCAGCCCCTCACGGGCATCATCACCGGAAAGGGCCACCTTCGCACGCTTGAGCATCCCCGACTCTTGTGCATAGGCGTTGATGGTGCGGGTCAATGCAGCCCGGAATCCCGCCAGATGCGTGCCGCCGTCGCGTTGGGGGATGTTGTTGGTGAAGCAGAAGACATTCTCATAATAGCCGTCATTCCATTGCAATGCGAGTTCGAGAAAGATCCCGTCCCGCTCACCCGAAATGCGGATGGGCTCTGGAATGAGGGGCGTGCGATTACGGTCGAGATAACGCACAAAAGCCGCAACGCCGCCTTCGTAATGCAGGGTGGCACTGCGCTTTTCCACATGGCGCAAGTCGGTCAGTGTGATGTGAACGCCCGAGTTCAGAAAGGCGAGCTCACGCAGACGGTGCTCCAGACGTTCAAAGGAAAATTCGCGGTTCGAAAAGATCTCGGCATCCGGCAAAAAGGTTACCCGCGTGCCGGTGCGCGTGCCCGCATCGCCTACGCGTTTCAAGGGGGCCTCTGGGACGCCGTGCACGAAGCGCATGCGGTGCTCGCCGCCCTCGCGCCAGATCACGAGTTCAAGCCACTCCGAGAGCGCATTCACGACCGACACGCCCACGCCGTGCAGGCCGCCGGAGACCTTGTAGGAATTCTGGTCAAACTTACCGCCGGCGTGAAGTTGCGTCATGACGACCTCTGCGGCCCGAGACCACG
>CAZJPA010000142.1:0-7861 GCA_964547755.1 uncultured Sphingomonadales bacterium
ATCATCGCCGACGCGCCGCGGCGTCTGACGGGCCGCATCCATGATGGCGTTCACCACTTCCTGCACCCGCTGTTCACGCACATATCCCTGGATGCGCGCATGGGTGACGAGCCAGTCCCGCTGATAGAAATTCTTGTAGACGCCATATCCCTTCACGCGGTTGATCGTCAGCCCCGGCACACCCAACGCCTGAAGCGCCCGCTCAACCTTTTCCAGCGCCAGCATCGTGATGGTGGCGCTCACCGCACAGTAGGCCGTCTGCATCACTCAAGCCTCCTCTCCCAGACGAAGATGGGTGGGGGTCACGAAACGGTAGGGTGGTAGATAGAGATTCTTCGGCGCCGGCCCTTTGCGGATCCGACCGGCCGTATCATAGACCGACCCGTGACAGCTGCAGAACCAGCCGCCCCATTCTCCCCGCAGCGAACCGGGACGCTGGCCTTGGGGCACGCAACCGAGATGTGTGCAGATTCCGATGACGACCAGCCATTCCTTGCGCTGAACGCGCTCGTCATCACGGGCGGGGTCTCTCAGCTGCGCGGTATCGTCGCGTTCGGCGCGCGCAATTTCTTCCGCTGTGCGGTGAGCGATGAAGATCGGCTTGCCCTGCCACTTGACGGTGATCCGCTGTCCCACTGCAACCGGCGCGAGATCCACATCGACCACCGCAAAGGCGCGCACATCGGCTGAGGGATTCATCTGGTCGATGAACGGCCAGCTCGCCAGCGCCGCCCCTACCGCCGCAGCGGTGCCTGTGGCCACGAAGAGAAAATCCCGCCGCTGCATCGGCGATGTGTCGACGAACGGGGAATGCGGGGGCGGTTTCGCCTTCATGGTTTGCCTGCCGTTCATCGCCGACCACCTTTCGCAAAGGTCACCGCCGCATGCGATGCGGCCGCGCCACAATTCCATTCGCCTGTTGCAGTTTGCGTAGATAGGCGATGATGGCCCGCACCTCGTGGACACGCACCTGCCCACGCAGCGGCGGCATATCGCCGAATTTCCAGTGATGCTGACGGACGCCGAATTGCACCGCCCGGTAGAAGGCTTCATCCGGGTGATGGCCGGGATTGTAGATGTCGTGCACGAGCGGCGGGCCCTTGTCACTGCCCAAGCCGTTTTCGCCATGGCAGCGGGCGCAATTGGCGGCGAACAGGCGTGCGCCTCGTCTTTCCAGATCATTCAGGGCCGGCATGACGAAATCCTGCCTGCCCTGTGCAGGCTCGGCCGAACTTTTTACCGATGCCGTCCCGTTCCGCCCCTTCTCATCCATCAGCATCCACATCGCCCCGACCGCCAAGACCAATACCACAGCACCAATACCAACCGCCTTGGTCATCGCGCCTTTCGGACGATCCTGCACGGCCACCGCCTTTCTTCCGCTTTTCCTTGGCTCGCCTGTCCGGGGGAAGCCCTGTATCCGCCTTTTCCGCCTTTATTGCGCCTGCCGCACATGTTTCGCGAAGGCGTTGTAAAGCGGCACGAACACCACCGCGGCATACCAGCCGTATGCGAACACCTCGACCAGCCCCAAAAAGAAGCTCGGCCAAGATATCCACACAAATCCCGGCAGGAAGGCGCTCCAGGCCGGATGCATCGGATAGGCCGGCACCAGCAGTCCGTAGACCACGCAAATCCCGTAGGAGATGACCAGAAACAGCGACAAGCTCCATCCCACGACCGTCAGGGACAGCGGCGCGGGCGTGCACGCGACGCCGGCGTCTCCGTGAACCGATCCGGACTCCGGGTGACTGTGTGTCATGGCCGGTCTCCTTACGCTTTGCGCCTATCGCGCCCCCGGCGCATCCTAATTCTTTCCCGTCTCTTCCCCCTTGTTCGCCCTGCGGGATCCGGGCACTCCTCCGCTCCCGTCCATTGCCTGACAGGGAACCGCAGCGATGGTCGGGACGGGGCGACAAGAGCAATCAAGAGTCATAAAGATCATGCGCCCCGGCGCAGGTGGCGCGTCGGCTCCTAATGCTTGTGCGCGTCTTTCTTATGCATAGTGCCGTCGTGACCCCGCCCGTCTTTGTGGCCCATGCCGCCGTGTCCGCCCATGGCACCACCACCATGCGGCATCTTTTCCATCTCGGCCATACAGCCTTTCATCATCTCCATCATCCGCATCCGCATGGCGGAACGGTCCATCTGACCGGCACCATCCGCTTTGGCGGCGGACATGGTCTTCATGCGCTGCTGCATACAGCCATGCATGTCGCGCATCATCTGATGCATCATCTGGCGCTGAGGGGAATCGCTCTTGTGGCCGTCCCCTTTTTGGGGATGGGCGGTGGCCACCGTCACACCTCCACTGCTCATTCCCAGCAACAGAGCCGCCGCCAATGCGCCACCGAACACCGTTTTGCGCTTCATGATCGTTCTCCCTTCACAACCCGTTCGCCTGCGAGCACGTCATCCTCCGTGCTTGCTATATACCCCCTATCGGTATATTTGTCAAGTCTGCCCCCTCCAGGATTTGCATTCCTGCCGATCCTTGGTGATCATGGGGAAGAAGAGGGCGCTGCAAACGCATGGCGTTTGTGACGCGGGCCGTGATCAGAGCCGGCAGGTGAGCAAAGACGAATGTGCGACACATTGGCGATCGCAGACGACCGAAGGGGCGGTTGGTGGTTCGCCAAGAATTCCGACCGCGAACCGGACGAGCCGCAATATGTCACCTATCACCCGGCCGTGCGGGGCGATACGAGTCCCCAGCTCAAGACCACCTATCTGACGATCGAGCAGGTTCCCGACCGTCATGCGATCCTGATTTCCCGCCCCTCTTGGATCTGGGGCGCGGAGATGGGGGTGAATGAACATGGGCTGGCGATCGGCAATGAAGCCGTTTTTTCGCGTCGCCAAGGCCGACACGAGCCGCTCTTGCGGGGCATGGATCTGGTGCGCTTGGGCCTTGAGCGCGCGCGTGATGCCGAAGAGGCGCTGGTGGTGATGACGAAACTGCTGGAAAAGCACGGCCAGGGCGGTCCGGCGGGCTACCGCAACAAGCGCTTCGCCTATGACAACAGCTTTCTCATCGTTGACCGGCGCGGGGCCTGGATTCTGGAAACGGCTGGACGGGAATGGGTCGCAAAACCGGTCACAGGGCAGGCGGCGATTTCCAACGGCTACCAGCTGGGCTGTGACTGGACGCGGGCCGGCGGCGGCTTTCCCGGAGGCGACTTCGCCCGCCGCCACATGGATCGTCTGACCACCTGGATCGCCGGTGCGCGCGCTCGGCGCTGTGCGGCGGAAGCGCTGCTGCACCGGATGAGGGAGGCAGGCGGCCCATCCTTTGCCGCACTGGCGGCGATTCTGCGCCACCATGCCCGCGGTGATGGATTTTCGGGCGGCTCGAACCGCGACATCTGCATGCATTGGGGTGGGCGTCGGCGCCCCTGGCGGCCGTCGGCGACGACGGGCAGCATGATCGCCTATCTGCCGCCGAAAGGCCCGCCACGGGTCGTGTTCACCGGCGCGATGACACCCTGTATCACGCCCTTTCGTCCCGCCTTCTTCGATGCGCAATGGATGGCGGAGCATTTCCCCCGCCGCTTGGTGGAGGAGGGCTGGCGCATCCATGCCCGTGCAGCCGCCGATTCCGATTATCGCCGCCACCGCCGGCGTGTCCTCTCCGAGACCGAACCGGCGTTGTTCGCCGCCGTGGCAAGCGGAGAGAGACAAGCCGTCCAAACGGCCTTCGCAGTCTTGGAAGCGCGTCTGCGTGACGATCCCCACCATGCGCAATCCGGCCCTTCGGGATCGTGACAACCAACGCTTCCCGATGCGCGCCGCCACAAAACCCGCGTGATGGTGCGGCTGACATCGCGGCTCACACCCAAGAGTGCGAAGCGCTTGTGCCGGCGGTTCGGACGCAGGACCGCTGTCTGCCGGGTCATGTCCTTTTTGCTTCCTCTTACGCCGCCATATTTCGCGCAGCGTTTACGGATTTGCTACCACTGCGTCCTATGGTCGCACATCTTGCGGAGAGAACGGGTCTGCAGCACGGCTGAGCCGGGGGCTGCACAGGAAGGGTTTTCGCGTGTCGGACGGGAAAGACCATCGTTTGCGAAGCCGTCCGGATGACGCATCGGCCCTTGGGGATGCACAAGGGCATTCTCAGGGCACGACCGCTTCATCCTCGCGGCGCGCCTCCGCAAAGGCGGGGGCGGACTCCGGCAAGCCGCCGGCGGATCTCGACATTTGGCTGGAAGCCGAGGACATCCTGGCTCAGATGCTGCACACGGCCACCGAGCCCTTGGCGGTGGATGCCATTCTTCAGCGCTGTCTGGACCTCCTGTTGTCGACGAGCTGGCTGCGGATCGAAGCCAAGGGCGGCATCTTTCTGGTCGATGCCGACAGCCGGACCCTGACACTGTTCGTCCACCGCAATCTCGCCCAACCCCTGCTGCGGATCTGCGCACGCGTGCCCTTCGGGCGATGTCTGTGCGGGCGGGTGGCCGAATCGCGCGAGATTCTGCACACAAGCTGCGTCGATGATCGTCACGAGCACCGCTACGACGGGATGAAACCGCATGGCCACTATGTGGTGCCCATCCTGGCCAAGAAGCGGTTGTTGGGCGTGCTCGTTCTGTATCTGCCGCATGGCTACGAGCCACAGGGGCGCGAGCTGTCCTTCCTGCGTTCGGCCGCCAACATCTTTGCCATGATCATTCAGCTGCGTCGCTATCAGGAGCATCTTGAAGATCTGGTCGCCGAACGCACCGCCGCACTGGAAGCGGAAATCGCCCGCCGGCGCGTCCAGGAAGAGGCGCTGCGCCAGGCCAAAGAGGCGGCGGAAGCCGCCGACCGCGCCAAAAGCGCCCTGCTCGCCAACATGAGCCATGAATTCAAGACGCCGCTCAACGCCATCATCGGTTTCGCCGATATGCTCGTGCAGGAAATGCACGGCTCCCTCGGCGACGACCGCTACCGCGACTACGCCGCCACGATCGTCACCAGCGGCCAGCGCCTCCTGTCCCTGCTCGCCGACCTGCTCGAACTCGCCCGCGCCCAGGACAGCGGCATGACGTTGGAGGAAGACGAATGCGATCCCATCCAACTCGCGCGCCACGCTCTGGAGCGGGTGCAGGCGCGCGAGGACTGGCCAGCTGAACGCGCCCAGATCCGGCTGCCGGCGGATCGGCGCCTGCCCCTTTTGTGGGTGGACAGGAAGCGTCTCGCCCGCGCCCTCGATCACCTGCTCGACAATGCCGGGAAATTCTCTCCGCCCCAAAGCCCGATCACACTCGCCGTGAGTCTGGACGAGGAAACGGAGGAACTCGTCTTCTCGGTCCGGGACGAGGGGATCGGCATGGATGCCGAAACCCGTGAGCGGGCCGGCACGCTGCTCTGGCAAAAGGATGCCGGACTCGCCCGTGTCCACGAGGGAGCGGGCATGGGGCTTGCCTATGTGCGGGCGGTGATGCGGGCTCATGGGGGGCGGCTCGTGATCGACAGCCGCCCGGGCGCAGGAACCACGGTGCGTTTGCATTTCCCCCCTGCACGTCTGATCCGGGAAGAGGATTCGTGACAGGCCGACCGATCCGGGGGCCGTCACCGGCCGCCGCCACAGGCAGGCCAGACGGGCAAACCGCCGCCATCCCACATGAGACACACAGCCCTTGCCAGATCTTTTCGCCCTCCCCCGCCCGGACCGCGTTGGAATCCTTGCCCAGCTTGGGGCACGCAGCCTTTGCCAGATCTTTTCGCCCGGCGCCGGCTCTGCCGGTCTCAGGTAAAAAGGGAAAGCTGGTCATCCTCATCGGCCGGCGACGGTGTCGGCGGGCGGAATCGGCGCGTCTCCAACCGCACGGGCGCCTGGTTCAGCCCCAACCTGCGGGCTGCGAGCGCAAAGCGCCTGGCGATCAGCGTCACATAAACCCCCTCGCCGCGCATGCGGTGCCCGAAGCGGGGATCGTTGTCCCGCCCACCGCGGGCGGCTCTGAGAAGAGAGCGCACCCGCCGGGCCCGCTCGGGCGAATAGGCGGTCAGCGCCGCATAGAAGATGTCGCGGACCTCGTGCGGCACTCTCAGCAATGTCCAACCCGCCGCTTGGCCCCCCGCATCGGCGGCGGCCTGCAATACCTCTTCGATCCCATGATCGGTCAGCCCGGGGATCACGGGCGCCACCATCACGCCCACCGGCACGCCGGCTTGTGCCAGTGTGCGGATGGCCGCCAGACGCCGCATGGGCGTGGCGGCCCGCGGCTCCAGCAGCCGCGCCAGACCTCGGTCGAGGGTCGTGACCGAGATCGCAACCGTCACCAGCCGCCGCACCGCCAGCTGTGAGAGAATGTCGCAATCGGCGAGAATGCGGTCCGACTTGGTGACGATGGTCACCGGATGCTCGGTCTCGAGACACACCCGAAGAATGCCGCGGGTGATGCGGAAGCGCCGCTCGATGGGCTGATAGGGATCGGTATTGGTGCCAAGCGCGATCGGCCGGCAGACGTAACCGGGCCGCGCCAGTTCACGCCGGAGCAGCGCCGGCGCATCGGGCCGGGCGATGAGCTTGGTTTCGAAATCGAGACCCGGGGAAAATCCCAGATAGGCGTGGCTCGGACGCGCATAGCAGTAAAGACAGCCATGCTCGCAACCGCGGTAGGGGTTGATCGAGCGGTCGAAAGGCACATCGGGGGAATCGTTGCGCGTGATGATCCGCCGCGGCCGCTCGATCGTCACCATGGTGGGAAGCGGCGCAACTTCCCCTTCCTGCAAAGCGGCATCGATCGCATCCCCGTCGGCCTCCCGCTGGACGCCTTCGTAGCGGTTCGGTGGATTGATCGTCGCCCCCCGGCCGCGCCGCCGTTCAGGCACGACCCACGCCGGACCACGGAAAGCGCCCTGATCGCCCAACATCTTCTGCCCATCGGTCATCCGCTCACCCCCACCGTGTTCATGCGCCCGTTTATGTGACCGAAAGATTCCGATCACCCCCGACCGCGCCGCCGGTCCGCAGGCGTCCGGAACCATTCGGCCTGTCGCCGCGCCCGGATCTGCAGCCGACGCAGCCCGGCGCGCATCGTCCCGCGCTGCCCGGCCACCAGGGATGAAGCCTTGGGGCAGATTACCCCAGGGATAAGAACAAATCAAGAACAAAGCGGCGCATGGAGCCCTCGCGGCCCTTCCCCGCGGGCCAGATTTTCCGGCCTGGCGTGGATCGCTGTGGCCGGCCGGCGGGCCCGTATCGGCGGATGCGTGCCGTCAGATGCGCTGGGTTTCCTCCATCACTCTGAGCACATTGCCGCCCATCACGGCAGCCAGGGCGGCTTCATCGTATCCGTGCCGGCGCAAAGCGCCCACGAGCAGCGGCATCTTGCGGTAGGTTTCCAACACGGGCCGCAGATTCGCATCCATATCCGAGCCGATCGCGACATGTTCCACCCCCAGCAGGCTGACGAGGAAAGCGATGCGATCGGCAAATTCGCGCAGACTCGTCTGCCCGATTCCCGCGGGCCAGGCGCCGATATAGCCGCCGCTTTCCGCAACGGCTTTAGCCAGCCGCGCAGACACGAAGCGCGGATGGCTCAGCTCCTGCGTGTTGACATGGGTATGGGTGAGCACCACGGGCTTGGCGGTGACCGCAAGGACATCCCAAACCATGCGCTCGGACGCATGGGCGAGATCGATCATGATCCCGAGCCTGTTCATGGCGGCGACCACCTCGCGGCCGAAATCCGTCAGCCCCCGCCGATCGCCGGAACCTGTCATGATGTCGCCGAGCGTGTTGTCATGGTAGTGCACGAGGGTGAGCATACGCACGCCGTCCGCGAACACCTGTTCGAGCCGCGTGATGTCCCCTTCCAGGAAATCGGCGCCTTCCATGGCGAGAATCATGCCGATCTTGCCCGCCTTCTTGGCC
>CAZJPA010000143.1:0-7804 GCA_964547755.1 uncultured Sphingomonadales bacterium
GTGGACAATGTGAAATTCTGGGCGGGCGCAGGAGGGTATCCCGGTGTTGCGCTGCTGCGCGATGCGCTTGATCTGATGCGCGGGCGGTGGGAGGAGGCGCGCGATGATCCCTTCTCGGTATCCGCTTTACAGAGCAGCAGCTTCCGATTCGACTGGCGGCGGGACTATATTCCGCTCGATGCCGGCTTTTCTCCGAACGAACATGCGGACGTAAAAATGGTCGGCTATCCGCTGGTCGAAATTCTGGCGGCGATCGGATTGTCCCACGCCCGACCACTGCGCCTGGACAAGTTGCACTATCGTTACGCGGTTCTGGGAAGCAAAGACGCTTGCCTGCCGCCTGTTTTGCTGCGTGCCGGTCTTGGATGCGCGCCTTTGCCCTTCAACCGGCGTATCTTCCGAATGGAACTCGGCTGGCCGGGCCAGGAAAACCAGGCGCGCTGCATTCTAGAGGTTATGGAGGAGCCTGTATCATGACGGATTTTCTCACTCACGAATCAATAGATGCATGGGCGGAGGGTGGACCGGATGCGCCCGTCGCGCTGCATCTGAAGCAGAAGCTGCTGCCGGTGGAAGGCGAAGGCGGCGTAATCTTCCCGCCCACTTACGCCGACATCGGCTACAATATCGACACGCTCTCTGACGGCACCAGGGTCGCCACCATCGACAGTGTCGGCAGCCAGGCCAACCGCATCGAGCCGATCTTCAAGGAGCCGCCCTACAGCGCGCTCGTGCCGCAGATCGAGATCGTCTATGGCAACGACAAGGTGGTGACGATCTTCGACGCCGGGCATCGTCTGGGAGACGCGCTCATCCGCTGCGTTGCGCCGGACGAGAGCGGGTTCGACCTGCGCGAGGCGGCACATGAGGCCTTCATGGCCCTGCAGGAACGCAACGACGCCGGCGCGATCGCGAAGCTCGCGCCCACCTCGCTGGTCTTCGGCGCCTGGGATTCACGCGACACGCAGGCCAAACTGCCGCGCATCGTCCAGGCGGTGATCCGCGCCTGGGACGTGGAGGTGCTGACTCGCTCAGCCCAATACAACCCGCCAATCGATTATGCGGAGCTCGATGTTTTCAGTGAGGAAGAGAAGAAAAAGCATGAGGGCGATCCGAAAAGCCCGCTCGCCAAACGGGGGTTCGTTCATGTGCCGGCTGGGCGTACCCATGGCGGCGTGGTTGCGCGCGGGCCCATCGAGCGCACGGTGACCGTCAATCTCGTCGCGCTGCGGCGGCTGTCGGGCGAGGATGCAAGCGCGTTGCGCCGCTACGTCCTGGGACTCGCCTTGGTGGCGGCAACGGCGCCGCTCGATCCCTTCCTGCGGCAGGGCTGCCTGCTGGTTCCCGACCCGAATGTCTCCGCCCGGTGGTCTGTGGTGATGAGGGACGGCACGCGCGCGGAGGTTCCGCTGACCGACGAAGGCGCCCTCGCCTATGCGAAAGCGAAGGCGGACGCCTTCGGTGTCGGCCCCTCGCGCCGGTTGCGTTTCAGCAAGGAGCGCGCCCGTGAGGATGCGAAGAAATCCGACAAAAAGAAGTAAAGCGTGATGTAGACCATGTCCCGCGCGCTTCTCATATCCGTGTGCTTTCACGACCACCGCTACCACGGTAGCGGCGCCTGGCCGCCCGCGCCGGCGCGCCTCTTTCAAGCGCTGGTCGCCGCTGCGGCGGACGGCGCGCGCATCCCACCGGAGCAGGCGGCGGCGCTGGCATGGCTGGAGCGGTTGGATCCGCCCGTCATTCTCGCCGCTCCGGCGCGTCGGGGTCAGAATTTCCGCAATTTCGTCCCCAACAACGACATCGACGCCAAGGGCGGGCTGATCGAGCGGCTGGCGGAAATCCGTGTCGCCAAGCCGATCCGCCCCTATCTTTTCGATGCGGCAGAGGCGCTTGTCTACTGCTGGCGGTTTGAGGCGGATCCCGAGGGCCACGCCCCACGTATCGCCGCGCTCGCCGAACGCCTCTATCAGCTGGGCCGCGGCGTCGACATGGCCTGGGCGCGTGCGGCCATTCTGGAGGCCGAGGAAGCCGAGCGGCGCCTGCGCGCATACGACGGACGAGCCCATCATCCCCATGAAAAAGGCACGGGGCTCGCACTCGCCTGCCCTATACCGGGCTCGCTTGCCAGCCTGATGGATCGTCATGAAAAGATGGGACGCCGCCTTGCCTTCCGCCGGCAGGGGAAGAAGACGCAGATTCTCTTTGCCCAGCCACCCAAGCCGCGCTTTCGTGAAATCCCCTACGACGCGCCGTCCGAGCGGCTGCTCTTCGACCTCAAGCAGTTGGAGAGCCCAGACCGTTTTCGTCCCTGGCCGCTCACGCGCGCCGTTGCGCTGGTCGAGGCGGTGCGCGATGCGGCGGCGGAGCGGCTCGTTGCTAGTCTCGGAGAGAAAGAAAGGGCGCGCATCGATCGCGTCTTCGGCCGCTTGCGCGACCTGAGCGCGGCCGACAAGGCCCAGCGTATCCGCATCATGCCCCTGCCGTCGATCGGCCACGTCCACGCCGATCCCGCCATCCGCCGGATCCTCGTGACGATTCCACCCAATTGCCCCTTGCGCAGCGACGATCTGGCCTGGGCGTTCTCCGGCTTGCATCTGGGCAGCGATCCGGCGACAGGCGAGGTTCTCGACGCCCATCGCCCCCTGCTTCTCGAGGCGGCCGATCGCCGCATGCTGAGCCATTACGGCATTGGGGACGCCCCGCCTGCGCGCCGCTGGCAGTCCGTCACCCCGCTGGCGCTGCCCGAGAGCGCAAGGCGCCGCCGGATCGATCCGAAGCAGCTGGCCCAAGAGCGGGGCAAGCCGCTCACGCAGCGCCAGGCCATCAAGACGGGAACCGAACGCCGGCGCGAAGAAGAGGCGGCCGCGCGGGCCGTCAAGGACGCGCTGCGCCATGCCGGGGTGCACGCCCGCATCGACTGGGTCCGTGTCCAGCGCGAGCCCTTCTCCCGCCGCGGCGAACGGGCCGAGGCCTTTGCTGCCGAGACGCGTTTTTCGAAGCACCGCTTGTGGCATGTCGAGATCGCCTTCCGCGACCCGCTCGCCGGTCCGCTCGTTCTCGGCGACGGCCGCTATCTGGGGCTGGGGGTGATGAAGCCGGTCAGCGATGACCGCCTGAAGATCGCCCGCTTTGCGCTGCGGGCCGACAGCGCGCCGCGCATGCGGGACCGCGAGATCGTGCTGACCGCGGTGCGCCGGGCGCTCATGGCGCTGGACCGCGAGATCAACGGCGAGCCGCTCTCACGCCTGTTTTCGGGCCACGAGCCCGACGGCCGCCCCGCCGGCGCCGAGGACGGCGGTCACCGGCATGTCTTCCTCATCGCAGAGAGCGACGAAGAGGGCGAGGACGCACCGATCCACCGCATCAACGTGTTGCGCCCCGATACCGCCGATCGCGGCGTGCGGCTGTCGGACAAGGAGAAGCACCGCTTCGATGCCGTCGTGGCGCTGCTCCATCTGGTGCGCGCCGGCCCGCTCGGCGTCCTGCGGCTGGTGGCGCTGGGCGAAGGCGCCGGCGCAGCACCGCTTTTCGCCCGCGCCCGTATCTGGCGCAGCCGGACCCCCTATGTGACGACGCGGCGTCCGAAGAAGCGTGACGACCGCAAGGCGTTTCTCGCTGCCGACATCCGCGCCGAACTGCGCCGGCGCGACCTGCCCGAGCCCGTGCAGGTCGCGGTCGGGGACACCCGCCTTGCCGCCGACGGCCATCTCGTCGCCGAGGTGACGCTTGCCTTCGCCGTCGCCGTTTCAGGTCCGCTCGTCCTCGGCCGCCTGTCCCACCGCGGCGAGGGCGTGTTCGCGGCCGAGCAAGACTAATTCCGGCCGATCGGCCTGATCTGTGCCAGGAAATGTTTCCGGCGAGACGCTTTCCGCATCTCCCCTTGAAGGGAAGATGCGGCCTCATTGAACGAACGGCCGGTCGTGCGGGGCGAGGCCCTGCGCGGCCGGCCCCTCCTTGGAAGGGCAGGAGGATCGATGTCATGTTGACATATTTGTCTACATAGGGGTATTGCTATGACAGGCGAGGAATTCGTCAGAAAGGTGAAGAGACTCGGGCGGGCGCGTGGGGTCGAGGTGTGGTTGGATGTAGAGCGCGGAAAGGGTTCCCATGCGACCCTGTATTATGGTGACCGTCGGACGGTCGTTCGGTATCGCCGCAAGGAGCTCGGAAAAAGCCTCCTTCACGCCATGTGTCGGCAGCTGGGAATTCGCCCGGAGGATCTGTAAGGACCGATCGGGACGAGATGGGGGACGGGCGGGGGAACGCCCTTTTCGCTTCCATCGCAAAAGCTTCCCGGCCTTTCCGGGTTCCTCGTTCCTTTCGGATGTCGAGGATCGAAAGCCATGAAGTATCCTTTCGTGCTCGAACGCGACGAAGACGGATGGCTGGTGCGGTTTCCAGACGTGCCGGAGGCCCTGACAGGCGTTCGCGACCCGGAGGCTGAGCAGGAGGAAATCGCGGATTGTCTTATTACGGCCTTGGCGGCCTATGCAGCCAATGGCGAACCTTTTCCGCATGCCTCGCCCGATACCGATGCCGCCGGCGTGATCGCGGTGCCGGCACTGATCCAGGCCAAGCTCGCGCTGATACGGGCCATGACGGAGGAGGGCATCGGTCTGCGCGAGCTTGCGCGGCGTCTTGGCGCCGATCCCAAACAGGTTCACCGCCTGCTCGATCTCAATCACCGCAGCCATATCGATGCCATCGAGCGCGCGCTGGCCGCTCTTGGTCGAAGACTCGCGATCTCGGCCCGCGCCGCCTGATGGGCGGCGATCGTGCCTTGCCTTAGCGCTCCGTTTGCCATATCCTTTGGTTGTTCGGGGAGGATCTCCACAACTCACAAATTCTGCTTTTCGTCATGCCCGTCGACGATCGTCAGCCCGCCCTGCCGCTTCCTGCGCCGCCGGCGCGCAGCGAGGAACCACTCGTTCCGGTGCGCATGCTCAACGAATGGATCTACTGCCCCCGTCTGGCTTTCCTGGAATGGGTCGAAGGCGAATGGGCCGAGAGCGCGGACACCGCCGAAGGCCGGCGCGTGCATGGCCGGGTGGACCGCCCGGGCGGGGCCTTCGTCCCGGCCGAGGAGCTCGACCCGGACGAACGACTGGCCACGCGGGCGCTCACCCTGGCGTCCGAGCGGCTCGGCATCATCGCCAAGATGGATCTGCTGGAGGCCGACGGCGGCTTCGTCACCCCCGTCGATTACAAGAAGGGCAAGCGCCCGCATGTGGACAAGGGCGCCTATGAGCCGGAGCGCGTGCAGGTCTGTGCACAAGCGCTGATTCTCGAGGACAACGGCTATCGGGTGCGCGAAGGCATGATCTGGTTCGCCGGCTCGCGCGAGCGGGTGCCGGTCGCCCTCGACGCCGAGCTGCGCGCCAAGACCGAACGCGCGATCGCCGAGATGCGGCTGATGTGCGCATCTGGCCGCCGGCCGCCGCCCTTGGAGATGAGCCGCAAATGCGTGCGTTGTGCCTTGGCCGGCATTTGCCTGCCGGACGAGACGCGCTTCTTCGCCACGCCCGGCCTCGTGCCGCGGCCGCTCAATCCGGCCGCTGACGCCGCATTGCCCGTCTACGTCCAGAAACCCGGCGCGCGGGTGCGCAAGGACGGCGAAACATTGGTGATCGACACGGGCGAGGAGAAGCTTCATGTGCCGCTCATCGACGTGTCGGAGCTGGTGCTGTTTGGCCCCGTCTCGATCACGACGCCGACACTGCACGCGCTCATGCGGCGGGAGATCCCGGTCACCTGGGCGTCCACCGGCGGTTGGACGCTGGGACATACGGTCTCCACCGGTCACCGCAATGTCCTGGTGCGCACGGCCCAGTTCGCGGCGAGCTTCGATCCCCGTCGCCGGCTGACGATCGCGCGCGACATCGTCGCGGCCAAGATCCGCAATGCCCGCACCATGCTGCGGCGCAACTGGAAGGAACCGGCCCAGGAGGAGGCCGCACCGCCACCGCCTGCGGATGGAGCCGAATCCTTTTCCGCATCGGCCGGCGGAGCCGCCGGCAAGGACTTGCGCAACGAGATCCTTGCGCGTCTGGCCCGTCTGGCCGAGCGTGCCGTCGCAGCGCGCGACATCGCCACTCTCCTTGGTCTGGAGGGCGAGGCGGCCGCGCTCTATTTCCGCCATTTCGAGGCGATGATCACACCGGCGCGCCGGTCGCTGCCGGCCTTCCGGTTCGACAGACGCAGCCGCCGCCCGCCGGCCGATCCGGTGAACGCTCTGCTGTCTTTCGCCTATACGCTGCTTGCCCGGACCTGGCTGGTGGCGCTGTCTGCGGTCGGGCTCGATCCTTATCGCGGTTTCTATCATGCCGAGCGCTACGGCCGGCCGGCGCTGGCTCTCGACCTCATGGAACCGTTCCGGCCGGTGCTTGCCGACGGTATCGTCCTGCGTCTCATCAACGGACGCGCGGTCACGGCGGGAGACTTCATCCGCCGTGGCGAGGCGGTTGCGATGACACAAGCGGCGCGCAAGCGGCTCATCCAAGCCTATGAACGCCGGCTCGCCCAGGAGGTGGTGCATCCGCTCTTTGGATACCGGATCTCCATGCGGCGGCTGATCGCGGTCCAGGCGCGGCTGTTCGCCCGGCATCTCGAAGGCGAGCTGCCCCGCTATCCGCATTACCTGCCACGCTAGGGACGGGCCGAGGAGCGGGGGAGAAAGGGCCATGGCCGAGGAACGTCTCTATATCGTTGCCTATGACATCGCCGATCCCAAGCGCTGGCGGCGGGTGTTCAAGACCATGCACGGCTTCGGGCAGTGGCTGCAGCTGTCCGTCTTCCAATGCCGGCTCACCCGCCGCCGCCGGGTGGAGCTTGCCGAGCGACTCGAACAGCTCATCCATCATGGCGAGGACCACGTTCTCATCCTGGATCTTGGAGCCGCGGAAAAAGTGGAGCTCAAGGTCGAAAGCCTGGGGCGGGACTTCCAGCCGGTCGCCCGTGAGGCGATCGTCGTGTAAAGAGCGGCGGGCGCGGCGGTGAATGCCCGATCCATCGGCCGACCGGCCCTGCGGGCAGGATTCGCGCATCCTTGTTTCGACGCCGCCCACCGCCTATCCTGACAGGCCAGGGAGACGGAAGCGGTGCCGATTTGGCGGAAAACAGCGGCTGATCTCGGACCGGGCCGGTTCAGGAGGCGGATCGTCGGGATGGCGATCGCGGTCGCCTGCCCGCTATTGGGCGGCGGGGCGCCGAAGACGGTGCCGGTGCCGCCGGCGGCCACGCCTGTGCCGCAGAATCTCGAACCCCTCCAGGAACATTGCCTGGCGATCGCGGATATTCGCGCCAGCCGGGTCGTAAGCGACGAGGCGGTGATCCTTTTTCTCAAGGATGGGCGCGTGGTGGTGATGCGGTTGAAGCGTGCCTGCCCGCAGCTCCTCTTCCACCGCCGATTCCGCTTTGCCGGCGAGATGGGGCAGATCTGCGCGGAACTCGACCGCATCGTCACCCGCGCCGGGCTGCGGTGCAGCATTGCGGGCTTCTCTCTTCTGCCCTGTGAGGGCATGGCCGGCCCCGCCAAGCCCTCCTGGTGCCGGCCGCCGTTTTCCACCGCGGATTCTCAGCCCCCCTCTTCCCTCTCGTCCCCGCCCGAGTCCCCTTGAGCGAAGCGCTCCTTGAGGACCCGCCGCAGCACTTTGCCGGTGGCATTGCGGGGCAGGGTATCCACGAACACCAGCCGCCGCGGCACCTTGTAGCCGGCGATGCGCTCGCGCAAGAAACCCTCGAGCGCTTCCGGCCGGCTTGCGGCCGAGGCCCGTGACGCCGCCGGGCGCGACGTGCTGATCGCAGG
>CAZJPA010000144.1:0-7721 GCA_964547755.1 uncultured Sphingomonadales bacterium
GATTCGAACCCCCGACCCCCAGATTCGTAGTCTGGTGCTCTATCCAGCTGAGCTACGAGCGCGCATGCACCCGCCGCAAGCGGCACACCGCCATTGCCGGATGCGCGCGGAACATAGTAATGAGACCGCTGGCAATCAAGCCCCTTTTCGGGGGCACGGATGAGATCCGCCTGAGACAGGCTTGGCGCCGGCTCCGAGTATGGTGGAAACGCACAACGCGACACTGTGATCATGATCCGACAGGCGACTCGGCTTTCCTTTTATACGCCTTTTCTGCTCCTATTGGCCGGCTGTACGGGTGGCTCCTGGCCACGACTGGCCGGACCGGCGCCCCATAGCGCCGTACCGCAGCCCGCCCCCATGCGGACGGTTGCCGTTCAACCAGTCTTCGCCTTTCCCGATACCCAAGCAGCGCGTCATTTCCTCGAGGAGCTGCCCGCGCGCATCGCCGCATGGGAGCAGGATCTCGCCGCGCTCACCCGCGCCATACAAGCAGATCGAACAGCATCCGCCGACAACAATGAGCAGAGGTGGGCGCAAGCCGAAGTGTTGCGCAGCCGGCGTCATCGTCTCGAGGTAGCCGTGATTGAGGCCGAACTCAAACTGGATGCCGCGCGCCGAAGCCTGCCGACTGAAACGATCGCGATCGCCCGACTGGAGGCCCGTCTGGCGCGGCTGAAGGCGGCCCTTGTGGCGCTGCCCCTGTGAAGATCAGGCCACCGACCAACGAGACTCTTGCCTTTCCTGTCCCAACGCACGACATCTGGAGCAACCGGCAGCCGCACAGCCTGTTCCGTCAGAAACGACAGCGAGGGAAACGAGACGATGGCATCCCATGCCCCTATCCTGCAAACCGCGCCGCATCGCACGGCCGAGATGGCCGAAGCCGATGCCAACCTGTTGCTGGAAGCCGTTCTCCAGGCAGCGCGGCGCGCCGGTGCTGAAGCGGCCGAAGCGGTACTGGTAACCGGAACGGCGACTGAAGCGCGTGTGCGCTTGGGTGTGCTCGAGTCCATGGAACGCGAAGATGATTTCGCCATCGGTTTGCGCGTCTTTCTCGACCGCCGGCAAGCCAGCGTGTCCACCGCCTCTCGCCAAATGGAGGCGCTCGGTGAGCTTGCCGAGCGGGCAGTCGCGATGGCGCGGTTGAGTCCGCCGGATCCTCATGCGCGCCTGGCCCCCGTTGCCCGGCTGAAAGAGGATCCGGAATCCGCCGCCAAGGCCCTTCGGCTCGCCGATGAAGCCGACCCCGCACCCGATACGCTTGCCGAATTGGCAACAGCGGCCGAGCAGATCGCCCGTGCCGATGATCGCATCACGAATTCCGGTGGCGCCGGTGCCTCCGCAGGACGCAGCATACGCTGGCATGCCACGACCGACGGTTTCTTCGCCCGGAGCGAATCGACCGTTTATGGTATCGGCGTGAGCGTCATGGCCGGCGAGGGTGATCGGGCGGTGCGCGACTATGCCGCCCATTCCGCGCGTCATTTCGCCGCGCTCGAGACGCCTGAGACGGTCGGGGAGCGGGCGCGCCGCCGCACAATCGCCCGCCTTGGGGCCCGGTCGGCTCCGACCGGTCTTTTCCCTGTGTTCTTTGCACCGCGGGTTGCCCGCACGCTGCTGGGACATCTGGCCGCCGCCATCAATGGCGAACGCATCGCCCGTGGCACCTCCTTCCTCAAAGAGCGCCTGCATGAGACCGTGTTTTCCGATGCCATCACGATCATCGACGATCCGCTGCGACCGGCCGGATTGCGGTCACGTGCCTTCGATGCGGAAGGCGTCGCCACGGCCCGTCGTGCGATCGTGGAAAAAGGGCGTCTGCTCACCTGGCTGCTCGACACCGCAACGGCGGATGAGCTCGACCTCGACACGACCGGCCATGCCTGCCGCGGTCTTGCGGAACCACCATCTCCTGCCCCCAGCAACCTCTACCTGGAGCCCGGCTCCTGCACACCGGATGAGTTGATGCGCGCGGTCGGCCAAGGCCTACTGGTCACCGAACTGATCGGTCAGGGCGTGAACATCGTGACCGGCGATTACAGTCGGGGTGCGGCCGGTTTCTGGATCGAGAACGGCGAGATCGCCTACCCCGTCCACGAAGTGACGATCGCCAGCCGCCTGGACCGGATGTTCGCGGAGCTGACAGCGGCCGACGACCTCGACTTCCGCTATGGGATCGATGCGCCAACTCTACTTGTGCCCGAGATGACAGTGGCGGGCAAGGAATGACCGACAGGGACGCCATAACGGCCCAAGTCAGCGCGCAACGGCACGCCGATCTGGATCTACTCCGCCGGGCCGTTACGGCAGGCGGGCAGCTGGCCGCCGGCCTGCAAGGCACGCATCCTCGCAGCTGGCGCAAGCGCGATGGCACCCTGGTGAGCGAAGCCGATCTCGCCGTGGACCGTCTCCTCGGTGAGCAACTACGCGCCGCCCGACCGGATTACGGCTGGTGGTCAGAAGAGTCGGCCTATGTGCCGCCACGCGGCAACGCACCCGTTTGGCTCATTGACCCCATCGATGGCACCCGCAGCTATCTTCAAGGGCGGACGGACTGGTGCGTCGCCGGCGCTCTGCTCGAAAACGGCCGACCGGTCCTGGCAGCGGTGTCGGAGCCGGAGGCAGACGCATTGTTCTGGGCCGTGCGGGGAAAGGGGGCATACCGGAATCACGAGGCCCTGCATGTGAGCGATTGTCGGGATCTGGCCCAAGCCCGAGCGTTCGCAGATCGCCATCGTCTCGCCCACAAAACCGCTTGGCGACAGCCATGGCCACCACTGCGTCACCACAGGCTCGGCTCCTTCATCCTCCGCCTGGCGCGAATCGCCGCAGGCGAGGCCGATCTGCTGATCAGCTTTACGTCGAAAGCGCCCTGGGACCTGGCTCCCGGTCAGCTCCTGGTCGAAGAGGCCGGCGGCGTACTGCGAAAGCTGGATGAGACCCCCTTGTGCTTTGTCCATGAAGAGAGGGCCGGCCCGGTGGGTGAGAAGCCACATGGCCATGCCCAGGAAGCACATGGACCGGTTGTCCTGTATGCGGCCTGTGCCTCGCTCATCCCTGCGCTTGCAGCCCAACTCGCCGCGCTCGAACCGACCGGTGACTGAAAGACACGCTTTCGGACTTCCGCTTGGCGGAAGCCGAGCGAGACGTTAAGAGGATCCCCATGATGGAAGAGCGCATCGACTCCACCCACGCCCTCTATGGGGCGGATCTGCGCACCCTGATTCGGGTGTTCCGTCGTTATGGACCGCTTGCACCCGAGCGGCGGACGATCGCCCATCGGGCGCTGCTCGCGGCTCTCGGACGATTACCATTCACCTTGATTGAACGGGCCTATGAGGTTCTCCGCCCCGATCCACCGGCGGGACCGTCACCTTTGTTCATTCTCGGCCACTGGCGCTCGGGCACCACCCATCTCTACAACATTCTCAGCAAAGCGGACGATGCTGCTTATGTCTCGCCGTTCGCCACCGCCCTTCCGCATGACTTCCTGATCCTAGGCAGCTTGCTGCGGCCGATGCTCGCCCGCAAGCTGCCGCGCCACCGCTATATCGACCGCGTGTCCGTCACACCTGATGCGCCGCAGGAGGACGAGATCGCGCTGGCCAATCTCACGCCGATCTCCTTCTATCACGCACTCTATTTTCCCCGGCATTTCGACGCCATCTTCCACCGGTCTGTCTTCTTCGACGGCTTGCGTGAGCAGGAGCGCGCGGAATGGGAAGCCGTGCTGCGCCGCTTCTACCGCAAGCTTGCCATCGCCCAGCCCGGCAAGCGTCTGATCATCAAAAATCCTGTCTACACGGCCCGCCCGGCTCATCTGCGTCGGCTGTTCCCACAGGCGCGGTTTGTGCATATCCACCGCGACCCCTATCGGGTTTTCGTGTCGATGCGCAATTTCTATCGCCAGCTGTTGCGTCAACTCGCCCTCCAACCTTACGATCACCTCGATATCGACGAGATCATCCTCACCACCTATGCCGAAATGATGGATCGCTTTGAGTCCGAAACGAAGGACTGGCCGGCCGATTGCCTCATCGCCATCTCTTTTGCGCAGCTGGAGCGCGCGCCTCTTGAGACCATAGCCGAGATCTATGCGCGGCTTGGCCTGAAGGGATTCGACCGCAACCGCGACCGGTTTCAGCGTTATCTCGATCGTGTCGCCGGATACCGCAAGAACCGCTATCGCCCCATTCCTGCCGATGTGCGTCGCAAGGTCGAGGAGCGCTGGGGGCGCTTCCTCGCGCGCTACGGGGATCAGGCGGCGTGAGCAGGCGACAAGCCTTTCTGCCGGTCCTGCCGCTGCTTGCGATGCTCGTTGCCTGCGGCGAGGAAGCGCCCGCCCCGCCCGATCCGCGATTGACGGTATCGGACTGTGTTTCCCATCCCCTGATCGATGTGCGCAACGGCCGGATGGTTGCAGGGGCGGAGGATCTTGCGGTGCGCGATGAGCACACGCTCGTGATCTCCGCCTATAACAGGCGCGCGGTGGCCCAAGCCCGCACAAATATGGATCCTGTCCCTGAAGGCGGACTATATGTGTTGCAGGCTGATCAGCTGACCGCAGCATCCCCGGCCGATCCCATCGCTCTCACGCGGCTTGAGACCCCGGTGCCCCTGCGCCCGCATGGAATCGCGTTGGCGCAGGTGGGCGGCCAGTCGCGGCTGTTCGTGATTGACCGGCGTTATCGCGAGAACACACTCCATGTGCGGATCTGGTCGTTCAGGCTTGAGAGATCTGATCTGCTGGACCCCCGACTGCTGGCAGAAGGAGAAAGCTGGTGCGCGGCCAATGATCTTGTCTTGGATCCCAAGGGCGATCGGCTGTTGGTCACACTGGATCATACGGCTTGCACGGGCTGGCGACGCTGGTGGGAAGATCTGTGGGCCGCGCCCTCCGGCAAGGTGGTGGCGCTCCCTCTCACCGCTCACCGCCTTCCGTCTCCCCCGGACAAGCCGCTATTTGTCGATTTGCGCTGGCCCAACGGACTGGCGTTAACGAGGACGGAAGACGGCACCAAGCTGTGGATCGCCGAAACCCGCGGGCGAGCGCTCGTCTTTCTGACTCTTGGAGAGGAAGATGGCAACACACACCGGATTCCACTCCCGGCCGCCCCGGATAATCTGACGCTGATTGCCAACGGCGGCACCAGGAAACATGATGACGGCCTACTGATTGCCGCCCATCCTTCCCTGCTTGCACTGGCGTTCTATCGGGATCATCTCTTTGGCCACCGGCAGGCGCCGACCGTGATCCTGCGCTTGGCGGCGGATGGCCGGATGACTACGGTATATGCGCAAGACGGTGGGCCGCTCTCGGCCGCGACGACGGCGGTCATATGGGCCGGTCGCTTGGTCGCGACCAGCGCTTGGGACTCGCGGATGCTGGTTTGTCGATTGCGCGAACGACCAGGGGTGGACGAAGAAATGGAGGAACCGGAATGATCGCCGATCCAATTCTGGTGACAGGCGGCGCCGGTTTTCTCGGACGGCGATTGGTGCTCCGTCTGATTGCGCTCGGAGCCCGTGTGCGCGTGTTGGACCAAGCAGCCGACACGGCGGATCCCGCCTTGGCGGGTGCGACATTGATGACCGCTTCCGTCACCGACCGTCAGGCCGTACGCGAAGCATTGCGCGGCGTGCGCACGGTCTTTCACATGGCCGCCCTCACCCATCTCTGGCTGCCGGATCCGAGCCGCTATCACCGCATCAATTACGAAGGCACGCTCATTGTTCTCGAAGAAGCCTGGCGAGCGAATGTCGCGCGGTTCGTGCACACGGTTTCAGAAGTCGTGCTGCGTGGCTGGGATGATCCGGATCCTACTCCCATAAACGAGGACACGCCGCCCGCGGCGGTGACCCGCATGGCCGGTCCCTATAGCCGCTCGAAGTGGTGGGCGGATCAAGCCGTGCGTAATGCGATTACAGTCGGCCTGCCAGCGGTCATCCTCTACCCAGCGATCCCCATAGGTTGCGACGACCGTTCGCGTACCCCGCCCACCCAAATGCTGGAGCAGTTTCTCTTCGCGCCGCCGCCGGCCTATCTTGACTGTGCCCTCAATCTTCTCGATGCCGACGACATCGTGACCGCTCATCTGCTGGCTGCTGAGAAGGCTCCGGTGGGCCGACGTTATGTGATCGGGGCACCGGCGACGCCCATGACGCGGCTTCTTGCCATCGTCGCCGAGGTGACGGGGCGCCCGCCTCCCAAGCGCCGTGTGCCGTTTCCGATCGCGCTCGCGACCGCCCATTTTGCCGAGCTGCGCGCACGCCAGACAGGTATTCCACCGCTGGCCAGCGTCGAAGGCGTACGCCTTGCGCGGTATCCTCGCCCGCTCGAGGCAACCCGCGCCCGCATCGAATTGGGTTGGACCCCCCGCTGTGTGGATGATGCCCTGCGCGCAGCCGTCACGGCGATCTGGAAACAAGGCATGCCTCGTCACTTACAGGCCGCCTGAACCTGCCGCCGCTCATTTTCCCCCCGTCTTCCTTCCCGGAGACGACAGCCCTTCTCCTTAGCGGGAGGGAACCTCTTCCGGCTGGCTTGCAGCGGGAACGAGCGCGCGCATGATCTCACGCCAGATCATCGCCGGCAGGCTGCCGCCCGTTACCCCCTTCATGGGACTGTTGTCATCGTTACCGATCCACACACCGGCCAGATGACCGGGAACGAAGCCCACGAAAACGGCATCACGAAAATCCTGGGTGGTGCCCGTCTTCCCGGCCGCCGCCACCCCGGGCAGAGCGGCACGCCGCGCGGTGCCTTCCCTCACGACGCCGCGCAACAACCGACGCATGGTTTGGCGCAAGGGCCGGGAGAGCACCGGCGCCCCCTCCTCTTTCGGCTGGTAGCGATAGAGCACGGGACCGTTCTCCGCCCGCACCTCCAGCACCAGATAGGGCTCCACAGGCAGCCCGCCATTCTCGAAAGGAGCATAGGCGGCCACGAGATGGAGCAACCGGACCTCCTGCGCACCCAGCGCAAGAGATGGCAAGGGCCGCAGCGGCTCCCGCATTCCCAGGCGGTGCGCCATGGCGACCACGGCCTCCGGCTTGACGGCCAGAATCAAGCGGACGGCAACGCTGTTGAGAGAATGAACGAAGGCATCATAAAGCGTGACCGTCCCCCGATACCGATCGTCGAAATTCCGCGGCTGCCAGTCACCAATCTGGATCGGCGCATCGGGCAGCACATCCTCAGGCGAAAATCCGGCTTCCAATGCCGCAGCATAAAGAAAGGGCTTCATGGCCGAGCCGGGCTGACGGCGCGCCTGAAAGACGCGGTCGAACTGGCTGCGCCGCCAGTCGCGTCCCCCCACATAGGCTTCGATCGCGCCATCCGAGAGCATCACGACGGCCGCACCCTGATGCGCATTGCGGGCATCGCCCGAGCGGTCGAGAATGTTGCGCAGAACGCGCTGAGCCCGGCGCTGAAGATCGGGCCGGATGGTGGTGAGAATCTCCACCGATCCCGACCAGCCGCCTGTCAACCGCTCGGCTTCACGCAGCGCACGGTCGGTCGCATAGCGTACATTCGCCCCCAACCCCCGCCGCAAACGCGGCGGGCCGGCGGCGATCGCTTTCTCCATTTGTTGCCGCGAAAGATAGCCGGCGCGCTGCATCGCCGGCAGGACCACGCGTCGCGCCCGCTCCCAAGCGCCTTCGAGATTGGCAAGCGGCTGCAGACGCGAAGGCGCCTTGAGCAGCCCGGCCAACAG
>CAZJPA010000145.1:0-7712 GCA_964547755.1 uncultured Sphingomonadales bacterium
TCGTCAGGCTCATAACCTGAAGGTCGTAGGTTCAAATCCTACCCCCGCAACCAATCTTTTCAATAACTTAACATAAAACTGGACAGGCCCTTTACGGGCCTGTTACTGTTTCACATTCCTTACACATTTTGCGCATTTTCGGCGCAGGCGGCGTCTCATAGCGACTCACACGATTTTTGGCGGCAAGGTCCATATCTACAAGCGGCCGAACAGCAGCTATTGGCAGTGTTCGACCTACCTTGCCGGCCGCAACCGGCGCACCAGCACCAAGCAGGAAAGTCTGGAACTCGCGAAGGAATTTGCCGAGGACTGGTATCTCACCCTGCGCGATCGCAGCCGCAGCGGCGAGTTGATCAACGAGAAGACCTTCAAGCAGGCTGCCGCCGTCTTCGAGCGTGAATACGAGATCATTACCGAAGGCCAGAGAAGCCCGCGCTGGGTCGAGGGGCACAAGGCCCGGCTCCGCCTGCACCTGATCCCGTTCTTCGGTTCCACGGGCCTGTCGCAAATCACCGCCGGCAAGGTCCAGGAATACCGCATCCACCGATTGAGCCCGGGCGATGAGCCTAACCCCCATTCGAAGAGCAACCGGACGCACACAGGCAAGCCGCCGTCGCGCAGCACGATCCATGACGAGATCGTCACGCTGCGCCAGGTTCTCAAGACCGCCATGCGCCACGGCTGGCTTTCCGCCCTGCCGGACCTTTCCCCGCCTTACAACACTCAAAGCAAGGTCAGCCACCGCGCCTGGTTCAGCCACAAGGAATACAAGCAGCTCTATACCGCGACCCGGAACCGGGCGCGCAAGCCGCCCCATCCCCGTTACAAATGGCATGCCGAGCAGCTTCACGACTATGTGCTGTTCATGGCCAATACCGGCCTGCGGCCTGACGAGGCCAGAAACCTTCAGCACCGCGACGTGGAGATCGTGACCGACGACTGGAGCGGCGAGAAAATCCTGGAAATCGAGGTCCGCGGCAAGCGCGGTGTCGGCTACTGCATGAGCACCCCGGGGGCGGTGCGCCCCTATGAACGGCTGCGCGACCGGCCCCGGCCCGTGGAGGCAAACGGGGAAGAGTCCGGCAATGGCGAAGAGGCCGCGCCGGTGCTGCCGGGGCCGGCCGATCCGGTCTTTCCCGGCAACCACATCAAGATGTTCAACAACATCCTGACCGAGGAAAAGCTCAAATTCGATCGCGACAGCAACCGCCGGACCGCCTACAGCCTGCGGCACACCTATATCTGTTTCCGCCTCATGGAGGGCGCGGATATCTACCAGATCGCCAAGAACTGCCGCACCAGTGTAGAGATGATCGAAAAATTCTACGCCTCCCACATCAAGACCAGCCTCGATACATCCGCGATCAATGTCAGGCGCGAACGGCCGCGCCCTGCCGGGGAACTGGAAAAGTCGGGTCAGCGGCGCAATCGCGGTCAGACCGAACAGGAGCAGCCGGAGACCGCCTGAATATCACCGGCCCGGAAACCACGCCATCGCGCGGCAGCAGGTATCCTCGTGCTGTCCTCGCGGTTGACAGACACAACAAAACCGGCCCCTTGCAGGGCCGGTTTTTTTCTTGGGAAGCCGCTACGGACACGACGCCGGATAGCGCCGGTGCCGCGTGATCGCGTGGTCTATATTTTCCAAGCTGACGCGCGCATTACGGCGTGCGATCGAACCGGGAGCGCTTATCGCCAGCTCTTGCCGGAATTTTCGATAAAGCGCCTGCAATTCGGCAGGGGACCGGTATTGCAGCTCGGCAGGTGTGATGATCTTGCACATCGTTTTCCTCCTTTTGCGTTGTCAGGTTCTGACCGGTGAGAACCTTTCCGGCTCTCCACACCCACAATCGGCATAGGAAAGGTCCGCACGCGGGCAGGGTCGGAAGGAGGCAAAAGGAGGATGAAGTGTCAGAGCGTCACGGCTGAAGGAATGCCAGACCAGGCGCAGGACGAATGCAATGCTGTTTCGGAAGGGCAGGAAGGCTGGCCGGCGCGGTTTCGGCACCACCAGAGCACCGCGTAATAGTATTTGCGGATACCTTGAAACATAGATTGAATAACAGTTTTGAAAAATTCGCTAATAATTTATTAACAACCTTAGGTTTATACTTATGTATAGTTGGTTGATATTTACACATTTAGGTTGTATTGCCAGAATTTATTGATTGGAAGGTCCTGATGGAAATTAAAGTCAGGGGAGAGATGAGTATTCCCGAATTCAAGCAAGCCCTGTTCGAGAAGATTGGTGAAGCCGAAGATATGGGCGTTCGCTATACGCGCGGGGCTACTTTGTTCCTGAATCCGACGAACGGGTTCGGTGACAAAGTGGAGCCGCGCAAGCACGGCAAAACCGTCGATAAACTTTACAGCTCCGGTCCTTACCGGAGCGCGGCGGACAAGTACGAACCGTAATCAGGTCCATTGAGAAGGAGGTGACGCAGCACAGTGAACAAGCCCTGTTACATCGATCTGGAGCAGGCCCGGCAGGTACTGGCCGGGATGGGCGTGGAATTGACGCACCGACAGATAAAGCGCGCCGCCGATCCGGACGCGCACGGACGGCGCAAGCTGCCGTTCTTTATCGATCCGATTGAAAAAAACTCAAGATTGAAAAGCAAACATTGGTCAATATATACCGAAGCAAACAAATAGAAGCCGAGCGGCAATTTAATCTGTAAGCTTGTTTATTCAAAACTTGATTTAACAGAGTCTTTGATTCATTATGCGTTTACATGGCAGATATAAGAAAAAGGGTAGGTAAGAAAGGTACGACATACCAAGTAAGATACCCGAGCAAAGCAGCGAAATCAGGCTACGCGTTCAAGACATTTGATACGCTGAAAGAAGCGCGTGCCTTCAACGAAAACCTCGGCGCGCATCAGGATCGTATTTCTTCGCACATCAAGACGGTTCCGCAGGCGGTTCAGCACTGGCTCGATATCTGCGAAAAGATTGGCAGGGACGGCCGGGAGACGGTCGAGCCGGAAACTCTAAAGGAGTACCGCCGATGTGGCCGCGTGATAGAAGAATACCCTTGGCTCAAGGAACTTCAGGACCTGGAGCCGTCGGACATCGTGCATTTTCGGAACTGGTTGCTCGAACACAAAAGTCGTGATTTGGCGCGGCGTACTCTTTCATCCTTTCATTCTGCTCTCATCGAAATGAAGCATCAGGGTCACATCAGACACGATCCGGCCGCCGGCATTTGCATTAAAACCGGTGGGCGCTACGAAGATGATGATTCTGAGATACAGATTCCCTCGGATCAGGAAGTCCGTGATATTCTGGGAGCGGCTGACTTTTTAACCAAGAAGAGTGTCTACAGGGAAAAGATCTGGGCACGATACCGGCCCATGATCTATCTGGCCACGTTCTCAGGCATGCGGCCATCCGAGTATCGTGGGCTCGCCTGGACGCACGTATTCGACGATCATATCACGGTTCGGCAGCGTGCTGATAGAACCGGCATCATTGGCCCAGTTAAATCCAAGGCAGGAAAGCGCACGATTTATCTGCCGAAACTTGTCACCGACATGCTCTTTGATTGGCAAGAGCGATGCCCGGCGTCAAAGGATAAGCTGGTTTTTCCAACTGCGAATGGACGCCCCCAACTGCTTGGAAAATTCCGCAAAGGAGCCTGGCTGCCGCTTATGAAAGAAGCCGGTCTCCTTGTGACAGACGAAGTGGATAGTCGCAAACCTGAGCGGCCCAAATACACACTTTATGCGCTGCGACATTATTTTGCTTCCAAGCTTTTAGAGGCAGGAAGGGATCTGAAATCCATTCAGGACACTATGGGCCATTCACAAATCGAGACTACAATAAATGTTTACGGTCATTTGTTGAAAGACAGAGAAGAAGCAAAAAGAGAGACAGCAGAGGCACTTGCAGCGGAAATACTTCAAAATCCATGTGGCAAATCTGTGGCGAAAGCTCTGTAAGCCGCAGAAAATAAAGCGTTCTAATCAGTTTCCTAAACTGGGGGCAGCAGGTTCAAGTCCTGCCGGGGACGCCATAATAAAAACAATAACTTAGCTGACAGTTACGGAAAGAAACCGGCCCTTCGGGGCCGCTTTTGCCACAAATTTGGGTCTTCTGTAACCCGCAGAAATCCGCCATTGTCTGAATCGGCCCGATTCTGCTTGTGGCAAATTTGTGGCAAAAACGTCTTGCGGTGAAACTGCCGATTGTGGGCTTAGCCTGACAGGGCCAGGCCAGACGCAAGTCCCGTCCCAATGGCCCACAACGTCGAAATCGTAGACTTCACGAAAATGCGCCGGACGGCAGATCGTGGCTTCCACCACGAAACGTTACCCGTTTCACTCATGCGGTCCTCCTTTCCCCTCTGCTTGTGAGGCAGTTCACTCAAAGAGATCAGGGCCGACAGACCCAGGAACCAAAGAAGGCCACCGAGACAGGCAACTGCCAGGGGAATCGAACCCCCACCCATCAGACCTGTCAGGCTAAACCCACATCGCATATTATACCATCGAGGGGCCTCCATTCGACTGACCGGCCATCGCAGGCTCTTCCGCTCAATATCCTCGCTGCTCGCCGGACCGCCTGTGCATATGTTGAGATCGTACATGGCTCGCATCCGGCGACTCTGGTAGTCTGTCGACGAATCGACGATTCGACACAGAGGTGACCCATGGTATCAAAGGCACAGGCCCTCCGGGCGAAGCATGAAGATAGCCAGGTCGTGGGCTTTCGCATTCCCCAGGACCTGGCGCGCGATGTGAAAGCCGAGGCCGGACGGCGCGGACTGAAGCTCAATCAGCTCTTCGCCGAGATGTGGGAGCTTTACAAGAAGCAAAAGCCCAAGGCGGCGTCGTGACCGTGACGTTGACGTAGGGACCAGGAAGGAAAGCGGGATAGCGATATGGGCGTAAATCTTGACAAACCCCAGCAATGGAAGGCCGACATCGCCCGGTCGGTCGATATGTACAATGACTGGTTCATGAATTTTGCGCCCAAGGCCTTTCGAGAGACCCGCATCCAGACCACGAAGGATGTTGAGGCAACGTTGCGGTCCACAGACAATCTCACCAACATCCGGCCCGATATTCTCCGCCGTCACCCTGAGATTCTCCCGACGCTCCGCATGTCCACCTGCCCGCCGATTGCCGTGGACCGGCTAATCGGCCTCGCCAGGGTGCCCGGCAGCTTGGTCAAGCGTATGGAGAAAGAGAAGAAGCTCCCTGTGCGCATGAGCCATCCGCAGCTTGAGGAAGAACTGCGCAAGATTGGTGCGATCATCGAGAAGATGGCCGATCCCGATATTTTCGTCTGGCTTGGCCGGGATAAGCCGGCTGCCGAAGCCGAAATCCATCGCGCCGCCACGATCGTGGCCGACCGTCTTTGCGGCGCGGTCGCCAACCCCATTATCCGCAACGCCCAGGAAAAGCGTCAGCTCGCGGCCATTGCCGCATGGCTTGAGCTACGCGGTTACCGCCAGATCGAGGCCGGCGAAGGCATGACGTTCGATGCCATGCCGCCCGGCACATTCAGCTTTCGTATGAACGTGCCCGTTCAGCTTGAGGGTGGCCAGTCAGTCAACATCCCGGTCGATGCCGTCATCAAACCGAAGGATGCGGCTGCAAGCGACTTCCCGATCTTCATAGAAGCCAAGTCCGCCGGTGATTTCACGAACGTGAACAAGCGGCGCAAGGAAGAGGCTGTGAAGATGTCCCAACTCCGCAGTACCTATGGTGAAAAAGTACGTTTCAATCTGTTCCTGTGCGGCTATTTCGATAGCGGCTATCTCGGTTATGAAGCTGCCGAGGGCATCGATTGGGTATGGGAACACCGTATAGACGATCTGGCGGAGTTCGGCTTGTGACCATCGCAGCAGGACGCACATACGAAGCCCGCCGCCTTGCCTTGCAGGCAGCGCTCGATGCGGAAAAGACGCCCGAGCAGCGCAACGTCATGGGCCAGTTCGCAACGCCGACGGCGCTGGCAAAGGACATTCTGGCCTACGCGGTAAGCCTGCTTCCCCAAGGCGAGCCTATACGGTTTCTCGATCCGGGTATCGGGACCGGCGCATTCTATGCGGCGCTGCGCGCGAGCGTTCCCGCAAAACGCATTAAGGCCGCCGAAGGTTTCGAGATCGATCCCCATTACGGCGAGCCGGCACAGGCGCTATGGGCAAGGACACCGCTCAAAATCCGTATCGCCGACTTCACGACGGCCATGCCGCCGGCAAAGGATGACGAGCGCTTCAATCTCCTGATCTGCAATCCACCCTATGTGCGGCACCACCACATCCTCAATGGTGAGAAGGTCCGTCTACAGGATGCGTCCGAACAAGCCTGCGGCGTTCGTATCGTCGGCCTTTCCGGGCTCTATTGTTATTTTCTCGCTCTATCCCATCCCTGGATGAGCGAAGGCGGCATAGCAGGCTGGCTTATCCCGAGCGAGTTTATGGACGTGAATTACGGCCGGGCGGTGAAGCGCTATTTGCTGGGCAAGGTCAACCTGCTGCGCATTCACCGCTTCGATCCCAACAATGTGCAGTTCGGCGATGCGCTGGTTTCCTCCGCCATTGTCTTCTTCCGCAAGGAGCCGCCCCCGGCGGATCACCACGTTCAATTTACCTTCGGCGGCATGCTTGCCGATCCGAAGATCAGCCGCCTGATTCCCGCAGAAGAATTGAAGAAGGAACACAAATGGACTCGGTTTCCCCTTGCTGAAATCAGGGAAAAACATAACGGGGTCACGCTGGGCGACCTGTTCAGAATCAAGCGCGGTCTGGCGACCGGCGATAACCGGTTTTTCATTCTCACCCGCGAGCAGATCGAGCAGCACGAACTGCCGTGGGAGTTCTTAAGGCCGATCCTGCCGAGCACACGCTATCTGGAAGGTGATCACATTAAGGCTGATGCTCAGGGTAACCCTGTGCTTGAACGTCAGCTCTTCCTGCTTGATTGCCGCCTTCCCGAAGAGATCGTGAAGGAGCGTTACCCGAAGCTATGGGCCTATCTACAGACCGGCAAGCCGGATGTGTCGGAACGCTATCTGAGCCGGCACCGCAAGCCGTGGTACAGCCAGGAAGACCGGCCCCCGGCCCCGTTCATTTGCACCTATCTAGGCCGTAGTGACACAAAGAATGGCCGCCCCTTCCGATTCATCTGGAATGAATCGCAGGCGACCGCGGCCAATGTCTATCTCTTGCTCTATCCAAAACCCGCGCTTGCACGCGCTCTTGCGACGGACAAAAGCCTGGCCCGGAAAATCTGGACATGGCTTAACAGCATCAAGGTCGAAGAGCTGCTTGGCCACGGCCGCGTCTATGGCGGCGGCTTGCACAAGCTGGAGCCTAAGGAGCTGGCCAATGTTCCGGCAGATGACCTTGTGCGGCTGGCAGGGCTTTCGATGGCGCCGACGCAAGAGCAGGGCGACCTTTTCGCGGAGGAAGTCGCGTGAGTGGGCATGTCGATGATCCTTTTTTCGTGTGAGGTCCATCTTGCCCGAAGCCGACGACAATGAGGCCGTAACCACCGAAGCCGAGGCCCTTGCCGATATCCTCGCCTGGTCACAGGACCGGCCCCTCTGGCAACGGGACGCGCTGCGCCGCCTCACCGAAGCAGAAGAGCTGACGGCCGAGGACATCGAAGAACTCACCGCCCTATGCAAGGACCCGACGCTGCCTGCGTTGCCCTTGTCCACCGACCATATCCGCGCGCCGGACGCCGGAATGCCTGCCG
>CAZJPA010000146.1:0-7526 GCA_964547755.1 uncultured Sphingomonadales bacterium
GGGGGGGGAGGTGGGTGAGGAAATTGCAGTCGTGGCTGAATACTGTGCTCCACTGCGGCGCCAGTGCGGCCTATGCGGTGGATTAGCAGGAATTCAAGATCATACCGGTCTCAGAGACGACTTTCGCAGACGCGCTGCGCATGGGGACCGAAGTATTTCATGCGCTGAAAGCCGCATTGAAGGCAGAAGGGCTATCCACCGCCATTGGCGATGAAGGCGGGTTCGCTCCCGATTTGAAGAGCAGTCGGCAGGCCTTGGACTTTCTTGTGGCCGCGATCGAGAAAGCCGGTTACGCGCCAGGCGAAGACGTCGTGCTGGCGCTCGATGCCGCGGCCACGGAGTTCTATCGGGACAACGCCTACCATTTGGTCGGCGAGGGCCGCACACTGACCGCGGAAGAGATCGTGCGCTATTACGAAGAGCTGGTTGATTCCTATCCGATCGTCTCCATCGAGGACGGTTGCGCGGAGGATGACTGGGAAGGCTGGAAGCAGCTCACCGCCGCGCTCGGTGAACGCTGCCAGCTGGTGGGAGACGATCTGTTCGTCACGAATCCCGAGCGACTGGCCCGCGGCATCGAAGAGAATGTGGCCAATGCCATTCTCGTCAAGCTCAATCAGATCGGCAGCCTGAGCGAGACGCTGGAGACCATCGAGCTTGCCCACCGCTCCGGCTATGCGACGGTGATCTCTCACCGCTCCGGCGAGACCGAGGATACCACCATCGCCGATCTTGCGGTCGCGACCAATGCCGGTCAGATCAAGACAGGCGCCCCTTGCCGCAGCGAACGGGTGGCCAAATACAATCAGCTTCTGCGTATCGAGGAGGAGCTTGATACAGCGGCCGAATTTGCGGGCCGGGCCGCGCTTTCCTGACGCGGGCGAGGCTCGCGGCGGGATGGCGGAAAAGGGTGACGGTCCACCGGTCGTCTATCGCCCTCGATAGCGATTGGGCGGAAAGATCAGCTTGGTCGTATGGCCGCTTGCGGGCTTCGTTCTTTGCGTCGGCGACGCAACAGCAGCCGTGGCGGCACACGGGCCGAGCTCCATGCGTCCACCGTGCAGCTCGATATAGGCTTTGGCCATGGGCAGACCCGCCGTCAGCCGGCGGGATGGTGCACTGTAGACGTCCGTTTCCTCTTCCAGAGCGGCGATGGCACGTTCCACTTCGGCCAGCTCCAACGGCACGCCGCGGTCTTCGATGGCAAGATAGACACCGCCTTCTTCGGTGCGGCCGATACGGCAACGGATCGGCGTATCCGGCGGTGCGGCCCGCAGCGCGTTGTCGAAAAGGGCTTCGGTCATCTTTTCCACGAGCTCTTCGTCCGCCAGCACGGGGTCGATGCCGGCTTCGACGGCGAATAGGATCCGCCCGACGTCTTTGGCATCGAAGAAGCGTTTTGCGACGCGGCGCACGAGCGCTTCCAGATGCACCTTCGTCTCCTTGAGGGCGTAGCGCTGGGGATCGTCCGCCAGGGCTGCGGCCAGCATGTCTTCGATCCGGAACAGCAGTTCCCGACCGGCCGAATGAATGTCGCGCGCATAGGCCGCACGGGTTTTTTCGTCGAGCTGAACGAGCGCGGGATTTTGGAGAATTTCGGACAGACCGAGAATGCCGTTGAGCGGCGTACGCAGGTCATGACTCAGCCGGGCCAGCATACGCTCACGGGCCGTGCGCGCGGCCATGAGCTCGGCGCTCAAGGCCTCGATCTGCACTTCGAGATGGGCGCTCAAGGGGTGGATGATCGCGACATAGCGCAGAGGCGTGCCGCGTCCGCCGAAAGGTCGGAACACGAGGCGGCAGGCAATAGGAGAACCGTCCTCGCCGCGCAGCTGCCCTTCGCCGGTAAAGGTCTGGTGCCGGATGAGGGCGCGACGCAGCCCTTGTGCGTCTGCAAGGCCGTCACGGGTAAACAGGCTCAGGATGTTCCGCCCCATCAGCTTTTGCTTGTCCTTGCGCCCGAGCCCAAGGATGCGCAGCGCGGCGGGATTGCAGTCTCCGATGGTCAGGGTGTGGGTGGCGAGATCGAGGTCGAGAAGAAAAATAGGGGCGAGGCTCTCTTCGAAGATCGCATCGAACAGGCCGATGCCGGCGGCGCGCACCTCGGCTCTCGGGATATCGAGAGGCTTGAAACGAATGGAGTCGTCCTGTGGCGAAGAGGCCACGTGCCGCCCTTTCTTTGTCTTAAGATGACATGTGCCAAGTTTAGGCCCGCTGCCGGGAATCACCAAATTGATTGGCGGTATCGTTTCAGTTTTCTTAACAATATGCAAGCCACTGCGCGGCTTCACGGAATTCCCGCCCGGCCGCTGGGATTTCCCGCGGTTTTCCTGCGACTCTCAAGGCAGCGCCTGTCCCTTTCGGGGTGACGAGTGGGCTTGCTCTCGCGAGCCAAGCTGCTAGTCTCACTCATCGGCCCGGGGCGGGTTCTTGCCGGTATCGGTGCCAGGCCGGGGCAAAATGACAGGACAATCTGCAAGCAAGAAGGAGGAAGTGGATATGGGGATTGAGGATCTGACGGAAGCCGTGCGCGCGCGGGTCGGTGGAGCGTCGATCGGGGGTGTGCTCAAGTTCGACCTGGGTGATGCGGGCGTCATTCGCATCGACGGCACCCAGACGCCGGCGGTGGTCGATAACACCGACGGGCCGGCCGACTGCACCATCAAGGTTGCCGAAAGCGACTTCCGCGACATCATGGAGGGCAAGCAGAACGCGCAGATGGCTTTCATGATGGGCAAGCTGAAAATCGAGGGCAACATGGGGCTCGCGATGCAGCTGGCTGGTTCGCTGTAGCGGATGCAAGGGATTCGACGGGTCGATTGAGCCCGGCACCGGCGGTGTGCGGCCGGCTGTTTTCGGGGCGCTTGTTGGAGGAGGAGCGGGGCGATGGATCTGACCTTCGGCCCGGAGTTGGAGGCCTTTCGTGAGGAGGTGCGCGCTTTCTTTGCAAGCGCCCTGCCTGCCGACATCCGCGATCGTGTCGAACGCGGCGTGCCGCTGTCCAAGGAAGACATCATCCGTTGGCAGAGCATCCTGTATGATAAAGGTTGGATCGCGCCGCACTGGCCCCAGGAATACGGCGGCTGCGGTTGGGATGCGGCCCGGCAGTATATCTTTCACGTCGAAATGGGGCTGGCTGGCGCTCCACGCCCCATTCCCTTCGGGCTCAACATGGTCGGGCCCGTCATCTACACATTTGGGACACCGGAGCAGAAGGCCTATCACCTGCCGCGAATTTTGCGCTCGGAGATCTGGTGGGCGCAAGGCTTCTCAGAACCCGGAGCCGGTTCGGATCTCGCGGCCCTGGCCACCAGCGCCCGTCGTGAGGGCGACGAATACGTCATCAACGGCACCAAGCTATGGACGACGATGGCCCATTGGGCGGACTGGATCTTCCTTCTCGTCCGCACCTCACGGGAAGAAAAACGCCAGGAGGGCATCACCTTTCTGCTCGTGGACATGAAGAGTCCAGGCATTACGGTGAGCCCGATCATCACGATCGACGGCTTTCACCATGTCAACGAGGTGAGCTTGGCCGATGTTCGGGTGCCGGTTGCCAACCGGGTCGGGGAGGAGGGGCGTGGCTGGAGCATCGCCAAGTTCCTGCTCGCCCACGAACGCCAGGCGATTGCCGATATCGGCTCGAAGAAGCGGATGTTGGGGCGGCTGCGGCGGCTGCTGGAAACCCTGAAGGATGGCGACCGCCCGCTCATCGACGATCCGCACTGGCGGCGGCGGTTGGCGCGGCTGGAAGCGGATGTGCTGTCGCTCGAGTTCACGGAGCTGCGCTTCCTCGATCTCCAGATGCGCGGCCAGGCGCGGGGAATCGAGCCATCCATCCTGAAGCTGCGTGGCACCGAGCTGCAGCAGGCCTTGTCCGAATTCGCGATGGAGGTTCTAGGGCGTTACGCGCTCGCCTATCCGGAAAGATATGGGGAGGATCGCCGCAACTTGCCCGAAATCGGGCCGGAAGGCACAGCGGGGGTCATTCAGCATTTCTTGTTCTCCCGGGCGGCCACGATCTATGGCGGCTCGAACGAGATCCAGCGTAACATTCTCGCCAAGATGCTGTTGGCGGCGTAACCAATTCTTCCGCCGAGCACCGCTTGACGGGGATCATCAGGCACGCCTAGGTGCGGGGGCGTTGGCGGGGGTGACTGGTGATCGCATGGTGGGAATGATCGATGGACAGACTCGGCAATCTGGTGCGGATCGCGATCCTGCTCAGTCTGGCCGTTCTGCTGCTGGGCGGTGTCATGCTCATCGTCGGGCCGGAGCGTTTCACGGCCTGGTTGCCACGCAAGCCTTTGCCCGAGATGGATTTGCGCCATCTGGCCACGGCGGAAAAGCGGGGCGTTCTCGCCTGCAGCCCGGGACTGTGCGCCACCGGCACCGTCGATCTCGTGATCGAGCCGGTGCCTCTGCCTGCCGAGGAATTGCGGCGACGGTTGCTCGCCTTCGTGGATCACTCTCCCGAAGTCGCGCTGATCGACATCGCACCGGACGGTTGGCAGTGGCGCTTTCGGGTGACGGTGCCGGACAAGGCCGTTCCTGACGTCGTCGTCGTACGGATGGCCGAAGGCGAAGACGGGCGCACGGCCCTTGCGATCTACAGCACCGCCATGGGCTGGGAGACGGATCGGACACGTCAACAACGGCGGGTGCGGCGCTGGCTCGCGATTTTGCGCCCCGAGAAAGAATGAGCAGCGGATCCGTTGCGCGCCATGGAAAACACGAGGCGACGTCAAAGGCTGCGCTGCAGTTTTTGTGAAAAGACCAGCCAAAGGCGCCGCTTTTGCCCATTCTTTCTTAACGCCGGCCGACCAGTGTGTCTGGGGCACCAGGGGGCGCGAATGCCCGCCTCTTGCGGATGGGATTGGCCGAGCGGGGTTTTGATGCGAAAATGCTACGGATGATGACGGACATCGGCCGCAGGATCGATCATCGTGGTGGGCTGCGGGCCCTGTGGTGGGGGCTTGCGAGTGCAGCTGTGATGTGGGTGGTGTCTCTGGCGCCCGTCGTGGCGGCCGATGGGGAAAAGGCGGCGGATGCCGGCCTGTGCTTCGATTCCGCCCAAAGCCGGGGATGGCATGTCCGGGTGCTGCAGACGCAGCTGATGGTGGCGGCGCTCTCTTGTCGGGGGCGTCGGGCGGATGGGCATGTCGCCCTCTATAACGACATCATCCGAACGCGTCGGCAGGAGCTCAAGCGCGCCGCCGATCATTTCCGCCGGGCCGCCGCCCGTATGGGCGGGGCCGGAGCGGTCGATCGTCTGGTGACCGCGATCGCCAATCGCGTCACCCGCCGGGCTCTGGAGGAGCCGGAATTCTGTGCCCGCGCGGCTGCTCTGGCGCGGGCGATCCAGGCCGTTCCCGATACGCCGCTTGTGCAGTTCACCAGTCTGATGCCGATCCGTCTGCCGCTTCCATCGGCGAGCTGTCCTGCCGCTCCCGGCCGCCTCGTGGCGGACGAATAAGCGGAACGGCGCACCGCCTTTCTCTTATCCGTTCTTGCTCTTATCCGTTACGGTACCGGGATCAGCGCGCCCGGTGAAATGGCCGTGGTGGTGTGTGGTCGCGTGCAATCAATCCTCGATCAGGATCTCGACCCGTCGATTTTGTGGTTCGCGCACGCCGTCTTCCGTTGGCACCAGCGGCTCGCGCTCGCCTTTGCCGATGGTCACCATCGCATCGACCGGCACGCCGCGTGCCGCAAGCGCCTTCTTGACGGCTTCCGCCCGGCGCAGGGACAGGCGGTCATTGTACCAATCGGGGCCGGCCCGGTCCGCATGACCGATCAGCTTGATGCGCACAAAGCCATAGCGGCGGTAGTCTTTTGCGGCGCGGTCGAGGATCGGTTCCGCCTCGGGCCTGATCGTTGCCGAATCGAAGTCGAAGAACACAAGATAGGGGCCGACCTCGGGCGCTACGACATCGACTGTGATGGTCGCAGAGGCCGCGCCGCCATGGCCGTCGCCCACGCGATAGGAGAAGCGGTCCGTGCCACGGAAATCGGGTTGCGGGGTGTAATAGAGCGCCCCGCCCGCCCGCCGCAGCTTGCCGTGGGCAGGGGTGTCGATGGACAGGAAGGTGAGCGCGCTGTGTTCCGGATCCCGGTCGTTGGCGAGGGGATCGAGCCGGGTTTCCTGGCCGGCGATCGCCGTGAAACGATCATCCTGGGCCACCGGCGGTTTGTTCACGGCTGCGGGAGCAGGAGCCGGCTGGGGAGCCGGCGCGACCGCTGGAGCGGGGGCTGGTGTTTTCGCCTTCCGACTGCTTCCGAAACGCCAGGTGAAGCCGAAGAGCAGGCTGTGATCCTTGGCCTTGCGGCGCAGAAAGCGGTTGTCGCCCAAGGCCAGTTGGGCCTTGTCGGTCACGAGGTAGCGGTATCCGACCTCTGCGGAAAGATTGGAGGAAATCTTTACAGCCAGCCCCGCAATCGTCTGCAATCCGAGAACGACGTCGTCTCCGCCGATCAGACGCCGGCCGCTGCCGGCGAGCACAGCATCCGAGTCGATCTGGACCAAGCCGCCGCCCAGGCCGAAGAAGGGACGCAACCCGCCGCCGCGATTGAGTTCCAGGATCGCATTGGCCATCACGCTGGTGGCGTTCACATGACCACGCGAAAGCACGTTCGCGCCCGGTGCGCTCACGAGGCCGAGCTCGCCCGCCAGACCACCGTCATCGATGACGGTGACGATCTCGAGATCATTGTTGCGATGAAGATATTCGATTTCGATGCGCAGGGGGTTGAGATCGTACCCGATAGCTCCGCCTGCCATCCAGCCGTTGTGGGTGTCATCACGCGCCAGAAAGTCGGTGCGCCGGCCCGTGAGTCGTTGGTCCAGATTCCAATTGAAGCCACCGCGTGCAGAGACGTAGAGGCGGTTTTCGTCTTCGTTATTGGCTTCAGCCGGGGCCGTTGCTGCCATCATCGCTATGGCGGCCGCCGCTGTCAGCAAAGTCAGATATCCGACCGTCTGCGATCGGGGAATCGTCGCCCGCATGGATGTCTCCCCCTTGTCTTTTCTCACATTCACACTCCCTTGTCGCCCTCTCCATCGCCGCGGCGACGTCAGTTCCATCGTTTTCCGCCACCCAAGAGGACATGCGACCATGGAGGAAGCATGACGGAATTTCGGCATCTTTGCGCCGAATTTCCAGTGATAGCGACAAGATTTTCGCGAAGTGATGCATTTTTGCATCACCTGCCGTTATGGTGATGGCGAGACGGTGGCTGCGTTTTGGCAGGAGGCGATTCGTGAAGTCCGGCCCCATGAGTCTGGCTTTGGTCGAAGCACGAAAAGCGGCTGCTGCCGGCGAGGTGCCGATAGGAGCCGTGCTGATCGACGACAAAGGAGATCTGCTTGCCTGTGCCGGCAATCGGGTGATTCGCGACCGTGCCCCCACGGCTCATGACGAAATCCTGGTCATTCGCGCGGCGGCCCGCCGGCTTGGCAATGCGCGGCTCGTGGGCACGGCGCTGTATGTGACGCTTGAGCCCTGTCCCATGTGTGCGCAAGCGAT
>CAZJPA010000147.1:0-7508 GCA_964547755.1 uncultured Sphingomonadales bacterium
GATTTGCCCTTCGATTCCGAGGGGCGGATCCTGCTTCCGCAGCCGCTGCTCGATTTTGCCGGCATCACGGATCAGGCCGTCTTCGTTGGTGTGGGGGAGAAGTTCCTGATCTGGGCGCCCGAGGCCTGGGAGCGGTATCGCGACGAGCAGCGGCAGAGGGCGCGGGCGGCCGCCGTGCGGCTGGGGGCGCTCGGCCGGTTGGAGCGGGTCTCCCCGCCGCCGGGCGCTGCGGCCGAGGCGAACGGCAAGGAAGAGGAGGGGGGCTCTTCATGACGAATGGCCGCAAAGAGGAGTGGATGGCATGGGCGCAGACGGAGATCGCAACGGCATGGGCGGGGCGCTCCGGCACCGGCCGGTCATGCTGGGCGAGGTGTGCCGCTTCGTGTCGCCCCGCGCCGGGGCCGTCATTGTCGATGCCACCTTCGGCGGCGGCGGCTATACCCGCGCCTTTCTCGATGCCGGCGCGCGGGTTGTCGCTCTGGACCGCGACCCGCAAGCGATCGCGCGCGGGGCGGCGCTGGTGGAAGGGGTCGGAAGGGATCGTTTGCGTCTGTTGCGGGCGCGGTTCTCACAATTGGAGACGGCGTTGGCGGGCATCGACGTGGACCATGTGGATGCCGTGGTGTTCGACCTCGGCGTCTCATCCTTCCAATTGGATGAAGCCGCGCGGGGATTTTCCTTCCGCCGGGAAGGCCCGCTGGATATGCGCATGGATGGGGATGGCGGCATGAGTGCGGCCGAGATCGTGAACCGCTTCGACGAAAAGCGCCTGGCCCTGTTGCTGAAGACGTTGGGCGAAGAGCCGGCCGCGCGTCGGATCGCCCGGGCCATCGTGGCCGCGCGCAAACGGGCGCCGATCACCTCAACGCAGACACTCGCCCAGATCATCGCGCGCGCTGTCGGGACTCGGCCCCATCAGCGTATCCATCCGGCCACCCGCAGTTTCCAGGCGCTGCGCATCGCCGTCAATCGCGAGCTGTCCGAGCTGGCTGCGGGGTTGAGCGCGGCCGAGCGGGTTCTCAAGCCCGGCGGCCGGCTGGTGGTGGTGGCCTTTCATTCGCTGGAGGATCGCATCGTCAAGCAGTTTCTGCGGGCCCGCTCGCAGGAAACGGGGCGGCTGTTGCCGCATGAAGAGCGTGCCGGATCGACTTTTTCGCCCAGCTTCCGGCTGCTCACCCGCAAGGCGGTGCGGCCGAAGGAAGAGGAGGTGCGGGGCAATCCACGGGCGCGCTCGGCCCGACTGCGGGCAGCCGAGCGGCGCATGGCGCCGGCCTGGCCCGAGCGTGCGGGGATCGCGCCGCGAGCGTTACCGGATTTCGCGTGACGGATCGCAAGGGAGGTGGATGAGAGATGTGGCGTCGCATGATTTCGGTGTTCCTGACGGGGCTTGTGATTGCCGCTGGCATCAGTCTCTACCTGCTCGCCCATCGCGTGGACGAACGACGTGCCCGCATCGCAGCGCTCGAAGCCGAAATCGCCCGCGAACACGCGAACATCCGGATCCTCGAAGCCGAGTGGGCCTATCTGACCAGTCCGGAACGCATTCGTGCCGACGCCGAGCGTTATCTCGCCCTGCGGCCGCCGCGCGCAAGCCAGCAGATCGGGCATGTCCGTGATCTACCCGAGGCGGTTGATGCGTCGGCGGTGACGGTGTGGTGGTCGCGCATGGCCGCTGGATGGCGGAAAGAGGGATCGCGTGAATAGACGCGCACGATCGCAAGATACGCCGGTTCGGCCGCCGTCGCAGGAATTGTGGCGGGCGCGGTTGTTTCTGGTGGCCGTGCTCTTTCTGCTGGGCTTCGGCGGACTGGCCTTGCGCGCCTTTTCCCTGGCAGTCGCCGAAGCCCCGCATTTGACCAGCGCGGCACGGGCGGCCGCTTCGACCGGACGGAATGACGGGCGGCAACCCCTTCGCCGGGCGTTGCGGGATCGGCGCGGTCGTCTGCTGGCAGTCAATCTGCCGGTACGCTCGCTGTATGCGGATCCGGCGCGCCTGCTCGACCCACCGGCCGATGTGGCCGCTCAGCTGGCCAGAGTCCTACCAGATATCGACCGCGCACAGGTTGCGGCCCGGCTGGCCAGCGACCGGCGTTTCGTCTGGGTCAAACGTTTCCTGACGCCGGACGAGGTGCGCGCGGTCCTCGACCTCGGCATTCCCGGTCTCGGCCTCATGAAAGAGGAGCGGCGCGTCTATCCTCTGGGGGCGCTGTTCGCCCATGCGGTGGGATTCACGGACGCAGACGGGCGCGGCCTGATGGGAGCCGAGCGGGCGCTCGATACACGATTGGCCGCAGACGGGGACGGTGGACCAGAGGCGGTCTATCTTTCCTTCGACGTGACGGTTCAAGAAGCGCTGCGTGCCGGTTTGCAGGCCGCCCAGGCACGCTTTTCCGCCAAGGCGGCCGCCGGACTGGTGATGGATCTTGAGACACGCGGCCTGCTCGCTCTCGTCTCTCTGCCCGATTTCGACCCCAACCACCCAGGCGCCGCGGCGCCGGAAGCGCTGTTCAACCGCGTCACCCAGGGGGTGTTCGAGCTGGGCTCCGTCTTCAAGATTTTCACCCTGGCCGCGGCATTGGAGGCGGGGGTTGCCCCCTCTGCACGCTTCGATGTGCGCCAGCCCGTTGTGGTGCCCGGCGGTTTCCGGATCCGCGACGACCACCCGATCCCCCGGCCCGTGACTCTGATCGAAGCCTTCGCGCATTCTTCGAATATCGCCTTCGCTCAGCTGGCCGAGCGGTTGGGCGATGACGGGCTGCGATCCGCTTTTCGTCGCTTCGGGCTGTTGGATCCCATGTCCTCGCCCTATCGGGAAAGCGCACCGCCGCTGGTTCCCGCACAGTGGCGCCACGCCAACACTCTGACGGCCGCCTTCGGTCACGGGATCGCCGTCTCACCTTTGCAACTGGCTGTCTCCGTGGCGGCCGTCGCCGGTGACGGTGTCCTTCGTCCTGCCACAGTTCTGCGCGATGACCACATGCGGGGACCGCGCGTCCTTCCGGACTCGGTTGTGCACCAGCTGCAGGCAGCGATGCGCCTTGTTGTGCTGCGGGGCACCGGGCGGCAGGCGGCAGTCCCGGGGCTGCGGCTCGCCGGCAAGACAGGGACGGCCGAAAAGGTGATCGGCGGCGTCTACCACTCGGACCGCCTGATTTCGAGTTTCGTGGCTCTGCTGCCGGCCGATCGCCCGCGCGCCCTCATCTTCGTGATGTTGGACGAGCCGAAGGGCATCGCCGAGACGGCTGGTTTTGCCACGGCTGGCTGGACGGCCGCGCCCACGGCGGCGCGTGTGGCCGAGCGGATCGCGCCGGCACTCGGTATCGTTCCGCAGGGCGCGGATGAAAGCGAAGACGAAACCCTGCGTCGCTTCTCCCGGCTGATCGCCGAGGAGGCGGCCGGATGATGGGAGTCGTGATGGCGGCCGCCGAAAATATGTCGACAGACCCCAACGCACCGGCCCAGGAGAGCGGTCGGGCCAAGCGCCTGTCCCAGCTGCTGGGGCTTGTCGAGGCCCCGGACGTCTGGGTCACCGGCCTTGCGCTGGACAGCCGCACCGTCAGGCCCGGCGATCTCTTCGCCGCTCTGCCCGGCACACGCCATGACGGCGCCGCCTTCATCGACCAGGCGATCGCGCAGGGCGCGGCGGCCATTCTCGTGTCCGAGCGCGCCGTCGATCCAGCCCGTTATTCCGTGCCGGTGGTGGCCGTCGCTGATCCACGCCGCACACTCGCCGAGATCGCCGCTCGGTTCTTCGGCGCGCAACCTGCTCATGTGGTGGCGGTCACCGGCACCAATGGCAAGAGCTCGGTGGTGGAATTTCTGCGCCAGCTCTGGAATCGGCGCGGCCTGTCCGCAGCCAGCATCGGCACGCTCGGGGTGCGGGGCATCGGTGCGAATCCAACTGCCGCCGGCCTCACCTCTCCCGACCCCATCACCTTGCATCGCCTGCTTGCCGCTCTGGCCGAGGAGGGATGCACCCATGCGGCGATCGAGGCTTCGAGCCACGGTCTCATCCAGAAACGGCTGGACGCGGTGCGGCTTGTCGCGGCCGCCTTCACGAATCTCACCCGCGACCATCTCGATTATCATCGCACCATGGAGGCCTATTTCTATGCCAAGGCTCGCCTCTTCGGTGAGCTGTTGCCACCGCAGGCGCCGGCCGTGATCGTGGTTGACGACGAGTGGGGCTGCGAGATGGAGATGTTGGCCTGGGGGCGGGGCATGCGCGTGCTCTCGATCGGCGAACGGGCGGCCGATTGGCGGATCACCGAATGGGAGCCGCTGGCATCCGGTCAGCGGGCGCGCATTCAAATCGCCGGTGGAGATATTCACGAGCTGCATCTGCCGCTTGTCGGACGTTTCCAGCTCACGAACGCGCTGGTGGCGGCGGGCTTGCTGCATCTGACCTGTGATGTCGCCGCGCAAGAGGCCTTCGTGCTGCTGGCCGGGCTGCGACCGGTCCCCGGCCGGCTGGAGCACCTCGGGCGCACGCCGACAGGCGGTGACGTCTATCTGGACTATGCGCATACGCCCGCCGGCCTTGAAGCGGTGCTGGAGGCGCTCCGGCCGCACACGCGCCGCCGCCTGGTCGTTGTCTTCGGCTGTGGTGGAGACCGTGACCCCGGCAAGCGTGAGATGATGGGCGCAATCGCTGCGCGTCTTGCCGATCAGGTGATCGTCACCGACGACAACCCGAGAAGCGAGGATCCAGGCGCGATCCGGCGCATGGTGCTGGCCGGCGCACGCGGCGCCCAGGAGATCGGAGACCGCGCCGAGGCCATCCGCGCGGGGCTTGCCATGTTGGAGGCTGGCGATGTGCTGGTCGTGACCGGAAAGGGGCATGAGACCGGTCAGATCGTCGGTGATGCGGTGCTGCCGTTCAGCGATGCAGCGGTCGTGGCCGCGTGGCTGGCGGAACGGGAGAGTTAGCATGCTCTATCATTTTCTGCGTCCGTTGGCCGATGATTTCATCCTCTTCAATCTCGTGCGCTACCTGACCTTTCGCACGGGCGCGGCGTTGCTGACGGCGCTGTTGCTCTCCTTTCTCGTCGGTCCACCGCTCATCCGCTGGTTGAAACGCCGGCAGACGAATGGCCAGCCGATCCGTGCCGACGGGCCGCCGCAGCATTTGATCGCCAAGGCCGGCACGCCGACGATGGGCGGGCTGATGATCCTCATCGCGCTGACCGTCGCCACCCTCCTGTGGATCGATCTGATGAACCCGTATGTGTGGGTGGTGTTGAGCGTGACACTGGCTTTTGGGCTCATCGGGTTTGCCGATGACTACATCAAGGTCGCGCGGCGCAATCCGCGGGGTGTGCCAGGGATTGTCAAGCTCACCGGCGAGACGGTGGTGGCGGTGGCCGCAGCCGTCATGCTGGCGCGGCTTCATGGGCCCACGCTGGCCGTGCCCTTCTTCAAAAATGTCCTGTTGGACCTGGGCGCCTTCTATCCGGTTTTTGCGGTTCTCGTGATCGCGGGTACGGCCAATGCCGTCAATCTCACCGATGGTCTGGACGGTCTGGCCACGATGCCGGCCATTATCGCCGCCGGCGCGCTCGGCTTCATCGCCTATGTGGTCGGCAACGCCATTTACGCCGAGTATCTCCAGATCCCCTTCGTGCGTGGCGCCGGTGAGTTGGCCGTCTTCTGTGGCGCTTTGATCGGCGCCGGTCTCGGCTTTCTCTGGTACAATGCACCGCCGGCTGCCGTTTTCATGGGCGATACCGGTTCGCTGGCCATCGGCGGCGCGTTGGGGGCGGTCGCGATGGTGGCGAAACAGGAACTGGTGCTGGTGATCATTGGCGGGTTGTTCGTGCTGGAGACGGTCTCGGTGATCGTGCAGGTGGTCTCGTTCAAATTGACGGGCAGGCGGGTTTTCCGCATGGCTCCGCTGCACCACCATTTCGAACACAAGGGCTGGTCCGAGCCGACGATCGTGATCCGCTTCTGGATCATCTCGCTGGTGTTGGCGTTGATCGGGCTGGCGACGCTGAAGTTGAGGTAGAGGCATGATGGCGGCGGCCACGACATGTGCCGATGACGGAGTGCGGGACCGGCTCCCATTGCCCCGCTTTGCGCGCCCGGTCGGGATCCTGGGCCTGGCACGCACCGGGGCGGCCGCGCGCGCGGCGCTCTTGGCCGCCGGCAATCGCGTGCGTGTGCATGATGACCGGGCGGTCGTACTGAAAGACCTGCCGACGGCGGAAAGACTGGCCCTGGCAGCCATCGCCGAGCTCGATCGGCTGCTCGTCTCACCAGGCGTGCCGGTGCGGGGAGAGGCCACGCATCCCTTTGTGCAGGCGGCGCGGGCGGCGCATGTGCCGGTTATCGGCGATCTCGACCTGTTCGCGCAGGCCGCTGAGCGGCTGCCCGCCCATCACGTCATCGGCATCACGGGCACGAACGGCAAATCCACCACCACGGCACTCATCGCCCATCTCGTCACCACAGCCGGCCGGCCGAGCGTGGCGGCCGGTAACATCGGCCGGCCGATTCTTGCACTCGCGCCCCTGGCGGCCGGTGGCGTCTATGTGTTTGAACTGTCCTCCTTCCAGCTCGACCTGGTGGGAGACGAGGCTGCACTCGATGTTGCGGTGCTCCTCAACATCACCCCGGACCACCTCGATCGCCATGGCGAGATGGCGTCTTATGTCGCCGCCAAGCGCCGGATCGTGGATCTGGCCCGCCGGCGCGCAGGGCGGATCGTGTTGTCCCTGGAAAGCGCCGTCACGCGCCGCCTTCAAGACGAGCTGACGGGTGCGGATGTGCTGGCGGTTGGGATCGCGTCCCGGCGGCCGGTCGCGGTGGCCGTGACCGAGGAAGGCCGACTTGTCGACCACGCCTTCGAAGGCGGTCGCGAGATCGGCGCGCTGGCTCCTCTGGCCCGGCTGCAGGGGCGCCACAACTGGGAGAACGCCGCAGCGGCCTATACGGCGGCCCGGCTGGTGGGGCTCGATGCCGATCAAGCCTGGACCGGACTGACCACTTTTCCCGGGCTCGCCCATCGCCAGGAATTGGTGGCGCGGATTGCCGGTGTGTCCTTCGTCAACGATTCGAAAGCCACCAATCTGGAAGCGGCCGCGCGCGCACTGGCGGCCTTCCACCGCGTGCACTGGCTGGCCGGCGGACGGGCGAAATCGGCCGATTTTGCCCCTGTGCGCCCCTATCTTGGGCATGTGCGGGCGGCCTGGTTGTTCGGGGAATGCGCTCCCCTGTTCGCCGCGGCACTGGATGATGATGTGCCGACCCGGCGATACGAAACGCTGGCTGAGGCGGTGGAAGCGGCGACAGCTGCGGCCGAGCCGGGAGATGTGGTGCTGCTCTCACCCGGGGCGGCTTCCTTCGATCGCTATCGCGACTTCGAAGAACGTGGCGAAGATTTCCGTCGACTCGTAGAGGAACGAGCGGCGCGTCGGCAAAAAACAAAGAGTGAGGAAGGGCGAGAATCGTGTCTGCAGCAGCTCGCGCGTCTCGGCATAGGTCTCGGGGAAGACGACCATCTCGAC
>CAZJPA010000148.1:0-7478 GCA_964547755.1 uncultured Sphingomonadales bacterium
AATCCAGGTGGACCGGAATCTTGCCTTCGCGGTTTTTCGTTACGAAATTCGGGCTGAGGTGAAAGGTAGGCAAGTGGTGCGGAAGAAATTCGCAACTGTGGTATTCGCGCGCACCCCACAGGGGTGGAAGATTTTGCATGAGCATTCGTAATCTGCGAGTGGCGGCCGCCTAACGATTTAAGCGTATAAGTAGGGTCACTCGAGTCTCTACATGAGGTGAAGTGGCGTTGCAGTTGGGGCAAGCCTCTTCTTGGGTTGAGAGTGCCATACACCGCCTTTGTGACACGGATCAGCCTTTTGCGAAGTGTAGCCCGGGGGTGGCTCGTGCTTAGCGGCTCAGGTGATGGCGCCGATTGTCGGATGGTGGCGGGCCAAGCAGAGCGTAGCTCATCATCTTGTAGGCAAGCTTGGCGGCGAGGAAGTTGCAGGCATGCAAGCCGGGCCGGGGGGCGAGTTCGGTGATGTCCGCCCCGACGATGCGCGCGAGCGAGGCCGCCTTGCGCAACACGGCCAGCGCTTCGTCCCAGAACAGCCCGCCCGGTTCCGGCGTGCCGGTGGCGGGCATGAGCGAGGAGTCGAAGGCATCGAGGTCGAAGGTCACATAGACCGGCCGTCCGGAAAGCGGTGCGACGATGGCTTCAAGATCCCAATCGGCCTTGTCCACCGCCCAATGGATATGGATACGGTGACGGTTGGCCTCGAGGAAGGGGATTTCCTCGGCCGAGATGTTGCGGATTCCCACCGAGACCAGGTTGAGCCGGTCATCGTCCAGACAGCGGCGGATGGCGGCTGCATGGGAATAGTGCTCGCCGTCATAGCCGTCCCGGAGATCCGCATGGGCGTCGAAATGCAGCAGCACGAGATCGGGGAAGCGCCGTAGGAACGGTCGGATCGCACCGGCCGTCACACTGTGTTCGCCACCGAAGATGAAGGGAAAGTGGCCGTCTGCCAGAATCGCGTCCGTAATCTCAGCGAGCTGGTCGAGCGCCCGCGCAATCGGCCAGGCGATTTTCGGCGGGTGAAGCGTCCGTACGCCGAAGGCGGCGACCGGCTCCAGCCAGTATTCCTCGTCGAACAGCTCGACCTCGTGACTGGCGGCGATCATTGCCTCCGGTCCCCGCGCGGCGCCGCCTTCGTAAGAGACAGTGGCCTCCAGTCCGAAGGGCACCACGACGACGCGCGCCGCCTCCATGGACGCATCCCCATCTGTGCCCCCTGTGTCCACCCCGAGGAAGCCTTCGGCCTGGGGGAGGTAACGCAAGGCGGGCCGGTTGCGCGCGGACCGTTTCATGGCATGAGTTCCCTACGCCGGGGCGCAAGAAGCCGTGCTCTGCCCGAACAGATCGGCGAAACGGCGGCTGGGCCGCTTGCGCCAGTGGCCACGATGATAGGCGTCGGCGGCAATGAGCGGCACCACAGTCGTCGCCTCGGCGAAGACCATCTGTTCGAACACGGTGTCCACCTTGCCCCAGGAGCAGGCTTCCTTGAGCGTCGAGGAGGAGCAGGCTCCATCGCGCACATCGGCGACGGTGATCTGAATGGCGTATTTGTGCATGGGGACGTCGGCCCCCAGAATCTCGGCACAGACCACGGTATCCTGCGCGAAGTTCTTGGGCACGCCGCCGCCCACCATGAACAGGCCCGTCGTGCCGGCCCGGATCTTGATTTCGGTCAGTTCCCGGAAATCGGCGATGGAATCGATCGTCAGATGGGGCGCGCCGGCCTTCATCCGCTCGACCTGATGCTTGACCAGTCCGAAACCAGCCGATGAATCGGTGAATGCCGGGCAGAAGATCGGCACGCCCTTACGATAGGCCGTTTCCACCAGGCTCCCCGGTTTTTTCGCATGTTTCGTGAGCCAGCGCCCCATCTCGGCGATGAAAGCGCGTGAGGAATAAGCGCCCGGTTCGAGCGAATCCGCGATTTCCTTGATCGTGAGATCACAGGCCTGCAGCTCCTCTTCATCGATATAGGTATCGTAGATCCGGTCGATGTAGAGCGCCCGCAGCTTGCGGTCATCCGCATCGGCGCGCCCCTGATAATGGCGGAAGCCCAGTGCCTCGAAGAAGTCCATGTCCACAATGGAAGCGCCCGTGGCCACGATCGCATCGACCATGCCATATGCGACAAGATCTCGGTAGACATGCATACAACCGGCTGCCGAAGTCGAGCCGGCCAATGTCAGGATCACCGCGCAGTCCGGATCGGCGAGCATGCGGTTGAAGATCTCGGCGGCCCGCGCGGTGTCCCGTGCGGAAAAGGACATCTTGCCCCACGCTTCGATCAGCGGGCGGGCATCGAAGGCGGTGATGTCGATGTGCTCGACCGGCGTCTTGAGCAGCGCGGCCTTCTCGTTCGAGCGAATCCCAGACTTGCGCGCCGATGCTGCACCTGTCGTCATGATTCTTCTCCTCGCTTGAAGCCGGTTTTGCCAACATGCTGCGGTATGACCGCTTGCTGGCCTCTATTGTGGCAGGGGGGCATCGATAGTCTGAGCGGCTCCCGTCTGGCGGCGCGGCCGGCTCTGCCGGGCGACCGCGGTGCTGGGCTGATCTTCCCGCGGCTGCAGCAGCACGGTGCGCCCCGTTCCGAAGCCGTTGAAGGCGGTTCGCATGGCCGCGCCGTAGGCACCCAGATGGCCGATCTCGATCCAGTCGCCTTCGGCCATATCGGCCGGCAGGAAGAAGGGGCCGTCCATACGGTCCATACTGTCGCATGTGGGACCGAACAGACGGAACGGCTGCAGAGGCGTCGTCTCTTCGGTGACGGCACCTGTGCCGGCCCGCCAGATCCGCCGCGCTGGATAGCGCCAGCCGAGTACGGCCGCATCATGGAGGGCACCGAAGCTGCCGTCGTTGAGATAGAGCGCATCCTCCTTGCGCAGATCCACGCGGACAAGCACCGAGCCGGCCTCGGCCACGAGCGCGCGACCGGGTTCGCACAGCAGCGCCACGTCCTTCAGGCCAATGCGGCGCAGCGTTTGGCGGATGATGTGGAAATACCGTGACAGAGCCGGCGGCTTGCGATCCGGGTAGGAAACCGGGAAGCCGCCGCCGACATCGAGCATGTCGATGGCAAGACCCGCTTTCTGCACCAATCTTGCGGTATGGGCGATGGCCTTTGCGAAGGCTTCTGGGCGTTCGCATTGGGAGCCGACGTGAAAGGCAATGCCCAGTCGCCGGGCGAAGGGCCGGGCCTGGCGCAGGAGAGCGGCTCCCTCTTCGGCGCCGGCGCCGAACTTCCCGGTCAGCTCGAGCGCTGCGCCGGTCGGCGGCAGGGCGATGCGCAAGGTCAGGTCGAGAGCGAGCGCGCCGGCCTCCTCGCGAATCTTGGCAAGCTCGGCCGCACAGTCGAAAGCGAAATGGCGCACGCCGTTGAGCAGTGCATGGCGAATGGCCATGCGGGATTTGACCGGATGCATGAAATGCAGACGAGCCTGTGGAAGACAGGTTCTGATGAGATCGATCTCTGCGGGCGAGGCTACATCGAAATCGGTGATCCCAGCCGCATACAACCGGCGCAGGACCGCCGGATGCGGATTGGCCTTGACCGCATACAGCACCCGACCGGGAAATCCGTTCCCGAAGCGGTGCGCCGCCTGCTCCAGGATGGCCGGATAAATCACGTCGATCGGTCCTTCCGCGCCGAACAGGGCCACCGCCTGTCCAAGGCTGCGGCAAATGGGCGGGTCCGACAGCTCGGGAGGTGGGGAGGAACAGCGGGTGTCTGCGAATGTGAACATGTGCGCCTTTGCCGTCATGGGCCTTGTCCTGTCGTTTGGAGGTATCGGTCGTTCGGGGAGCGCACCCCACCGGGCTCGGGCTGATGGGGGATGCCCTTGGAGGGACACACCGCCGGCCCGAGGGGCTGGGGCGTGACCCGGCCTGCCTGTGGCGCCTGCCGCAGGCGGCTAGTTGCCCGGACTGATCATGTCGAAGGCCATGAAGCGCCAGCGCCAATGCGTGCGGGGCTCGATGCGGCGCGGCGTGCCGTCGCCCCAGAAGAGCACGTCTGCGACGCCCTTCACATACGCCATGGGATGTCTCCCTTCATCAATCAGCGCCAAGCGATCCGGCACACTGTCTCACTCGGCCCAACCAACAAAGAAAGCACGCGTCCATGGCTGCATTCACAAGGCGGTCCTGGGGCGCGTGTGAGCCGCCCCATGCATCAAGTCGTCGTGCGATGCAAGCGAAAATTTCCGGCCGGCTTCAGCCTGCGGGGCGATGGGCGACCACCAGTTGGAATCGGATCGGCGAATCCTTGGCGCCGGCGATGATCTCGTTGGGGCCGAAATGCAGGACGGCGGTGGCCTCTTGCGCATAGCGGGAAAGCGATTGGCCGTTGACGATCGTCCCCAGCCGACTGCCGAGATCGCGCAGAATAAGATAGCCATCGCGTCGGGCGATAGCGAAATGGTTGGGAGAAAGGTCGCAGGCACGATCCGTATCGAGAAAAATCGCCGAGTCCGTCCTTTCGGGGATTTTGGCCGCTCCCGCCTTCGCCCCGACCGTGAAGGGAAGGTTGCGGATGGCGATGCCCTTTTCGCCGATCTGACGGGTGACGATCTCGCAGGCTCCGAGCAGGCGGATCGTTCCCACCTGGGCAAGACGGGCCTTTTCCGCCCGCGGTCGTCGGTTGTGAACCATATGCCGGTCCGCATGGGCGAGGCGCTGGCACAGCATGCGCAGCAGCGGCAGCCCGATGGGGTTGTTGCGGCTGAATGCCTCGATGAATTCGTCTCGTTCCACGCGCAACAGTCGGGTCTCGACGCGGGCGCGCATGGTGGTGGACCGCGGTTCGCCCATGATCACGCCGGTCTCCCCGAAGATCTCTCCGCGGCCCAGCACAGCCAACCGCACCGGCCCCGCCACGCCCTGCCGCAGGACCTCCACTTCACCGTCTTCGATCACGAAGACGGCATCCGCCTTCTCGCCCTCGCGATAGATTATCGAACCGGCCGCTATGGTTACGGTCTTCATGTCGCGACTCCGACCATCCTTTGCCTTCTTCCGGCTGTCGCGATGCGGTTCCCCTTCACCCGATAGTTTACCTGCGCAGGCATTGCGTATTCCTTAAGCACTCTGCCAATCTGTTCGCGGTGGCCTGACTGGGCACAGGCTGAAGCAGTGGGAGGAAGTCATGACGGAGCGCGTGAAGCCGAGCAGGTGGCGGAAAGAGGTCCGGGTAACGGTCCTGCTGGCTGCTTTTGTCGTTGCCGCCGTTTTGGGCGTAGACGATGGGCGTGCGGAAGGAAAAAGGATGCAATATGCAATCGCAATTCACGGTGGGGCGGGAACGATTACCCGTGCATCCATGACGCCCGAGCGCGAAAGGGCCTATCGAGCCAAGCTTGCCGAGGCATTGGAGGCCGGCAAGGCGGTCCTGGCCGGCGGAGGGACTGCACTCGACGCCGTGGAAGCGGCGATCGTGGTGATGGAGGACAGTCCCCTGTTCAATGCCGGAAAGGGGGCGGTTTTCACCGCCGACGGCCGCAACGAGCTCGATGCCTCGATCATGGACGGGCGTACGCGCAACGCCGGTGCGGTGGCGGCCGTCACGCATGTGAAGAATCCCATTCGGCTCGCCCGCCAGGTGATGGAGCGCTCCCCTCATGTTTTGCTTGCCGGCGAGGGCGCCGAGGTGTTCGCGCGCAAGATCGGGATTCCGCTTGTGCCGGCCACCTATTTCTGGACGGAGCGGCGCTGGAAGCAATTGATGCAGATCCAGAGCCGGAAGAATGGAGCCGGTCTGCTGCTCGATCACGATGCCGATCACAAATACGGCACGGTCGGTGCGGTGGCGCTGGATTCAGAAGGCAATCTGGCCGCCGGTACCTCCACCGGCGGGCTCACCAACAAGGCCTGGGGGCGGATCGGTGATTCCCCCATCATCGGCGCAGGAACCTATGCGAGCAACGCCAGCTGTGCCGTCTCCGGCACGGGGCAGGGAGAATATTTCATCCGCCTGACCATCGCCCGGGACGTCTGCGCCCTGGTCGAATACCGGGGGCTTCCCTTGCAGCAGGCGGCCGACGAAGTGATCCAGCACAAGCTGAAGGATCTCGGCGGATCGGGTGGCGTGATCGCGCTTGCGCGTGATGGTACGATTGCCTTCAGCTTCAATACGCAAGGCATGTATCGCGGCTGGCTGACGAGCACCGAACCGGAGCCGCATACGGCCATCTACGAGCGCTGAGAGGCAGCGGACAAAACGCCCATCGGCCTGTGTCGGCCCTCCCGCCTTTGCGAGGAAGGGCGGGCAGGCCTGTCCGCCCGCGGGGCTAGGGAAAAGGAAACAATATTTCGCCAAGTCCCTTTGGGGGTTTTGCGAAGTGAAAAGCATCAGGATGCTGAATTTCTCGCATTTTGCAAAAAGCGCATCTTCATATATGCGAAGCAATATGGCCGATTCTCGACAACCATCTGGTTTATAATGTGAAAATTCGCAAGTCTTCGTAACGTTTCCGTGGCACGCTCCCTGCTACTCTTCCGTGGTCAGGCGGGGCTTTAAGGGAGGAGAAGGGGGCAGGTTGGAATCGACGGCGGGTCGGATGGGCGAGTCCCGGCCTGCGAGCGATGAGGACGGAGACGGTGAAAGGCCTCTTTCTCGACGAATTTTTGAGCTTCCTGGAGGAGAAGCATTCCTGGCGGCTGGCCGAAGACGTCTCTTCGGCGGTGGGTGGGGCGGTCTTTCTGTGGACCAGCGACTATCCGTCGGAAATGTTGGAACGCCTGATCGCCACGTCTGCCGCCCTGTCCGGTGAGCGGCGCGAGCAGCTGGCCCGTCAGTATGGTCGGCATCTTTTCCGTTTGCTCGAGCGACGGTTTCCCGAACTCGTCCTGGTGCCGCGGGACGGGTTTTCATTTCTTGTCCAGCTGCCTGCCCGCTTGGCGCTGAAGCTGGGCGTTTGGTTGGAGGATGGTCGCGTGCCTGGTGTGGCGGTTTTGCGTGAGGGCGATAAGGCGCTGGTCCGTATTGCGCTTGCCAGCGCCAGCATCAAGCATGTGGCGGAAGGTTTTCTGAAGGCCATGTGCGAGCAGTTCGGAGATATCGTGCTCGCACGGTTGGATCAGGACAAGGAAGGGGGAGCGGTTTTTACGCTTCTGCGTCAAGAAGGGAAAGCCGCCCGCGCACAGCGTCTCGTTCCCTTGCGTGCGCCTGTTCCTCTGTGACAATGCCTGGTTCAGGCGGCTGCGCCCAACCTCTTGAGGTTCTCGCGGGCACGGAACAGGCGGCTTTTGACCGTGCCGACGGCCACCCCCAGTTCGGCGGCGGCCTCTTCGTATTTCAGGCCGTCGATCGCGACCCGTTCCAGCACCTGCCGTTCATGGGGGCTCAGATCGGCGATGTGGTCCAACACTTCGCGCACGGCCACAGCATCGATCTGGGCCGGCTCGGCGGCCGCATGGATCATCCATTCTTCGATCGCGACATTCTCGCCCCGGCGGCGGGTCCGACGGCAGCCGTCGATGAAC
>CAZJPA010000149.1:0-7272 GCA_964547755.1 uncultured Sphingomonadales bacterium
AACCCTTCGAATTCGGTCCACCGCCGGATCAATCGTGATCGGGCCGGGTGCGGGGCAGGATCGAGCGGCGGCCCCAGCAGGCGGTGACATTCATCTTCCTCGCATCAATTGCCGGCGTAACCGGCAAACCTGTCTTGCCGACCCCTTTCGTTCGTCATTCGCCGGTTTATCCGGCGAATCCAGCTCACGGAGAAACATTTCCGGAGTCTGAGGTTGTCTTTCCTTCCGGCTGGATCCGCCGATCAAGTCGGCGGATGACGAGGAGAGGGGAGGATCCGCCGGTCAAACTTTCCCCGGGCTGTGACCCGGGATCGGCGGATGACGAGCCAGTGATCAGTTATCGGTAATCAGTCACGGTAATCAGTGATCGGTTATCGGAGAGGGGAAGGCGTGTGGGGGCCTTCTTCCCCATCCACACACCTCATTCGCTGCTTTCGGTTCTGATCACTGATGACCGATCACAGATCACTGGTCCCTGACGACCGGTCACCAATGACCGATAACGACCTGTGGTAGAACGCCAAACTCTCTCGGGTCGCATCCGCCCATCGCCCGCCAGCCCGGCCGAACGAAGCAGGGGCCAAGCAGCGGACGGTGGGCGGAGTTTTCGCCTCGTGCCGATGGGCAGGTCCGGTCAGAGCGCGCGGGGGCGCGTCATCCGGTAGGGCTGCTATTGGGGCTTGCCGGGCGGCAGAACCGCCTTGACCGCCTTCATGCAGGTGACCGTGTAGCTTGCCTTCGGCCCCTTCATGGCCACCGGGGCCAGCAGCTCGACGCGATACCAGCCGCGGACCACCCGCAGCTTGCTGCCCGCCTTGGCGGCGAGCGCGTTCATGGGGGGCGCGACCTTGCGCTGCCAAGTGTACAGCTGATGCCGGCCCGCTTTCTTGAACTTCCAGGTCACGCTGCTGGACGTCCAGCCATTGTCGTCGACGATGCGGAAGGTGACGGTGGCGGGGTGCCCGGTGGTCACATAACCGCCGATCCTGAGTGTCGCCGGACAGCTGCCGCGATAGGCGGCGGGGGTGACGGTGGTCTCCAGCTTCTGGATGGTCGCCACCACCTTTGCCTTCTTCGGCGCCGTCTTGCGCGGCGGCGGATCGACGTAGGCAACGCGTACCCGCCAGCCCTCGTCATCATGGGCGAGCGCCTTGATGGTCCAGCTCTTGGGCTTGGAGCCCAGCTTCTTCTTCAATTCCACGCCAAGAGAGGCGTTGAGATACGCGGTCGCATTGGCGGCAATGGCACGGATCGTCTTGGGATTGCCGAAACCCTTCTCCAGCTGCTTGCGCATGAGGTCGCGGAAGGGAGTCTGATAGAAGCCGCTGACGACATTGCAGACATTCACCGCCAGCTTGCACAGGGCGTTGGCGGGATAGACATGGGATTCGAAGCGGGTTTTGAGAAGCTCATAGCCGACCTTCCCGTTCATCAGCTTCGGCCGGATCTTGAGATGCGCGGCCGCCGTGGCCTGCATGTCGCGCTCGATATTGAGCGTGCATTCGCGCCAGCCGCCGGTGATCTTCTTGCGCAGGCAGCGGCCCTTGACCTCATGGCCGCTGTCCTCGAAGGAAATCGTCACCGAAAGCCGCGAAGGGTTCTTCTTGTCGAGACCGACATGAACGGCCTTGCTGTTGAGTTCGTCCACATAATAGCGCCACTGGCGCACCCCGGCGACGGCCACCGTGATCTCCGGAATCGCGAAGGCGACCACCCGTCCGTCCGGCAGCCGCAACCGGCTCTGCTGATCGAGCCAGGAATTGCCGTGCTTGGATCCGTAATTGTCGAGCTTGAGCGTGCTGTTCCTGAGTGCCTGAAGAAAGGCGCCGCTGAGCACATAGTCCGGCACGCGCAGCACTATCTCGCCGGCCTCGGTTTCGGCCGGAAACTGTGCGGTCATTCCCGCGCCGATCATGGCGACGAGAATTGCGGCGGCCGGGCGACCGCCGAGGGACAATGGATTGGCCATGGGATCTCCTCCTCCTTTTCCCCACAGGCAGGGCAGTATGCCGCAGTGCCCGGGCGGCGAACAAGTCTCACCACCAGATACGGGTTTTGGCGCCGGACGGCTGAACGTCTGGTGAAAGCCGATTTTGGGAATCGTTCAGGAACAGATGTCTCCTGCAAGGGCCAGAGGAATCTGCGTTCCGCATCTTGGATCCTGCCAGACCCGCACGCCGGATTCGAGCGATCGGCGCAGCGTCTCGGGCAGGGGGCTCTACCGCCTGATCGAGACGGTGTTTTCGTTTTGTGGGATTGGGCGCATGGATTTCTGATTACTAATAACCGATCACTGATAACCGAATCGTCATTCGCCGCCGAAGAGCGGCGAATCCAACCGGCGGTGATGACATTCCCGGCGCTGGGCGCTGTCTCCCCTGTCCGCTGGATCCGCTGGTCAAGCCTGTCCCGGGCTGCGACCCGGGGCCGGCGGATGACGAGGAGGGGGAAGGGGATGACGATGGGAAGACGGAGATGAGGAGTGGTCAACGATGACAAGGAAGGGCCGGCGGATGACATATTTTTTTGCGTCATTCGCCGCCGAAGAGCGGCGAATCCAGCTCACGGAGAAACATTTCCGGAGTCTGAGGTTGTCTTTCCTTCCGGCTGGATCCGCCGGTCGAGCCGGCGGATGACGAGGGAAAGAGACCTCGGCGGATGACGAAGAGAGAGATGGTGGATGACGAAGGGGTGGTCCCGCCGATCAAGCCTGTCCCGGGCTGCGACCCGGGATCGGCGGATGACGGGAGGAGGGAAGGCGGATGACTGAAGAGATGGGAATGGATCCGCCGGTTGCGTCTGCCCCGGGCCGAGACCCGGGGTCAGCGGATCACGAGAAAGATGTGGTGTGCACCTGGTGGGCAGCGCTGGCGGACGGTATGCCGCCGCCCAATGTCACGCAGAAAGCCGGCAAGGGGCGCTGGCGGGCGGTATGCCGCCGCCCAATGTCACCGCCGACGGATCGCCCGACGGGCGGTGGCGAGCTCGTCCATCTTGGCCATGGCTGCCTCCACCGCCTTGCGGCCCACGGGAGCGACCCCCTCCACACGCGCCGACTTGTCGCCTGCCACCGGCTGGATCACCCATTTGATGGCGCCTTCGATGGCCACCAGCTCCAGCACGAAACCGGAATAAAAACCGTCTGCTTCGTCCGGCTTGGCGGGGTCCGCCTCCTCCGGCCAGAGAAAGACCATGTATGTCATCCGCCAGAAACGGGTCCGCGGCACCCGCGTGATCTCTTCGGCCAGTTCCTCGACCGTGACCGGCGTGCCGTCTTCGAGCTTCCAGCCCATTGCCGTTCTCCATCCCCCCTTTTTCCTAGCATGACTCATCACAGGGCACCAGACAACCGAAGGCGCATCCGATCACGGGCTTTCACATTCCCGTGAAGAGGCTCCAGCTTTCGAGAGGCCCGCCATTGCGTCCCGGCCGGCCGCCGTCCATATCGGCGAGGCCACGTATCGCAACCGAAGGGAGACTGCACATGACCGAATTCGCCATTCTCGAACCCGATCAGGCGGATCAGGCGGTCCGCCAGCTGTTGGAGGAAGCCGGCCAGCGATTCGGTTTCGTGCCCAATGTGCTCAAGGTCATGGCGACAGCGCCCGCTCTGCTCGAAGGGTATCTCGCCCTCTCGGGGCTTTTCGAGCGGACCAGCTTCAGCCCCGCCGAACGCCAATTGATCCTCCTGGCACTCAGCCGGGCGAATCGCTGCCATTATTGTGTAGCGGCCCATTCGACGGTGGCGCGCATGCTGGGCTTGTCGGAAGAAGCCATCGCGGCCACGCGTGAGGGACGCGCGATCACGCAGGATCCGCGGCTCGAGGCGCTGCGCCGGTTCGCAACCGCGCTCGTCGATCGCCAAGGCTTTGTGACGGATCGCGAGCTGGAGGCTTTTCTTGCGGCCGGCTTCGACAAGAGGCAGGTGCTCGAGATCGTGCTCGCAGCCGGGCTGAAACTGCTGTCCAACTACACCAATCACCTGGCGCACACACCGCTTGACGAACCGCTCAAGCCCGCTGCCTGGACACCGCCTCAGAGCTGACGGCCGGGGGACTAATGGCGCGCCCGATGACGCTCGCCGGGCGACCGGGGGGCTTTTCCCCTGCGATCGCTTTCACTGCGGCCGTCTGCCGGCAGGTGAAAGGGGGAAGCGGCGGAAGGAAGACCGGATGCCGCACCGCTTGCTCAGCCTTGTGCGTCTTTCAGCAAATGGCGCCAGCGCTGACGGGCCTTGGCCACCTTGGGGGCCACGACGCCGGCGCAATAGGGCTGCTCGGGGTGACGGGCGAAATAGTCGCGGTGATAGTCTTCGGCGGGCCAGAAGGTGCCGGCCTCGACGATCTCGGTGACCACCGGCGCGCCCCACCAGCCTTCGGCCGCCTTCTTGGTCTCTTCGGCGAGCCGGCGCTCCTGCTTGCTTCTCACGAAGACGGCCGAGCGATACTGGGTTCCGACATCGGGGCCCTGGCGGTTGAGCTGCGTGGGGTCATGGGTGGTGAAGAAGACCTCCAACAGCTCGCGATAGGAGATGACGGCCGGATCATAGAGGATCCGCACCGCTTCCGCGTGACCGGTGGTGCCCGAGCAGACCTCCTGATAACTGGGATTGGGCTTGTGCCCGCCGGTATAGCCGGGCATCACCTCATGGACGCCCTTGAGATCCTTGAATACCGCCTCCACGCACCAGAAACACCCGCCGGCGAAGATCGCCTCCGCCCATCGGCTTGTGGCTTGTCGCTCTTGTGCGCCCATCTTCGCCTTTCCGCCTCACCTTGTGGGTCCAGCGTCTGCGCGTGGACCCCAGCTCTTTGCGTCTTCAGGCCGCCTTGGCCTTGCTCGCCAGCGCCGCTTCGATGGCCGTCATGGCCGCTTGCGCCTTTTCGCCTTGCGGTCCGCCGCCCTGGGCGAGATCCGGCCGGCCGCCGCCGCCTTTGCCGCCGACCGCTGCCACGGCGGCCCGGACCAGCTCCACGGCATCGACGCGCTCCGTCAGATCCTTCGTCACGCCCACGAGCACGGCCGCCTTGCCGTCGTTCACGCTCACGAAGGCGACGACGCCTGAACCCAGCTTTCTTTTCGCCGCATCGGCCAGTCCACGCAGCTCCTTGGCCGGCACGCCCGTCAAGACCTGGCCCAGGAAGCGCACGCCGCCCACGCTCTTCGGCTCCACGCCGGAACCGGCACCACCACTTGCTCCCTGAAGTGCCAGCTTCTTGCGTGCCTCCGTGAGCGCTCGTTCGAGCCGCCGATTTTCGGCCACCAACTGCTGGCCGCGTTCGGGCAGATCCGCGATCGGGGCGCGCAGAATGTCGGCCAGGGCCCGCAAGCGCTGCTCCTGTTCCTGGACATGGGTGACGGCGGCATCGCCGGTCAAGGCTTCGATCCGGCGCACGCCGGCCGCGACAGCGGATTCCGAGACGATCTTGAAAAAGCCGATATCGCCGGTGCGGCGCACATGCGTGCCACCGCACAGCTCCACGGAGAATGGCCGGTCGGCTTCCTCATCCCAACCCATGGTGAGCACGCGCACCTCGTCTGCGTATTTCTCACCGAACAGCGCGATTGCGCCGGCCTCCACCGCCTCGTCATAGGTCATCAGGCGGGTTTCGACCGCGCGGTTCTGGCGGATGACGGCATTCACCAGCCGTTCGATCGTCGCGATCTCGTCTGCGGCCAGCGCTTGGGGGTGGGCGAAGTCGAAGCGCAGGCGATCGGGAGCGACCAGCGAGCCTTTCTGCGTCACATGCGCACCCAGCAGTCGCCGCAAAGCGGCATGCAGCAGATGAGTTGCAGAATGATTGGCGCGGATTTGCGTGCGGCGGGTATGATCCACCTCGAGATGCAGAACCTGACCAGGGGCGATCCGACCTTCTTCCACCCGCAGCTTGTGGAGCCAGAGATTGTCGAGCACCTTCTGGGTGTCGAGAACCCTTGCCTTGACGCCTTTGGCCTGCATCCACCCTGTATCACCGACCTGGCCGCCGGATTCGGCGTAGAACGGTGTCTGGCTGAGGATGACGAAGCCTTCCTCGCCTTCCGCCAGTTCCGCCACCTCTTCTTGTCCGCGCACGAGCGCGCGCACCTCGCCTTCGCCCGCTTCCGCGACATAACCGATGAATTCGGTGCCGCCGACACGGTCCTTGATCGCGAACCAGAGTGTGTCCAGGGCCTTCTCGCCCGAACCCGACCAGGCGGCGCGCGCCCGCGCCCGCTGTTCGGCCATCGCCTTCTCGAAGCCTGCGCGGTCCACGGCACGGCCTTCGGCGCGCAGGGCGTCCTCGGTGAGATCAAGGGGAAAGCCGTAGGTGTCGTAGAGCTTGAAGGCGACCTCGCCCGGCAAGGGCGCGCCTGAGGGCAGTTTTGCCACCTCTTCTTCCAGCAGCTTCAGGCCGCGCTCGAGCATGCTGCGGAAGCGGTTCTCTTCGCGCTTGAGAATTTCCGCGATCAGCGGCTGGGCGCGTTTGAGCTCAGGGTAGGCGCCGCCCATCTCCTCCACCAGCACGGGCACAAGACGATGCATCAACGCTTCCTGCGCCCCCAGCATGTGGGCGTGGCGCATGGCCCGTCTCATGATCCGGCGCAACACATAGCCGCGCCCTTCGTTTGCCGGCAGCACACCGTCGGCGATCAGGAAGGAGACCGCACGCAGATGGTCCGCGATCACACGGTGGGAGGGACGGTGTCGTCCCTCGGCGGGCACGCCGGTCAGCTCGACGCTCGCCGCGATGAGATGCCGGAAGATGTCGATCTCGTAGTTGTCATGCACGCCCTGGAGCACCGCCGCAATGCGCTCCAGCCCCATGCCGGTGTCGATCGACGGCTTGGGCAGCGGCTTTCTCGTCCCGTCGGCCTGCTGGTCGTATTGCATGAAGACGAGATTCCAGATCTCGACATAGCGGTCACCGTCGGCATCCGCGCTGCCGGGCGGCCCGCCGGGCACGTCCGGGCCGTGATCGTAGAAGATCTCGGAGCACGGGCCGCATGGGCCGGTGTCACCCATCGACCAGAAATTGTCGGATGTCGCGATCCGTACGATCCGTTCCTCCGGCAGGCCGGAGATGCGGCGCCAGAGACGATACGCTTCGTCATCTTCATGGTAGACGGTCACCCACAGCCGGTCCTTCGGCAGGCCGAAGACCTTGTGGGTCAGCTCCCAAGCATAGTGGATCGCGCTTTCCTTGAAATAATCACCGAAGGAGAAATTCCCCAGCATTTCGAAGAAGGTGTGGTGGCGCGCGGTGTAGCCGACATTGTCGAGATCGTTGTGCT
>CAZJPA010000150.1:0-7253 GCA_964547755.1 uncultured Sphingomonadales bacterium
CGACGCCGGGAACCAAAACAGGCAGGTTGTTAAATAAATAAAAATTTTCTTCCACCCTGGTTGAGACCGGACGGGTGGAGGAAGCAGAGGCGATCTTGCGCCAACTTCTTGTCGCCGATCCCACCCGGGCCGATGCGGCCGAAGAGCTCGCCGACATCCTCGCAGCCCACGGACGCGGAGAAGAAATCGCGCCGCTGTTCGCGGAGCTGGTGGAACGCGCGCCCCGGGCGATCGGCATCTGGAACGCCTGTCTGCGGGCGCTGATGCATCTGAAAGATCTGAAAGGCGCACAGACCGTCCTTGACCAGGCGGAAGAAGCCGTGGGGCCGCACCCGCTGCTCACCTTCTGGCGCGGGCGTCTGCTGGAGGAGGTGGGGGAGGCCGAGACGGCGCTCACCCTGCTTAATCCCACACTCGCCGCCGGACCCGACGTGCCGGCGTCCACCCTGTGGGTGACCCGGGCGCGCTGTCATCTTCGACTGGGCCGTTTTCGGGAGGGGGCTGCGGAGCTTGCCCCTTATGCCGAAGCGCACCCGACGGACTATGCGGTGCTCGGCCATCTGGAGGCCTTATGGCGGCTGGCCGGAGACGAACGCGCTTGCTGGCTGCTCGATTACGATCGCTTCGTGCGCCCGCTGCCCTTGGAGACGCCGCCGGGATATGAGAGCTTCGCGGCTTTCCAGGCGGCGCTGATACCCTGCCTTGAGCGCCTCCACGTCACCCGCGCCCAGCCGCTGGCACAAACGCTGCGCGGCGGCACCCAGACGCTGGGTAATCTTCTATTGCGCGCGGAAGAGGAGATTCGTGCCCTCAAATGGGCTATCCGACGCACGGTGGAGCGATACATAGCCGATCTCCCGCAGGATGAGCGCCACCCCTTCCTGCGTTTCCGACCGCAGGCGGTGCGCTTTGCGGGGTCTTGGTCGGTGCGGCTGCGCGATCGAGGCTTTCACGTCACCCATTACCATCCGGCCGGCTGGCTGAGCTCCGCGCTCTATGTGCAGCTGCCGGAAGTCGTGCAGGCGAATGATCCTGCCCGCCAAGGCTGGATCCATTTCGGCGTGCCGCCCGTGCCCGTGCCGGAAGGCGGCGATCCGGTGAAAACGATCTGTCCCGAGGAAGGCCTTCTCGCCCTCTTCCCTTCCTTTTGCTGGCACGGCACGGTGCCCTTCTCGGCGCCGACCCCCCGCATGACAGTCGCCTTCGACATCGCCCGTCGCGCTTCCTAATCCGCCAAGTTGATTTAGCCAACATCCCGAAGTTCCACGCAAAAAGCGGCGGGTCCGGATGGACCCGCCGCCAGTTTCGGAACCGCACCCGTGGCGGGCACGGCCCGTGGCATTGAATTCGCCTAGAAGGTCAGCTTGAGCGACCCCCAGAAAGTGGTGCCCAGAACCGTGTAGGTGCCGGGATAGGTGTTCGACTGCTCATCCTGCGCGGTGAGCGGCGGATGATTGTCGAACACATTATCCACACCCAGGGTGAACAGGACATTCGGCATGACCTGGTAGGAGGCCGAAATATCCACATAGGTCTGGGCCTTGAGCACGGCGCTCGCGATCTGGTTCTTCAGATCCTTGTCGAACGTCCGGTTCGAGCCGTCGAAGGTGACACCAAGGTCGTTGCGCACCTTGTCCAGCCAGCGCACGCGGATGTTCGTGGTCAGCCCGCGCCAGGACCAGCGCCCGTCGGCCACCCAGCGGAACTCCGGATCCGGCTCGCCGCAGATGTCACCGAACAGGCCGACGCAGTTCTGGAACGGCGAGATCGGGTCGGCTTGGAACCGGTTCTCGTCCACGAAGGTGCCGAGGAAGCGGAACTTGAAGTCACCCAGATCATCGCTGCCGATCACGTCGCCCAGCACATCCGCCACCGCGAACTCGTAATCGAGCTCGACGTCAACACCCGAGGTCTCGATCACCGCGATATTGGCGTTGGTCGCGAACACCGCCTGGATCGCGCCGGTCGCCGTACGCTTGATCGCCTGACAGAACGGGCTGTTTGCATCCTTGGCCACGAAGAAGCAGCTCTGGATGATGTTCGCCGCCCCGCCGCCAAACTGGCTGATCGCATTCGAGATGTTGATGTTGTAGTAGTCGATCGACATCGCGAAACCGGGCAGGAAGTCCGGCGTCAGCTGCACGCCGACGGTGTAGGTGTCCGCCTTCTCGGCATCGAGATCCGGATTGCCGCCGACGATCTCCTGCACCTGGCCGGCTGCCGGCTCGGGCACCGTTCCGATCCTGTCAGACGGCACGCCGTTGGCGATACACAGCTGGGTGAGCTCCGAATTGCCGACCGGCGTCGAACCCGCGCAGGGGTCGCTCGCACCGGGGAAGTTGTTGCCCTGGCCCAGGAACAGGTCAACGATGCTCGGCGCCCGCACCGCACGCTGGAAGCCGCCGCGGAAGCGCAGGCCGCCGACCGGCACCCACTCGCCCTGCAGCGCCCAGGTGGTCACCGTACCGGTGCCCTTTTGCGAGTAGTCGGAGACACGGATCGCGCCGTCGATACCCAGATATTCGGCAAAAGGCTGATCCACGAGCAGCGGCAGATTCACCTCGCCGAAGAATTCGAGCACGTCGAACTTGCCCGCCAGCGACTGAGCGGCATTGAAGCCCGTCACTGTGCCGCGCTCGAACGGATCGTCAGCGTTGAAGGCACCGGTCACGCGGCGATATTCGACACCCACGGCATAGCCGATGTCCCCACCCGGCAGGGTGAAGAACTGGCCGAGATCACCGTTGACCACAGCCACGAAGTCTTCCTGCTTAATCTCAGTCTTCGTCTGGGCGTTCAGGCGCAGGAAGTCGGCCGCCGCCTGCGAGATGTTGCCGCGACCGAAGAGATTGATCGGCACACAATCCGTCGGGTTGGAGATGACATTGCCGTCCGCATCGACATTCTCGGCGCACTGGATCGAGCCGTCATTGGCCCGCTTGGCGAGAAGCTGGCGCTGCAGGCGATCCTGGGAGGCGTCGTTGCGGAAGATCTCCGGATTGTCGACCTTGCCGACCTGATAGTAGACCTCCCAGCGGGTGTGCGCATCGATCTCGCCGCGCGCACCGAATTCGATCTGGAAGGCGTTGTTGACATCGTCGTCAAACCGCGGCCCCACCTCGAGCAGACGCCGGCGAATGTCGAAGATCCGCACCACACCGTCCTTCGGCAGGCCGAGCGTGCTCTCCTGGATCTCATCCAGTTCCGAGAAGATCGTCTGCAGCTGCGGCGAGAGCAGCGGGTTGTCGACATTGATGTCCACCGGCTCATTGATGATCGAGAAGAAGGGCGTCGGCGCCAGCTGCTGCGGCACGCGGTTGTGCGAGAAGGTGCCGGTGAAGAACAGCTGGACATTGTCGAACAGATCGTAGTGACCGCCGGTGTAGATGAGGAACCGCTCCTGCGGTACCTGCAGATAGTTCGGCGGCGCGAAGTTGTAGAGCCCAATCCCATTCGTCCCGAAGGGCACCGGCGTGCCGTCCGGCAGGAAGGTCATCAGCGCCCCACCGAAGGAGGTGGAAGCCAAATCGCCATCGATGATCAGCGCCTCGGGAATACCGGAGCTGCCGCCTGCCGTGAAGCAGGGAATGGCGTCCGGCCCGCTGCCCGATTCACCGAACTTGAATTTATCGACGGTCGTGGGATCGCAGGTACCGTCCCGGAAATCCGTCTCCGTGAACTTGCGCTGGGCCGCGAAGGTCTCTTCGCGGTCGAGATATTCGATATGGCCGAAGATGTTACCGCGGCCGTCCGCGAAATTGCCGCCCACCGTCAGCGACGCGGTCTTGATCGCCGAATCGCCGCGGCTGGTGACACGATACATCGCATTGATCTCGGCGCCCTCGAAATCATCCTTGAGGATGAAGTTCACGACACCGGCGATCGCATCCGAGCCATAGACCGCCGAGGCGCCGCCCGTGATCGTTTCCACCCGCTTGATCAGCGGCGCGGGGATGTTGTTGAGGTCAACGCTGCCACCTGTCGTGGATGGAACCAGCCGCCGGCCGTTCACCAACACCAAGGTGCGCGATGACCCCAAGCCACGCAGGTTCACGGTCGCGATACCGCCGCCCGGGTTGTTCGAGAACTGGGTAACCCCCGGAATCACCTGGGGCAGCTGATTGAGCAGCGCCTCGGTGTTGATCGTGCCGGTGACTTGGAAGTCCTCCGCACCCACCACCGTCAGCGGGCTCGGCGAGGTCAGCTCAGGCCGCTGAATGCGCGAGCCCGTGACCACGATCTGCTCGATTTCCTCCTCTTCCGCCTGATCAGGCGTATTGCCCTGCTGCTGAGCCATCGCCAGGGGAATGGCCCCAAGGATCAGGCCCGCCGTCAGCGTCGCTGCACTCGACAGCAACGCCGCCTTGCGCGTGATGCCCTTGTCTTCCGTCATCTTCGTTGGTCCTCCGAGGTTGAATGTTTCGATTTGTGCGTTATCCACCCAAACCGCTTGCGGGATGCTGCTTGCTCCCCCGCATGAGGTGATTCGGCCTTCGTCGCCGAAGGCTGGCGTGAACTTTAGGCCAAAGCGCAAAGCGCAGGCAATCTGCCGGGCCGCTTTTCCCACCCGAACCCCCTGGAAAAATTGGCGACTGTGACATTTGAGCAACATTTTTGGCGATTTCGGCAGGATTTGCCGGTGGGTGAAATCTTTCTCTCGGGCCGTGTTCTCGGTTAGGAGCGGGGCGGCGATGGAAATGCTGCGTCAGGAACCCCCCATGAGCGAACAGGCCTCTGCCGCATCCGGCCCCGACCACTGGACCCGTTACTGGCACGCACCCAGGTTGGCTTCCTGCGGACCGGGGGACAGCGCCTATGCGGGCCCCATCGCGAACCATTGGGAACGGCTATTCCTGCGTGGTCTGCGCCCGCGCCAGCGGCTCCTGGATCTGTGCGCCGGCAATGGCGCGATCGCTGTACTCGCCGCCCGCATAGTCTGGCGCAGGAAGAAAGGGCGGCTGCAGATCGACGCGATCGACCGGGCCGCCATCGACCCGATGCGTTTTCTCGACCTCGAAGAGAACGTGATCCGCCAAATCCGCTTTCACCCCCGCACGGACGCTGCGGCTCTGCCCTTTGCCGATGCCGCCTTCGCCTGGGTTGTCTCGCAATTCGGCGTGGAATACGCGCCGCACCAGGCGGTGATCGCCGAGGCGCTGCGTGTCACCCGCCCAAGCGGGCGCCTGCATTTCGTGATGCACGCCAGAGAAGGCCTTCTGGCCCACCAGGCCGAGCGGGAGCGCAAGGAGGCCGAGACCCTGCGCCGAATGCCGTTGATCGCCCGCACCCGCGACGCCCTCGCTCGGCTGAAGGCCGGCTGCGATCCGGCGGCCGAGCGGCTGTTACTGGAGGGCCTCAAGGCCGAGGCGGAGCGGTTCCTCGACGCCCACGGCCGACCGGTCAATTCGCAGATGGTGCAGCATGCCTGCAACCTGTGCCTGCACACCGCCACCGTCGCGCGGCATTTTCCGCTCACGACTCTGCTTGCGAAAATCGCGGAACTCGAGGCCGAGCTCGACGCGCATGCGCGCCGCCTGGGTGACCTGATCGCTGCCGCCCTCTCACGGGAAGATCTTGTCCGGTGGCGGGAAGACATGGCCGCCCAGGGCGCCGAGCGGATCGAGACGCAGGCGCTGCGTGTGGGCCCCGAGAAGGGGCTCGTGGCCTGGATCATCGACGCCCGCAAGAGCGGGTGAAGACTCATCCAGCCTCCAAGGATTTCCGTGAAAGAAAAAGGAACACCGCTCTCGCTATCACGTCATCGAATGCGGCGGGCCCGCACGCTCCAACGATCCACCACCAAGATGTAGCTGCCCATCAGTCCGCGCTTGACCCGCACCTTGCTGCCCGGACGCAGCCGCGGCAGGCTCTTGTCGTCGATCTGGCGCCAGACCGCCCCGTCATCCATGGTCAAAATGGCTGCTCCCGTGGGCGAGCGGCGCATCGCCTTGAGGATGTATTCGCGGGCCTCCTCGCGTGGCGGCGGGGGCGGCGGGAGGCCAAAATCGTCACCGGACCCCGCGACCCTCGTCCCCAGCAGGGGCCGGGAAGCGGAAGAAGCGGAGGGAGAAAGCGTCGTCGGCGATGTCGGCATTCCTTCCTGGTCTGCGGCGGCCGGCGACCGTTCTCCCGCCTTTGCGCGCGCGCGCATCACCGCATCATAGCAGGCAAGACGGCGGGCCGGCTCGGCGATCCGGGCACAGGCGGCCAGATCCCGGTCCATCACCTGTGCACGCGCCGATAGAGCCGGCAACCAGACCGTCACGGCCAACACCCCCACGAGGGCCGGGACGGCCCGCCCTGCGATCGCAATCCGCCGGTGCTTGCTGGTCATCGGCTCCCTCCTCTTTCGCACCATCAAAGCGCAACCGGCCGCATCCGCTGCTCGGCCGCGCCGGAATGCCCTGTCTTCAGCAGATGCCCGCCGTCGCCCGGAGGCGTCAAGAGCGCAATCATGGTAAAGCGCTGCCGGACCCCCTCTCCGGCGTCTGCCGCCTACCGAATGGGGCAGACGACCCCATCTCACCGCTCCGGCACCGCCAAGCCCGCAGCGGCGGCCTCCGTTGTTGCCGCCGCCTCCACCCCTTCGCCGCCCGCGGCCAACCGCAGGGATTCCGCATGGCGCAGGATGACTCGCATGCGGTCGATCTCAGCGCGGCGGCTCTCGAAGGCCGCCCGCTTCGCTCCCTTGAGCACACGCCCGGAGGGCAGCTTCAAGGTGAGCGGGTTCACCTGTCGGTCGTTCACCAGCACCTCGTAATGCAGATGCGGTCCCGTGGCGCGGCCCGTGGCGCCGACATAGCCGATCACCTGTCCCTGCCGCACGCGCACGCCCGGCCGGATGCCGCGCGCGAAGCCCTTCAGATGGCCGTAGGCGGTGGCGTATGTTCCATTGTGGCGGATTCGGATGTAGTTGCCATAGCCGCCATGGCGGCCGGCGCGGGCGATGACGCCGTCGCCGGCCGCATACACGGGCGTGCCGGCCGGTGCGCCGAAGTCCACCCCCTTGTGTGTCGTGACATAGCCCAAGATGGGATGGCGCCGACGCCCGAAGCGCGAAGTCAGCCGCGCGCCGTCGAGCGGCGTCTTCATGAGGGTGCGGCGAATGCTGCGGCCTTGCGAGTCGAAATAGTCCGTCCGGCCGTCCACGGTGAACCGGTAATAGGCCAGGCTGCGGCCGCGCAGGGTGAGACCGACGAACAAGACCGCCTGCGGCCGTTGCCGGCCGTCCTCGGCGAGCATCTTCGTATAGA
>CAZJPA010000151.1:0-7229 GCA_964547755.1 uncultured Sphingomonadales bacterium
AAGTCCTTCCTCGATGTCTTCATGGAGGACTACATCACCCGCAACTGGGAAGAGCTGACCCGCGTGCGCAAGCCGACGATCGCAGCCGTGGCGGGCTATGCGCTGGGTGGTGGCTGCGAGGTCGCGATGATGTGCGACATCATCATCGCCGCCGATAACGCCCGGTTCGGCCAGCCCGAAATCACCATCGGTGTCATTCCGGCCGCCGGCGGCACCCAACGGCTGACGCGTGCCGTCGGCAAATCGCTGGCGATGGAGATGGTGCTCACCGGTCGCCAGCTGACGGCCGAAGAGGCGCTCCAGTTCGGGCTGGTCAGCCGTGTCGTGCCGGTGGACGACCTGCTCGATGAGGCGGTGCGCATGGCCGAGAAGATCGCTTCCTTCTCGCGCCCGGCGGTGATGATGGCCAAGGAGGCCGTCAATCGCGCCTTCGAGACGACATTGACCGAGGGACTGCGGTTCGAGCGGCGCCTGTTCCACTCGCTGTTCGCCTTCGAGGATCAGAAGGAAGGCATGCATGCCTTCATCGAAAAGCGCCGCCCGCAGTTCAAGAACCGGTGAGGCGGGACTCGCGATCGGCGGCCGCTCATCGGACGCTTGACAGGGCGCGGACCCCTCGCTTAAGAGGCGCGCGGCACGTCCGCACAGCAGGTCGCTCGCAGCCGGTTACGGCTGGAGCCCGCAGGGCGCAATACGCAACCAGGTGAGACAATCGAGATCGGGATCGCGACAAGATGGCCAATACGCCACAAGCAAAAAAGCGCATTCGTCGGAACGAGCGGCGGCGACTCATCAATCATGCCCGCAAGAGCCGCATCCGCACCTTCGTCAAGAAGGTCGAGCAGGCCATCGCCGCCGGTGATGCGGATGCCGCGGCAGCGGCCTTCCGGATCGCCGAACCCGAAATCCGGCGGGGTGTCGCCAAAGGCGTGCTGCACAAGAACACCGCCTCACGCCAGATCTCACGGTTGGCTGCAAAGATCGCCCGCCTGTCGGCCTGAGAGCCGGCGCCCCCTCGGAGACGCCAACAGCCGGCCGAAAAGCCAATGCCATGGTTGCTTTCTCCCCCGCGTCATGCGCGGCATGATGGCCATTGGTCGTCAAAAAGGGGAAGGTGGTGGACGGCTATCCCCTTTGCGCGGTGTTTCCCTTTCGCGTCGCCAACGCAGTTGGAAGGGGTGAGAGCACCGGCCCGTGCTCCCTTTTCGGGCCGTTCTCTGGCCGTTCGCTGATTCAATCGGCCAATCCAAACGCCCCCCTTCCCTGCGTCATTCCCCGCTTTCGATTCTGATGACTGACGACCGATCACTGAACCGTCATTCACCGGTTTATTCGGCGAATCCAGCCGGCAGCCGAGACATCCCTGTTGCTTGAAGACGAGGCGTTATGAGTCACATCCTCTCCCTTCTGCGTCATTCGCCGGTTTATCCGGCGAATCCATCTGACAGACACGTCATTCCCAAGGCTGGATGCCGCCCCCACTTCCTGCTGGATCCGCCGATCAAGCCTGCCCCGGGCTTATGACCCGGAACCGGCGGATGACGAACAAGGATCCCTTCGGCAATCCCATGCCGTCCCCATGTGCTAGCGCGTGAGCTGCGCCAGCCCCGCCTCCAGGATGCGCTGGGCGGCGAGTTTGTCGACGAGCGCGGCGCGGCGGGCGCGGGAGAGATCGGCGGCACGGATCAGCTCGTCCTCCACTTCCGCCGATGAGAGCGTCTCGTCCACGAACACAAGCGGCCGCGGCACAGCGGCCACAAGATCCCGCGCAAACTGCCGCACCGCCTGCGCCCGGCGGGTCAACCGCCCGTCGTCACCCACCGGCAGACCACACACAAATCCGCGCACGTCCCATTCCGCCACCCGCGCCCCAATCGCCGCCAGATCGGCCTTCAACCGACGGCGGTGAAGCGTTTCCAGCGCCGTCGCCACCCGCCAATCGGGATCCGAGATCGCCAATCCAATGCGCTTGCGGCCGACATCCAGCCCCAAGAGGCGGGCGGGCGGCGACACCGCCTGCCGAAAGCGCGCAACCGGCAGAATCATTTCTCAACCACCCCCGCCAGCCGCCGAGTCCGAGGGACGCCGCCGGGCCGTCCGCCAGGCCGCGATCCGGCGCGCCACATCGGCCCGCACATCCATCCAGAACAGCGGAATGTCCCAGACATGGTAGTTGAGTCCGGGCATCCGGAACTGCGCGAAATCCCCATCAGGCGGCGGATCCAGCCACAGCACGCCTTCATCGCCGCAGCGCGCGGCGACCAGATGCGGGACCGGCGCCCCCAGCGGCGCCTCGGGCCGCGGTGGGATCACAACGGCGCCTCGGTGCGCTGTGCGCGGGGCCACGGCCGTATCCATCCGCCCGGTCACTGGATTGACGCACAACATCCGGTCGTCCGCCCGCGATCGTCCCGACAGTCCCGGCGCCTTGCGCATCGCCGCCATCACCATTTCGGGATTGCCGCCGACCCCGAAGCTCTGCCAGGAGAGCACGCATCCTGTATCCGTCTCCTGCGCACAGGGCGGGATCTCGATCGCGCCCAGATCCTCGCGCAGGCCGATCGGCCAACCGACGAGCCAGGCGGCCACCAGCCGCTGCCGGAGACCAGGATCGCCGAGCCGCTCCGCCACCAGCCGCAAGCCCAGCAGCGCGCCTTGCGAATGCCCTGCGAGGATGAAGGGTGTGTGCGGACCGATGCGCGTCAAGAAAACGGCGAAGGCGGCCGCCACGTCCCGGTAGGCGAGATCGAGCGCCCGGAAACTGTCCGCATTGGCCGCAAGAAAAGCGCCGAAGGCCGCCTGACGATACTTGGGGGCATAGACCGGTCCGGCGCCGTTGAAAGCGCTGGCGAGCGCTTTCAGCACATTCCCGCGGATGAAGGCGGCCTGAGGATCGTCGAGCGGTGCGTTCCAGTATGCGGTGCCGAAATAGGTCGTGGGATGGATGAAGAAGACGGGCACGCCATGATCCTGCGCCGCCACGCCCGTGGGCAGGGCGTCGCTCGGATCGGCCCGTTCCGGCAGCGCCGCCCAGGATGCGGCCTCGGCATAGTCCGGCGCCGGTGGCATGGGAAGCGCGTCATAGGGCACGGTCAGCTTCGTGCGCTGGAGCGCCATCCACTGGATCTCGTCCCAGTAGATCTTGACCACCGCAAAAGCCGCGATCAGGGCGAACAGCAACCCTGCCACGACATAGAGGAACTTGCGCGCCATCGCTGTTGCGTCCTTTCCGTCGTCCGACCGTTCCGGCACGCGCCCGCTTGATCGGCGAAAGCCGAACGTGTAACCGTCGCCGCGCATGGATTGGATGGTGCGGACCATCGCAGCGCACAGATCATGAGGAACGACGGGCATCATGTCCATAGATCGGGATACCGTAAACAGAATCGCGCATCTCGCCCGCATCCGCCTGGATGAGGACGAGGCGGCGCGGCTGGAAGGCGAGCTTGCGCGGATTCTCGACTGGGTGGCGGCTCTGCAAGCCGTGGACACCGAGGGCGTCGCGCCGCTTTCCAGCGTCGTCGGCACGCGGCTGCGCTGGCGCGAGGATGAAGTGACCGACGGCGATTGCCGCGAGGCGATTCTTGCCAACGCGCCGCTTGCGATCGAAGGCTTCTTTGCGGTGCCCAAGGTGATCGAGTAGGACGCGGCGATGACGGATCTGACAACACTCGGAATCGTCGAGGGTCGCGATCTTCTGCGCAAACGGGCGATCCGCGCGCGCGAATGGACCGAGGCGCTGCTCACCGCAATCGAAGGGGCCCGTGCGCTCAACGCCTATCTCACCGTCGATGCCGAACGCGCCTTGGCGATGGCGGATGCGGCCGATGCGGCGCTGGCCAATGGTGACGACAGGCTGCTTGCGGGTGTTCCGATCGCGGTCAAAGACCTGTTCTGCACCCAAGGTGTCGTCACCACGGCGGGGTCGCGCATCCTGGAGAATTTCGTGCCGCCTTATGAGAGCACGGTCACCGCCAATCTCTGGGCGGCTGGTGCGGTGATGCTGGGCAAGACCAATATGGACGAGTTCGCCATGGGCTCGTCCAACGAGAACAGCGCCTTCGGTCCTGTGCGCGGCCCCTGGCGCAACGGCAAAGGAGAGCCGCTGGTGCCCGGTGGGTCCTCGGGCGGCTCGGCGGCGGCGGTCGCGGCGCATCTCGCACCGGCGGCGACGGCGAGTGATACCGGCGGCTCGATCCGCCAGCCGGCGGCGTTCACCGGCACGGTGGGCATTAAACCGACCTACGGGCGCTGTTCGCGCTGGGGCATGGTGGCGTTCGCCTCTTCTCTCGACCAGGCGGGCCCGATCGCACGCTCGGTGGCCGATGCCGCGCTCGTGTTGCAGGTGATGGCGGGCTTCGACGAGAAGGATTCGACGAGCGCGAAGGTGCCGGTCCCGGATCTGCTGACGGCGCTGGAGCGCGGCGTCAAGGGGCTGACCGTCGGGGTGCCGAAGGAATACCGCGCAGACGATATGCCGGCGGCGATCACCGCGATGTGGGAGGCCGGCATCACCTGGCTCAAGGAGGCCGGCGCCGTCATCCGGGAGGTGAGCCTGCCGCACACGCGTGTGGCGTTGCCGACCTACTACATCATCGCGCCGGCCGAGGCCTCCTCCAATCTCGCGCGCTATGACGGCGTGCGTTACGGTCTGCGGGTGATGCCGCGCGAGGATGCCTCGCTCACCGAGATGTATGAGGCCACCCGTGGCGCCGGCTTCGGCGCAGAGGTCAAGCGGCGGATCATGATCGGCACCTATGTGCTCTCCGCCGGCTATTACGACGCCTATTATCTCAAGGCGCAGCAGACGCGGGCATTGATCAAGGCGGATTTCGACGCGGTCTTCCGGGACGTCGATCTGCTGCTCACCCCCACCACGCCCTCGGCGGCCTTTCCGCTGGGCGGGCGGCCCGATCCTATTGCCATGTATTACAACGACGTTTTCACCGTTCCCGCGTCCCTTGCGGGCCTGCCGGCGATCTCGGTGCCGGCGGCGACCGATGAGGACGGCCTGCCGCTCGGCCTCCAGCTCATCGCCCGCGCTTTCGACGAGGAAACCCTCGTCGCGGCCGCCCGCGTGATCGAGGATGCGGCCGGCTTTGCCGCCCGTCCCGAGCCCTGGTGGAAGAAGGAAGGGTGACACGCCATGGCGAGCTACACGATCGAAGGAGCGACGGGGCCGTGGGAAATCGTGGTCGGTATGGAGGTGCATGCCCAGGTGATCTCCCGGGCCAAGTTGTTCTCGGGAGCGGCCACCGATTTCGGCGCCGAGCCCAATACCCAAGTCTCCCTAGTGGATGCGGCGATGCCCGGCATGTTGCCCGTCATCAACCGCGAATGCATCCGTCAGGCGGTGCGCACCGGGCTCGCGCTCAATGCCAAGATCAACACCTGGTCGCGCTTCGACCGTAAGAACTATTTCTACCCCGACCTGCCCGCGGGCTATCAGATCAGCCAGTACAAGCATCCGATCGTCGGCGAGGGGGCGGTGGAGATCACGCTTGCCGACGGCACCACGAAAACCATCGGTATCGAGCGGCTGCATCTCGAACAGGACGCCGGCAAGTCCATGCACGACCAGCATCCCCGCTATACCCTGGTCGATCTCAACCGCGCCGGCGTCGCGTTGATGGAGATCGTCTCCAAGCCGGACATCCGCTCGCCGGAAGAAGCAGGAGCCTATCTGCGCAAGCTCAGGACGCTGCTGCGCTACATCGGATCCTGCGACGGCAACATGGAGCAGGGATCGATGCGCGCCGACATCAATGTCTCGGTGCGCCGTCCGGGTGCCCCCTTCGGCACGCGTTGTGAGATCAAGAACGTCAATTCCGTGCGCTTCGTGATGGCGGCCATCGAATACGAGGCGCGCCGCCAGGTCGAAATTCTGGAATCGGGCGGCAGCATCGAGCAGGAAACGCGCCTGTTCGATCCCGGCCGCATGGAAACGCGCTCCATGCGCTCGAAGGAAGAGGCCCACGACTATCGCTATTTCCCGGACCCGGACCTGCTGCCGCTCGAACTCGATGACGCCTTCATCGAAGAGGCCCGGGCCAGCCTGCCCGAGATGCCGGACGCCAAGCAGCACCGCTATCAAGAGGAGTGGGGGCTGACGGCCTATAATGCCGCAACCTTGGTGATGGAGCGCGAGACGGCCGAGTATTTCGAGGCGGTGGTGGCGCATCTGGCCGCAGCCACGCGCAAGCCGGCCGCCGAGATCGCCAACCGTGCCGCCAACTGGGTGCTGGCCGATCTCTTCGGCCATCTCAACAAGGCGGGAATCCCGATCACGCAAAGCCCGGTCGCGCCGGAACAGGGCGCCGAACTCTTGGCCCTCGTGGACAAGGGCACCATTTCGGGCCGCGTGGCCAAGGAGGTCTTCGAGGAGATGTTTGCAACCGGCAAGACCGCCGGCGCGATCGTCGAAGAGAAGGGCTTGAAGCAGGTGTCCGACGAATCGGCGCTCGTGCCCATCATCGAGCAGGTGCTTGCCGACAATCCGGCGCAGGTGGACCAGTATCGCGGCGGCAAGACGAAGGTGATCGGCTTCTTCGTCGGCCAGGTGATGAAGGCCACCCGCGGCCAGGCGAATCCGGCGGTCGTCAACCGCCTGCTCAAGGAACGCCTCGACGGCTAGCCCCACCGGCGCAGCGGAGCGCGCCCGTCCCGATCGCGGCAAGACGCTGTTTCTTCACGCCTGACGCCGGTTGCGCCCGGCGGCTTCGCGCGCCTCCAACCGGGCGATCTGGGCCCGGTGCACCTCGTCGGGACCGTCCGCGATCCTGAGCGTGCGCGCGCCCGCATAGGCATAGGCTGTGCCGAAGTCGTCCGCCACGCCGCCGCCGCCGTGCGCCTGGATCGCCCAGTCGATCACGCGGCAGGCCATGTTGGGCGCGGCGACCTTGATCATCGCGATCTCCTTGCGCGCGGCCTTGTTGCCGACGGTGTCCATCATCCAGGCGGCCTTGAGCGTCAGCAGCCGTGCCTGATCGATGAGGATGCGCGATTCGGCGATCCGCTCCTCCCAGACGGAATGCTGGATGATGGGCTTGCCGAAGGCGGTGCGTTCGGTGAGCCGCTTGATCATCTTCTCAAGCATCCGCTCAGCCAGGCCAATAAGGCGCATGCAGTGATGGAGGCGCCCCGGACCTAGGCGCCCCTGGGCCATGTCGAACCCCCGTCCCCCACCCAGGAGCAAGTTCGCCGCCCGCCCCTCACCCCCAACGCCCCCG
>CAZJPA010000152.1:0-7223 GCA_964547755.1 uncultured Sphingomonadales bacterium
GGCTGGATCGGCGACTCGTTTCCGTTCTCGTCATCCGCCGACTTGATCGGCGGATCCAGCAGGAAGAGAAAACAACTTCGGCGCGGAAAACCGCCTCTGCCGCCGGCTGGATTCGCCGCTCTTCGGCGGCGAATGACGTAAAAAGAGACGGCGAATGACACCGGTGGGCGTGTCGCTGATTATGGATCCACCGGATAAACAGACGAATGGCGCAAAAAGAGGTGCCCTCCTACCGGTGCCCTCACCCCTCAAGATCGCTGATCGCTGATCACTGATAACCGATCACTGATCACTGATGCCTGATCACCGGACCATCACCTACCACCTTCGGAACATGTTCGGAAATGGACAAAGGATGCGCGAGAGTGCCACGACATGCTCTGGAACAGAAGGCAAATATTACATGGATATTACAAGAACATTAATTTACATATGGACTGAGTATTTTTCTATAAGTGTCAGTGTCATGCGATATATTACATAATTATCGCATATATATAGAGTCATACTTCCGCGCTTTCGCCATGTAGACCGAATCAATTTGACACAAAGTGGATTTGTTATTTGTGGCTCTCTGCCCTATTTTGGCCACAGCCATGCGCGACGAATGGTCGCGCCATATGTATGATTGAAAGAGCACCTGCCATGGTGCCGATCCTTCGCAAGGGACATAGGCAACAACAACGGGGGCACGAGACGATGCATGCACTGACAAGAAGCTGGCGACACGCCCTCGTGGGCGTGCTGACGGGAGGGCTTGTGCTTGTGGAAGCAATGGTCGTGCGGGATTCCGCGGCGGCAGGCTATGGGGCGGAACCGCGCGCGGCAAAGCAAGTGATCGCCGAAGCCGGCGATGCCTTGCGCGTGGACATCCTGCTGCCACCGCGGCCCCACTCGATCCGCGATCCGAAAACCGGTCGATGGCTTTATGGCTGGCGTGTCTGCGCCCATCTGGAACCGGGCGACCGGGTGGCCTTCTTCCTGCTCGATGGCGACCGCATCCTCTATCGGCTGATCGAACCGATCGGGGCGGATGGTTTGGGAGCCCGGTCGGTGGCGGATCTTTGCGGCCTGCCGCTGCCATTGCGCACGGCCGGCAACCGCCACAGACCGCGTGGAGAGATGCGGTCCGACCCTCTGCTCGGCGGAGGATGACCCCCCGCGAATGGATGGAAAGGAGGCGCGCTCCTAAGCCGCACCGACCCCGGCCGCATGCAGGATCTTGCGCACAAAGGCCGACCCGCATCGATGAATCTCTCCGGGATCGAGCCACATTCCCGGCATCGCCGGCTTGGCGTTGGCTGTGGCAGGCAGCAGCGCCTTGAGGGGCACGGCCGTCATGTCCACATGGGTGAATAGGTGGCGCACGGGCGGAGACACCACCTGCCAACAGGCCTTGAGCGGAGCGTGGCGTGTAAGAGCCTGCGGATCCCGATTGCCATCCTCGTCATCGGCCAGTGGTGGAGAGAGGGGCACGCACCAGGTGCCGGCGAGCAGCCCTGCATCACGGCGTACGCCGTAGACACGGCCGTCCCCGTCCACCAAAACATAGGCCGCCACGCGCATACGCTTACGAGCGGGGCGGACTTCCGGCGCGGGAATGCGGTCCACCAGCCCGGCCCGATACGCCGCGCACACCGTCTGCGCCGGGCAGATCGCGCAGCGCGGCGCGCGCAGACGGCAGATCAGTCGTCCAAGATCCATCAGGCCTTCGAGCAACGCGCCGGCCCGCTTCCCCACTTCATTCCCCAGGTTCAGCATACCGCCGGTCCGACGGCGCAGACCGGTGACACTTTCTTCCCTGCCGGCCAGCCGCAACAGCACGCGCGCGACATTGGTATCAAGGCCGAGCACGGGGCGGCCGAACGCCAGTGCGGCAATCGCCGCAGCGGTGTATGGTCCGATCCCCGGCAACGCGGCCAGTGCTTCGACATCCTCCGGCAACCGACCATCATGGTCCCGCAAGATCCGCTCAGCTGCACGATGAAGATGGCGAGCGCGGGAGTAGTAGCCAAGTCCCGCCCAGGCATCCACGATCGTCGCCTCGCCCGCCCCTGCAAGCGCTTCGGGATCGGGGAAGCGATCGAGAAAAGCAGGCAGCCGTTGCCGGACAACGGCCACCGTCGTCTGCTGAAGCATCACCTCCGCGATCCAGGTCGCATAAGGATCCCGCTCGCCCGCCGGCCGATCGCGCCACGGCAGGGGCGAGCGCGTCTGCACCCATCCCGCAAGCCCAGCCGCCAAGGCATCCGAACGCAACAGCGCGCGAAACAGCATGTTCGAACAATCGGCCACTCTCTCTTTCCTGCTCATCATCGGTCGGCTAGCATGGTCACAACGGCGGTTCCAGAGCGATTCGTGGGATGACGGCAGCCAAGATGCCCGACAAGCCGAAGCGAATGCGCAAGCGCGCCAAGGCGGCCACACGCTTGGCGCGCCCCATGCGCATCGGCCGACTGTTGCCCAAGGAGGTGGTGGCCATCTATCGGCGCCGCGGCTTTCTCCATCATGAGATCATCGCCCGTTGGCCCCTGATCGTGGGCGCGCAACTGGCGCAGGTGACCGTCCCGCTGGCGATCCGACGCGGCGGTGCGCGCCACCAGGCGGGCGTCCTGGAGATCAAGGTGGCGCCAGGTTTCGCCCCGGCCGTTCAACACGAACAGGAGCGCCTGCTGGCCGCCGTTAATCGCTATTTCGGTCATCGCGCGGTCGCGCGATTGGTCATTCGTCAGGGACCGATACGGGCAGCACCCCCGCCGATCGTCCGCGTTGATCCCGAGCCCTCTGCTCAGGCGCAGCAACGGGCAAAACGGCTGGCGCGGCGTATCATGGATCCGCAACTCAACGCCCTTCTTGCCCGCTGGGGTGCGTTCGTGCTGGACGAGCCGCCTCGATAGCCATCTTCCGGCTCGACGCGCTCCTTGCGTTGCGCGAGCGCCTTCGAACAGGCGGACAAAATGGGACTGGCCAAGATGGACCGACTTGCCGTAATGTTTTTGGTCAACTGAGCCGCTACATCTAGCATGTATGAGGGAAAGCAGCCACCAGATACGGCAATCCGCCGGAAACTGTCTCGGCGCGTATGAGATGGAAGGAGAATAACGATGGATCCGAAAGGAAGGGCCGGCCCAATAGGTGCAACACGCAAGACTGCATGGCTGATCATCGCCCTGCTGGTGGCCGGCACACTGGCGGCCTGTCAGCGTCAGGGGGAGGACAAAACAGCCGATCATGCGATCGGGGATAATCCCCCCGCAAGCGCCGAGAACAGGAGCGCCGTCGACGATGAAGATGTCACCGCCGGCATTCCCGATATCGTGATCGGTTCTGCGGATGCGCCGATCACCATGATCGAATATGCTTCGCTCACCTGCCCGCACTGCGCCCATTTCTCGGAAGTGATCTACCCCAAGCTCAAAGAGAGCTATATCGACACCGGAAAGGTGCGCTACGTCTTCCGCAACTTCATCTTGAACCCTGTCGATCTGGCGGTCTCCACCGCAGTGCGCTGTCAGCCGCAGGACGTGCAATGGCCGTTGATCGAGATGCTGTTCGCCCGTCAGGCGGAATGGATGCGCAATCTCAGAAGCGGCGATCGGGAAACGATCCTGTCTGACATCGCAGCCGTGTTTCGCCGTGCCGGTGTCAGCCGCGCGGATTTCGACCGCTGCATCGGCGACAAGACGTTACAGCAGAAACTGATGGACGCCACCAAGGCGGCTCAGGAGCAATACGACGTTCACGGCACGCCGACCGTGATCCTCAACGGCCACACCCTGCCCCCAATCGGCAGTTTCGAGGATCTGAGCAAGGAAATCGATAAGGCGCTGCCCTGACCGCCGCTGAGGCCGGGTGACACGAACGGACCGGCGACTAGAGGCAAAGCAAACGGAACAGGAACGGGCGTGCGGTTCACGCGGCTGAAGATCGCGGGTTTCAAATCCTTCGCCGATCCGACCGAACTGCGGATCGAGGAGGGATTGACGGGCATCGTCGGCCCCAATGGCTGCGGCAAATCCAATCTGGTGGAGGCCTTGCGCTGGGTGATGGGCGAACACGCCCCCTCGACCCTGCGTTCCAAGGCCATGGACGACGTGATCTTCGCCGGCACCGACCGACGGCCTGCGCGCAATATCGCCGAAGTCGGTCTGCTGATCGACAATCGCGAGCGCGACGCCCCACCTGAGTTCAATGATTCCGACGACATCGAGATCCTGCGCCGCATCGAGCGCGGGATCGGTTCGCTCTACCGCATCAACGGTCGCGAGGTGCGGGCGAAAGATGTCCAGTTGTTCTTTGCGGATGTCGCCACCGGCGCGCGCTCACCTTCGCTCATCGGTCAAGGACGGATCGCCGAGCTGATCCAGGCCAAGCCGGCCGACCGCCGCATCGTCCTGGAAGAGGCGGCCGGGATCGCCGGACTCTATGGCCGCCGGCGGGAAGCAGAACAGAAGTTGGCCGGTGCCGAACGCAATCTCGAGCGCGTGGAGGAGGTCATCGCTGATTTGGCAGCCCGCATCGCCCAGTTGAAGCGAGAAGCCCGCCGGGCCGAGCGTTATCGCAAGCTGTCCGCCCGCATCCGCACGCTCGAGGCTCTGTTGCTGTGGTGCCGGCTGCGGGATGCCCAGATGGCCGGACGGCGGGCCGAGGAGCGCCTGAAGAGCAGTGACGAAAACTTGGCCGGCGCCGCCCGCGAGCTGGCACAGGCCGAGCAGGCAAGCCTCACAGCCGAAGAAGCCATCGCCCCCTTGCGCCAACAGGCCGAGGCGGCGCGGGCGGCCGCCAACCGCCTGCTGCTCGAACGACGCTCGCTTGAAGAGGAGCGCGCCCGCCTCGCCCGTCAGACCGAGGAACTCGCGCGCCAGCGACAGAGATTGGCCGAGGATGTCGCCCATGAGCGCGCCCGGCTCGAAGACGCCCGCGAAAGCCTTGCCCGCATCGCCGCCGACCGGGCCAAGCTGACGGAGCGGGAGCCGGTGCTCGCCCGGGAACGCGCGGCTGCCGAGTCCGCACGCAATACGGCTCGGGCGCAGCTTGAAGACGCCCAGGCCGCGCGCGATGAGGCCGCACGTCGGCTCGCTGAAGCCCGTGGACGCCGGGCGGGGCTGGAAAGCGACATGCTCGCGATCCGCAGGCGGCTCGACGCCATCGAAGAGGACCTGAGGGAATGCGATCTTGAAGCGCAGGAATCGGTGCTCGCCACCCATCGCCAGGAGATTGCGACCAGCCGGAGCGGCCTCGAGGAAATCGTCGCCGCACTCGCAGCTCTTGAAGAGGAGATTGCCACCGCGACAGCCGATCTTACCGATGCCACCGCCGCCCGGGAAACAGAGGAGGAAAAGCTCGCGACCTGTCGGGCACAGCGGGTGGCCCTCGAGTCGGAGCGAGATGCGCTGGCCGCGTCCTTGACGCGCGGACGGAAGGGAGGTGGCGAGCTGCTCGCCTTTCCCGTACCCGACGGCCTGGAGGCGGCCGTGGCCAGTGCGCTCTCCGACCTCGTCCGCTTGCCTCTTGCCATGGAAGAAGAAGGGGAAAAAGGCGGGTTTGGGGACAGTCTTGTCTTGCGCACACTCTCACCCTTCGCGACCGCGGTGCTGCCATCCTGGCCCGCGGGCCTGACCCCGCTTGCGACACTCCTGCCCGAGGCACCCGCTGCCGTGCGGCGACGGTTGCAGACCGTTGCGCTTTGGGAAGGCGAGGAGGATCCGGATGAGCTGCGTGCCCTGCACGAGCGGTTGATGCCGGGCCAGATCGTCGTCACCCGCTCGGGCATCGTGCTCCGGGCTGACGGCGTCTGCGGCCGCCCCAGCGAGAGTGCGGAAGAAGCGCGCCTGCTCGCCGCCCGCAACCGTCACCGGAAACTGGCGGAGGCGGTGGCGGCAGCCCGGGAAAAGGAAACGGAGCAGGCGGCTCTTCTTGCAGCCAGCCAAGAGCACGAGGACAAAGCCCGTCAGGCGTTGGCGACATTGCAGAATCGGCGCCGCGAGCTGGAAGGCCGGCGGGAGGCATCGGCCACGGCTCTTGCCAAGGCCGAACGGGAAGTGGCCGCGACCGAAGCCCGTCTGGCCGCCGAGCGCAGTCGTTTGGCCGCGCTGGCAGAGGAGCGGGAACAGCTGACCGAGCGGCTGGCCGCACTCGAACGCGAGCATGCCGCTCTTGCCGATACCGCATCCGGCGAGGCTACGCTCCGCCAAGCGGAAGAAGCCGTGGCCAAGGCTCGTGATCGTTTCGATGCCGCGGACGGACGTCTGCGCATGCTGCTACGCGAGGCCGACGATCTGGCAAACCGACGGGAAACACTCGCACGCGAAGAAACTGCCTGGGACAAGCGACGCGACAGCGCGACTCGTCGCCTCCATGACCTGGAAAAACGGGCGGCCGAGCTGGCGGAACAGGAAGCCGCCATCAGCCGACGACCACAAGAGATCGCCAAAAGGCTGGAAGAGCTGGATTCACTTCTCGATCAGGCCGAACGCCATGCGCAAGAAGCGGACAACAAGGTCCAGGCCGCTGAAAACACGCGGCGCGAGGCACAAGGCGTCCTGAAAGCGGCACAGGAGGCCATGGCCGCCGCACGGGAAGAGCGGGCACGAGCAGAGGCCGATGCCGAACATGCCGCGCAAAGGCTGGCCGAGGTGGTTCACGAGATTGAAGAACGCTTCTCGCTGAGCGCCGCCGCTTTCAAGGAGCGCATGGCCGGGCGCGAGGAAGAGCTGCCGGATGACGTGGCGGAACTCGAGTCCGCGCTCACCGATGCCCGCGCGGCACGCGAGCGGCTCGGTGCGGTCAATCTGCGTGCCGAAATCGAAATGAAAGAGCTGGCCGAACAGCACGAACATCTGGTGCATGAGAAAGCCGATCTGGAAGCCGCCATCCAACGGCTGCGTCAGGGAATCGGTAATCTCAACCGCGAAGGACGGGTGCGTCTTCTGGAAGCCTTCGAGACGGTCAACCGCCATTTCTCCGACCTCTTCGCCCGGCTGTTCGAAGGCGGCCATGCCCGCCTCGAACTTGTGGAATCCGACGATCCATTGGAAGCCGGCCTTGAGATCATGGCGCGTCCGCCGGGCAAGAAGCTGCAATCCCTGGCTCTGCTTTCCGGCGGCGAACAGACGCTGACTGCTCTTGCGCTGGTGTTCGCCGTCTTTCTCACCAATCCTGCCCCCATCTGCGTGCTCGATGAGGTGGATGCTCCGCTCGATGAGGCCAATGTTGAACGTTTT
>CAZJPA010000153.1:0-7153 GCA_964547755.1 uncultured Sphingomonadales bacterium
AACGGAGGAGGCCGCAGCGTCACGCCGGCCGGCGCCGGGACTGGCTCCCCGCCGGGCGGCGTTGTGGGTGCTGGAACAGGCGCATGCGCCGGCTGCGGTGCTGGCCGAGCTGTTCGAACGGGCGGCCCACCACTACCTGCTCGCATCAGCCGATCGCGCTTTGATGCGGGCCATGGTTCTAGCCGCCCTGCGCGAGCGCCGATTGTGGGACGTGGTCCTCGGACGGCTGATGGACCGGCCGCTCGCCGCCCGCCATCGGCGGATCCGCCACATTCTCCACCTCGGCCTCGCCCAGATTTTCGCTCTCGATCTGCCGGCGCATGCGGCGGTCAGCACCATGGTCGCCCTCGCGAGAGCGACCGGAAAGCGACAAGCGGCTCTCGTACCGCTCGTCAACGCCGTCCTGCGGCGGGCGGTGCGCGAACAGAACCGTCTGCAGACACTGCGAGCCGCATACGATCCCCTCCACCTGCTGCCGGAATGGCTGGCTCAGCGCTGGCAGCGGCGCTTCGGCCCGGAGCGCACCCGCGCCATCGCCCGGATCCTTTCGCATCCTGCGCCCGTCGATATCCTGCCTCGCGACGCCTCGGCCGCAACCAGATTGCGTGCCGATTGCGACGCCACACCGCTGCCGGGCGGTGTCCTGCGCCTCGCCCGGGCGGGTGAGGTGCGCGCGCTGCCCGGCTATGGTGACGGTCTGTTCTGGGTCCAGGACTGGGCGGCGACGTTGCCGGCCCAGCTGCTGGACGCCGCCCTGCGCGCGCGCGGCCTCACCCCTGGCGATGCGCATACGCCCATCCTCGACCTGTGTGCCGCGCCCGGCGGCAAGACGGCCCAGCTGGCCGCCGCCGGCTGGCCGGTGGTGGCGGTGGACGTGGCGCCGCCGCGACTTGCGCGGTTGCGGAACAATCTCGCCCGGCTGCGACTCGATGCGATGACGGTGACAGCGGATGCCGCTGCGTTTGCCGTGCGCACGCCCTTTCCCGGTGTTCTGCTCGATGCGCCCTGCTCGGCCACCGGAACGACGAGACGCCACCCCGATATCCTCTGGAAACGCACATCTGCCGACATCCAAGAGATGGCCGCGCGCCAGCGGAGACTGCTGGACAACGCCGCGCGGCTGGTCGCGCCCGGCGGCGTGCTGGTCTATGCCGTCTGCTCGCTGGAGTCGGAGGAAGGCGCGGACCAAATTGCGGACTTCCTGGCACGTCATCCGGATTTCCAACGTCTGCCGATCGCGGCCGAGGAGGTTTTCGGGCTCACCGAGGCGGTGACCGCGGAAGGCGACGTCCTCACCCATCCGGCGATCTGGGCCGACAAGGGCGGGATCGACGGATTCTACATTGCCCGTCTTCTGCGTCGGCCCGCCGCGGGCGCCGCCTCCACGCAGCCCACGCATGAACATTGAGCCGAACGCCATGGAGCTGCTAAGAGCATGGTCATGACGACGGATGCCACGATCACGATCGCCCCTTCGATTCTCTCCGCCGATTTCGCGCGCCTCGGCGAGGAGGTTCAGGCCGTGGCCGCGGCGGGCGCCGATGTCATCCACATCGATGTGATGGACGGTCATTTCGTGCCGAATCTGACCATCGGCCCAGCGGTGGTGAAGGCGTTGCGCCCGTTCACGGACAAACCTTTCGATGTCCATCTGATGATCGCACCCGCCGATCCCTATCTTACCGCCTTCCGTGAGGCGGGGGCCGACATCCTGACCGTGCATCCTGAAGCCGGCCCCCATCTCCACCGCACGCTCCAGCGCATCAAAGCGCTGGGGGCAAAGGCCGGGGTGGCGCTCAACCCCGCGACGCCGGTTTCTGCGATCCGCCATGTGCTGGATCTCGTCGATCTCGTGCTGGTGATGACGGTCAATCCCGGATTCGGCGGCCAGAAGTTCATCGCCGGTATGACCGAGAAGATCGCGGAGGTGAAGCGGATGATCGCGGTTTCCGGCCGGCCGATCGCGCTGGAGGTCGATGGCGGTATTGCGCCCGAGACGGCGGGTCACGTGGTTGCGGCCGGCGCCGACATGCTGGTGGCGGGCACGGCCGTGTTCGGCGAGGGGCCCGCCCATTATCGGGAGAAGATCGCAGCCCTGCGGGCGGCCGGGCAAGCGGCGCAGCCCCAGCTCGCGGTGGACTAGGAAGCGGCGATGTCCGAGCTCGAGGCGCTATTCGACGCAAGCTGCGACGAACGGCGCATCCGTCGGGCCATGCGCAAAACCGGCCGACGGGGCTGGACCATGCCCTGGTGGGTGCGGTTGCCTGCCGGTGAACGCCTCTATCTTCTCAAGCTCAACGGTCGTCACCCGTTACGCTTGATGGGCAGTCCGGATCCCGTGCTGCCGGGCGATCCTCGACGCGGGGCCGACTGGTTGGCCGGCCGACAGGCTTGGGATCCCGCCCGGCGGCCGCTTCCCGACCGTCGCGATCCATGGGCGCCCGGAGAGCTGGAGCCTGCGACCGCCGAAGCCTTGCAGCGCTTCTCCTGGCTCGGCGACATCGCACAGGCGACCCGCGCCGAGGAAGCCCAGGCCCATGCGACCGGCTGGACGGCCGCCTGGCTCAAACGCTACGGCCGCTGGGGCGGCGCACGAGATTGGCACCCCCTGCACACGGCCGAGCGGCTCGCCAATTGGTTCTGCCATGCGTCTCTCGTGCTCTCTTCCAGCGATCTCGTCTACCGCTCGGCGGTGATCGATTCGATGGCGCGGCAGGCGCGTCACCTTCAGCACCAGCTTCACCGGCTTTCCCCCGAGGTGCTGCCTGGAGAGGATGTCGCCATGGTGGCGGTTGCGCTGGCCATGGCCGGGCTGCTGCTGCCTTATGGGGAGGCCTGGCGCAAGGCCGGGCTCGACGCCCTCAATCATCATCTCTTCCGCAGCCGGGATTCCACGGGCGCGCCCGTCAGCCGTCGGCCCCAGGAAGCCTTCGCCACGGTGCAGCGTCTGCTCATGCTCGAGCGCTGTTTTCGCGAACGCGGTGAGGACTGTCCCCGCTGGCTGACCGAAGCCCGCCAGCATCTCGTTCGCTTTTTGCTGGCTTTCCGGTTGGAAAGCGGGTGGGCCCATGTCCAGGGACTCGGTTCCATTCCCGCCGATGCGTTGGACGCTCTGCTGACGGAAGCGCGTGTCGACCTCGTGGTCCCGCAACGGGGCGAAAGCGGCGGCTTCGTGCGTCTGAAGGCCCGCCGCACCGTCGTGCTCTTCGACGGCGGTCCGCCGCCGCCGCCAGGCTTCCCTGAGGCGACGGCCGGGCTGCTGGCCTTCGAGATGGCGGACGGCGCCCGACGGCTGATCGTCAATATGGGCCCGCTCGCCATCGACGGTGAGCGTCTCGGCGCCCCCACGGCCGCGCATTCGACCATCGTGGTCGGGGACCGCAACGCCTGTCCCGTGACGGCGGACGGACTGGCGGCACACCCATTGCAAAGCTGGCTGTGGCAGGGCGAGACGGCCGCCGGCTATCTGGCCGGCGCACGCCATGACGGCTATCGCAGCCGCGTCGGTCTCGATGTGGAACGTCGCCTGCTGCTTGCCCGCGACGGACGCGGACTCATCGGCGAAGACGCCCTGCTTGCCGCCGAGACGGGACGCCGGAGCCAGTCACGCGAAGAGGTCACCTTCGCCATTCGCTTCCATCTCCATCCTGATGTGGAGCCGATCCCGACCCAAGGCGGTAACCGTGTCATGCTGCGCGCCGGTGCGGACCGTGCCTGGTCGTTCTCGCTCGAAGGGGTGGAAGGTGTGGACGATATCGCGCTCACGATCGAAGACAGCCTGTTCGTCGCGGAGCAGGGGCCGGTTCCCACCCGCCAATTGGTGATCGCCGGTCGGCGTGCGGCGCCGGCGGCCCGCTGTCGGTGGCAGCTTCAGCGCAGCGACGGCTGATCAGCCTCTTGCGCTTCGTTCACAAATGCGAAAAAAGCAGCTCCAATTCCGATTCACCGCGACGGATGGGCATCGCCCATGAGCCCCGCCGCCCCAGATCCTTGGAGACAGCCATGACCGCCACTTCCGCATCCCCGATCTCTCCCGCGCAAGACCGCGTTCCCGCCAAACGGGCCTTATTGTCCGTCTCGGACAAGACGGGGCTTGTCGCGCTCGCCCGGGACCTCGCCCGGCGCGGGATCGAAATCGTCTCCACCGGCGGCACCGCGCGCAGGCTTGAGGAGGCGGGCATTGCGGTCACAGCTGTCTCTACCCTCACCGGCATGCCGGAGATGATGGATGGTCGCGTGAAGACCCTGCATCCGGCGATCCACGGCGCCCTGCTCGCGTTGCGCGACGATCCCGACCATCGCTCGGCCATGGAAACCCATGGGATTCAGCCGATCGACATTCTCGTGCTCAATCTCTACCCCTTCGAAGAGACGGTCGCGCGCGGGGCCGAGCCGCAAGAGATCGTCGAGAACATCGATATCGGCGGCCCGGCCATGCTGCGCGCCGGCGCCAAGAATCACCGATTCGTGACCGTTGTCACGGACCCGGACGACTATCCGGCGCTGCTGGCCGAGCTGGACGCCCATGACGGCGCCACGACCTTCGCCTTCCGCCGCCGACTCGCGGCCAAGGCCTTCCGCCGCACCGCGGCCTATGATGCGGCGATCGCCCGCTGGTTCGGCGCGGAGCTGGGCGAGGACATGCCGGAGCGGCTGACCCTTTCCGTCCACCGTGCGAGCACATTGCGCTACGGCGAAAACCCGCATCAGCGCGCCGCTGTCTATCTCGACCCGGCGGACCGGCGGCCGGCGCCTGCGCGTGCCCGCCAGCTTCAGGGCAAGGCGTTGAGCTACAACAATCTCAACGATGCGGACGCCGCCTTCCAGCTCATCAGCGAATTCGCGCAAGCAGCCCCCACGGTCGCGATCATCAAGCATGCCAATCCTTGCGGCGTCGCCCAGGCGGACGATCTCGCCGAAGCCTACCGCCGGGCGCTCACTTGCGATCCGGTCTCCGCTTTCGGCGGCATCGTCGCGACCAATCGGCCGATCGATGCCGAAACCGCGACCGAGATCGTCAAGATCTTCACCGAGGTCGTAATCGCTCCGCAAGTGGACGAGGCCGCCCGCGCGATCTTCGCCACGCGTAAGAACCTCCGGGTCCTGGAGACCGGCGGGCTGCTCGATCCGGCGGCAGACGCGCTGACGATCCGGCAGATCACGGCGGGCCTGCTGGTCCAAAGCGCAGACAATGCGCGGATTCGTCGGGAGGATCTCAAGGTCGTGACGAAGCGCGCGCCCACCGAGGCGCAATGGCGGGACATGCTGTTCGCCTGGTCGGTGGTCAAGCATGTGAAGTCGAACGCCATCGTCTATGTGCGCGAGAAGATGACGGTAGGAATCGGCGCCGGCCAGATGAACCGACGCGACAGCGCCCGCATCGCCGCCATCCGGGCGCGCGAGGCCGCCGAAGCCGCCGGTGAACGCGAACCGCTGACGACCGGCTCGGTGGTGGCGTCCGATGCCTTCTTCCCCTTTGCCGACGGCTTGATGGAAGCGGTCGCGGCCGGGGCGACGGCGGTGATCCAGCCGGGCGGTTCGATTCGCGACGAGGAGGTGATCGCGGCGGCCGATGACGCCGGGATTGCCATGGTCTTCACAGGTGTGCGCCATTTCCGCCATTGACACCGGCCGGCTCCTGTCGTGCCCTGGAGATCGCGATGGGTGAGACGCTGCCCCCCTCGCTCGCCAGCTTCGCCTGCGACCCGGCGCAATTCGCCGACCGGTTGGCCGTGGTCACCGGCGGCACGTCGGGCATCGGCGCGGCGGTCGTGCGGGCGCTGGCCGCGGCGGGTGCGCGTGTGGCTTTTCTCGGTCTGCTGGATGCCCAGGGCGCGCGCCTGGAAGCGAGATTGCGCGCGGCAGGCGGCGATGTCGCCTTCCATCATGTGGATGTGCGCGACGAGGCGGCCGTGGCCGCCTTCTTCGCCGATCTGGCCGCCGGTGACCGACCGCTCGCCTATGCCGTGAACGCCGCCGGCATCAACCATCCACCGGCACGCGTGGCCGCGCTCGATTCCGCTCTGGCTCGCGACGTGATGGAGACCAATTTCTGGGGCGCCTTCTCTTGCCTGAAGCATGAGATCACGCTGATGCGGCCACATCGCTTCGGCAGAATCGTCAATGTCGTCTCCATCCTCGCCGGCCGGCCCGCACCCTTCATGGCGGCCTATGGGGCGAGTAAGGATGCGTTGCTTGCGCTCACCCGTACCGCGGCCGCCGAATACGAGAAGGAGGGCGTGCGCGTGCGGGCGCTGTCTCCGGGGCCCACGGACACCCCGATGTTTCACCGCGCGCTCATCGAAATCGCCGGCGACCCCACAAAATATGCGGGTGGTCTGCCGGAAGCCGGCCCCCAACCGGCCGACCATGTCGCCGCGGCGGCCCTTTATCTGCTGAGCGATGAGGGCGCGGCCTGGCCTGACGTGGAGCTGGTGCTGGACGCCGCAGCATAGCTTCGCTAGCAAGATCCGGAAGGGGGCAGGAACCACCCTCGGCCGGTGATCGGTCGAGCGATCGATCCGTCGGCTTGACAGGGGCGCGCAAGCGTCATGAGGGCGGGAGACAAGCGGGAGAAAGCGCGATGACGGCTGTCGGTCGATGGATGCGGCGGATCGCCGACGATCCCCAGACGCTCGTGCTTCTCGCTTTTGTGGGCGGCGGCCTGCTGCTTCTGCATTTTCTCGCAAGACCGCTTGCTCCCTTCATCGCGGCCGTCGTGTTGGCCTTCATCCTCGACCGGCCGACGGAGCATCTGCGCCGGAAGGGTTGGTCGGACTTGGCGGCGGCGACGACCGTCTTCCTGCTGTTCCTGTTGCTCGTCACGAGCATCGCCCTGATCGTCCTGCCGCCCGTCCTGCAGCAGGTGGAACAATTCCTTGGGGTCGCACCCGAGATGTTCCAGCGTCTCAAGGCGCTCTTTCGGGCCCTGCCCAGCACTTTTCCCGGCCTTGTGGGCGACAGTTTCGTCCAGCAGATTTTCGACAATCTCAGCCGCACCGTCACCGCCGGCGGCGAGCAGATCCTGAATGCCGCGATCAAGAGCCTGCGCGGCGTGGTCACCATCGTCGTCTATCTGATCCTCACCCTGCTCATGCTGTTCTTCCTGATGAAGGACAAGCATCGCCTGCTCGGCTATCTCGCGCGCTTCCTC
>CAZJPA010000154.1:0-7136 GCA_964547755.1 uncultured Sphingomonadales bacterium
TATATCCTCGTCGACGCCGCCGATGGCCGGGTTCATTACGTCGCCCTCGATCCGAAACAGGATATGGATGATTTGCCCAAGGGGGCGATTGTCGAGGTGCATCCCGCCGCCACCGGCCCCCGAGCCGCCGATCGCGTCATCGCCGAGATTGCGAGACGGAATGGCGGCCTCTATTCACCGGACGCCCATCATGCCTTCGACCCACGCGCTTCCGAACAGTTTGTGCGCGCCCATGTCCGCAGGCTCGAGGCCCTGCGCCGTGCCAATGTGGTGCGGCGTTTCCTGGACGGATCGTGGGAGGTCACGGATGATTTTGAAGAGCGCCTTGCCGCGCGCGTCAAGCGTCAGGCCCGCTTTCCCGGCCGCGTCGTGACCTTGTCCTTCCTGTCGCTTGAAGCCCAGATCAAGGCAGACGGGGCAACGTGGTTCGACCATCAGCTTCTTGCCAAGGAGCCACTCGCCCTTCGTGGTGACCGGTTCGGGGCGGAGGTGACGCAGGCTTTGCGTCAACGCCAGGAACATCTCGCCGAACAGGGACTGGCTGTACGGCAGGGCGCAAGCTGGCGCTATCAGCGCAACCTTCTACATCTCCTGCGCCGACGGGAGCTTGCGGCCGCAGGCGAAAAAATAGCTAAGGGAACGGGCCTCACCTTCGTCGAAGCACAGGACCGCGAACAGATCGCCGGTGTCTATACAAGGCCGGTCCGTCTTGCCAGCGGCAAGTTCGCCGTCATAGAAAAATTGAAGGAGTTCACGCTCGTCCCATGGCGACCGGTGCTTAAGCGCCGGCGCGGGAAGACAGTGGGTGGCGTGATGCGCGGATCATCGGTTTCGTTCGATCTCAGCCAGCCACGTCAAATCGGTCTTGGCTAATTCTCTGGAGTGCAGTTCCTGCAAAGCACGAATAATCTCGTGCAGTAACTTTTGTTGCGTATGATAGCTCGCAAGCTTTTTGGGGGGAAAGGTTCGCGCACCGTGACGACCCAACAGGACCACCGGGATGAGTTCATCTCTACGATCGATCATCTCGAAGCGGTCGCCGGCAAGATTGCCGGACTGCTCGGTCGCGGCGGCACGCTGACTTTCCCAGATCACCACAAGCTTTCCGAAAGGCTTTTCTTAAGCGCGTGGACACATTGGGAGGAATTCATCAGGCAGCTTATAATCGACGATCTTTCAGTAGATCCGGCCGGCTTCGTCCGGAAAGATGTCAGGGCGTTCCGGTTGAAGGGCGCACCACGGCGTATTGCCGAACGCATCCTCTATCACCCCGACCATCCGCAAAGATTTGTCGAATGGGATTGCGGGATGGTCAAAGCACGGGCCGACACTTTCTTGCCTGCGAACCACCAGTTTACTCGGGCCTTACCGCGCAATGACGATCTCGAAAAAATGAAGCGTATCCGCAACGCCATTGCCCACAAAAGCGACAGGGCATGGGAGAGTTGAGCTGGTCCCATTTGTTTAGACGGTTTGGCGGCTTGGTGAAGGTGTATTCCGGTTTCTGATCATGCCGCCAGAATCCCGTTTATCATACTCGCCTGCTGCTTTTGAGCCTGTGGGGAAATGGGCAAGAAGATCATGGGGTGCAAGCGCCATATCGTCACCGACACGGATGGCCTGCTGGTCGCTGTCCTGGTCCACGAGGCCGGTATCCAGGACCGCGATGGCGCGTCCGCACTGCTCGCCTCGATCCGCCATTCCTTTCCCTGGCTGCGTCATGTCTTCGCCGATGGTGGATATGCGGGAAAGAAACTCCGCGGCGCACTCGATAAGATCGGCCGATGGACCATCGAGATCATCAAGCGTTCCGATACGGCCCAAGGCTTCGAGGCCCTGCCCCGGCACTGGGTAGTGGAGCGCACCTTCGCATGGCTCAACCGAAATCGGCGCCTCGCCAAGGACTTCGAAAGAACCATCAAAAGCGCCACCGCATGGATCACCATCGCCAGCATCCGCCTCCTCACAAAACGTCTGGCAAGAGCTTGATATCAAATGCTTCGTTTCGAGTCAGATTCTTAGGCTTCTCGTATGACCTCGACTATTTCGGCGGCGATTTCCTCGACGGTATGCGTTGCCGTATTGCGGGCGAGTTTGTCGGCAAGGGATGCGCTGAACTTCATGACCTCGGTCTTCGAAACCTTGTGCCAGATTGGGAGCAAAATCTGTTCGCCGCTCACAGCGCGCGTGACCAACCCATCGAGTTCGTAATTCGGCCAGCCCTTGCCGAAGAAGGATTGGGAAAGAACCACGACGCCGAACCGGCTGTTAGCGAGCCCCCTATCGATCTTTCTTCTGAGGCTGTCGCCGATGCGCAACTCGAACTCATCATACCAAACACTGAGCCCAGCGCTGCGCAAGGCGTTCGCGAGGGGGCGGACGACCTCTTCCTTATCCTCCGAGGCATGGGAAATAAAAACATCGTAGTCCCGGTGTTCTCGATCATCCCGCGGCGGGATTTCGTCGTCGGGCCGACGTCGCACTAACGATGGAATGGACGAAAGTGGCCTTTCGGTGATCGGAGGCAAGGCGCCGGGAAGAACTCGAACGCTCGCCCGCACCGATCCGCCATAACCACCAAGATCGATAGTCACGTACCAGTGGCCCGCATGCGGGACCTGCAAACGCACCGGTGAGCGTTTTGCATGTCCGCCATAGAACCTGTGCTTTCTTCCCGACCGATATGCCTGAAAATTGCCGCTATCCATGAGACGCACGTTGGCGGCGCCAGAAAGAGTCACTTCGACAATCTCGCCACCGCGAAGATGTCCCAGGTCATTTTGGAGAAACTTCATGCGGCTCCCCCCACCTGTCTTGTTCCAGCGCTGTTATCTCTCTTCCTCTACGTCGGTACGATTGCAGCCGGGGCAGTGGACGGGTCCGGAGGGCAGTCGCCTGGCTTCCGCCTCCCCTTTTTCGATTATTTTTGCCTCGAACCTGCGACCGCAATTCAGACAACGGAACCGTTTCGTCACCATGGAATGCTCCCGGGATTTTGCAACTGGCGGCGAAGCTTTATCGTCAGATCATCCACAAGCTCGGGCGCATTGAGCCGCAACACCGATCGTGTTCGGTGCGGCGGCGAAAGATGCACCGCTTCCCGCTCGCCGTCGCCAAACATGTTCATCGACACGTTATTGGGACTGCGGGCGTGCTCCGCGCGGGTCCGCCAGGCCAGATGACCGGCATCGAAAATCGTGGCAACAATGGCGACATGAGAGAGGCGGCTCAGAGGGTCAATGTCGGCCAGCATTGCGTTCGCAAATCCAAGGAAGCGACCAACAAGATCGCGAACATCCTCTTCGATGATAACCGGCAGCCCGCTATCCGGCGGCGGGATTGCTGCAATGAGTCGAACGGACCCGGTTTCTGTGATCGCGATTGAGCGCTCCGGCTGCTCGAAGATCAACATGTCGTTGTCGAGACTGATATCCGTCCCCTGCTGTGTGGCAAGTACGGCTGTTTCACCGAATAACGCCATCTGATGGATGCGCTCACGCAGCTCCTGCGCCTCCAACTGTGCCGGGCGCAGCACCGTCTGCACTGGCCCGCCGGTCAGGGCCAGCGCCAGCCGGGCGCTTCCTGAAGAGCCATGCCTGTCCTGCGGCAACAGCGCGATGGCGCGCTGGAGCATTTCGTCAGGGTCCACGGGGCCGGTCGCATGGGCAAGCTCCAGGTTGTGCAATGCACCGACCACCGCATCGCGCAACTGATCGGCGCTGGTGAATGAGTTCGTGTAATGGCCCTGCGCCCAGTCCCGCACTTCGCTCAGAAATTCGGCTTGCCCGTTTTCGCGCTCTACACCGTCCTGGACCATCACCAGAACCGGGCAGCGTTCGCGCGCCTCCCGATATTCCTCGTGCGTAGCGGACCGGCCGGAAGACTGGATCGCGCCGTAGCGCCCGCCCATCAACAGGATGACGGCCTCGGCTTGCCTCACGCCATCCAGGCAAGCGACCTGCGGGCTGTCCGGTCGGGCGCCGAAATCTTCCGCCCTGATTACGTCATGGCCGAGCGAGCGTATCGCCCGTGCGGCGGCATCGCGGAATTCCTCCATCCCCGAAATTACAGAGCTGATGAAGACATTCATGAGGGCGTCCAATTATCGCTTCGGCGGGGGCACGTGGCGGCGTTTCGTGCCGCTCATATTCTTTACCGTCCCGCCGAGGCCGACCTTCCGCATGGCCTGGGCGGCGGCGTCCATATCCTTTTGGGGCACCTGCAACACCTTTTGTTTTGCACCGCTCTGTTTCAGGCGGCGGGCCGCCGCTGCCAGTCCTTGCGTACTGCCGCTGCGCTCGACTTCGGTGGCGCGACCCCCGCCCTGCGTGCGAGCGTCGAGGCGCTTGCCGCCCGGCAAAGGCACTTCGGTCTGGCCACCAAGGCCGGCGGCTTTGTTTTTGGCGCGGCGATGGGAAGGCGTCTCTGATATCGTTAAGTCCTTTCGGTGAACAGATTGCACAGCAACGCACATATCGGTGACTTGCATCGATTAACCACTATATTTGGTAGTACGTGAGGCAGAATTCAAGGGACGCGGCGGAGGTTACTCCGCCGCCTCTTGCAGCAACGCCAGCAAGGTCGGCTCCCGGTAGCGCCCGGCTGCGGTGCGCTCTGGCTCCGGTCGCCGGTCGTTCTTGAGGTCGAACAGGGCCGGCTGCTGTGGCTGCGCCGCTTCCCATGCTGCAAGCTGCTCACGGCGTTGCCGGCACAGGGCTCGCCAGCTATAGGCGCGCCCCTCGATCATGATCGTATCGGGCCGTTTCATGCTGCGGCCTCCGACTGTTCGGCATCCTGTAAGCCGTTCAGGAAATCCGTTGCGCGCTGTGCATGCGATGCGGCGGTGAAGATTGCGCGCTTGTCGTTCTTCAGGCTTTGAGCCACGAAGCGATATAAGCGGCGTGATCTTCGCGGGGTTCCGGCGTCAGGTCGAGGTCGGCGCAGAGAAAGGCAGAACCAAGCTCGGCGACCAGCTCTTCCATCGCGTAGCCTTCATCGCCTCAGCGCTTGCGCCCGAATCCGCGCTCAAGCCGCGAGGGGTGCCGCGTCCAGTGAGTCGTTTCGTGGGCCAGCGTGGCGTAATAGGACTCGGCGTCACGGAAGGTCTCGAACGTCGGCATCTGCACATAGTCATGCGTGACGCTGTAGTAAGCCTGATTGCCGCCATGTCTGATATCCGCGCCAGTCGCGGCAAAGAAGTTTTCCGCGCGGTTGATGCGCTGCACGGGATCGAGGCGCGGCTCGGCCTTCGCGTAATAGCGCTCGGACAGACCGTCGATCTGGTCCACGCAAAACACGGTGTAGCCTTTAAGAAACGGAATCTCGCGCTCTTCTTTCTCGCCGGTGTTCTCGTCGATATCCGTGCGGCGGATGCGGTCGGCATAAACGACAAGGCTGCCGCGCTCGCCCTTGCGGACATGGCCGCCAAGCTCTTTGGCCTGGCGGAAGGTTATCCAGATCGGCGCGGCGTAGCCTTTGGCGACGGCCTCGCCCCAGAGCATCAGAACGTTGATGCCCTGATAGGGCACACCGTTAAAGCGTAGCGGCCTTGTGATGCGCCCTGCCGCGTGTTCGGCGTTCCACGGCTTGAGCCACGGCCGGACGCCCTGCTCCAGCTCCGCGACAATGCGATTTGTGATCCTCTCGTAAACATCTTGCTTCATTGCCCTGCCCTCCTTTGACATGCGGGTTGCGCGCAGCGCCGCTGCTGCTGCAACCCGCTGGAGGCGGAAAAAAAGCGGGGGAAGGGCCGTCACAGGCCGGAGGCGGGGTGAGGGGTATCACCCGATCTGCACGACCGAAGGGAGGAAGATCGGGGAAACGCCCCGCCGGAGCCCGTCAGGGTTGCCTTGACGGCCAGTGGGCCGCAGGCCCCGAAAAAAAGAAGGAAGTGCGGCCCAAGGGGCCGCTCAGTATCAGGCGGCTTTAGTCGCCTGACCCGCGCGCGGGATCGTCACCCCCTGCCTCCGCAGGGGCAGGCTTATGGCGGAGACGGTGGAACACCGGCTCCGGGCGCGCAACGCCTAGAGCCCAATCTAGCGCTTGCGCCGGACGCGCCCTCAAACAGCGACAACGATGAAAACCCGGTTGATTGATATTGGGTTGATGCGGAATTCTGGAGTACAGGGGGCATATTTCGAGCCCCGGTGCTCAAAGGATGCGTTGTGCGCCGCGAGCGTGGTAGTGTGCGTTCGCGCCGGGAGGGAATCCGCGATGCTCTTGTCCAGCGGCGATATTTATCAACGTTACCAGCCGTCTGCGTGCGCCCTGCGCCTGTATCTGCAGCACCAGGGTGAGGAGTCCGCTGCGCCGGGTCCGTACCTGGAGGTTATCCGGCGTCTCGGAGAGCGCCTCGAACAAACGCACCTCGCCGGTTTTCCGGATGTTCGGGACGTGAGCGCGGGCGACCTGGAAGCGCGTCAACGGGAAACCGTCGATGCAATTCGGGACGGCGCGGCGGTGATCTATCAGCCGTTCTTCCGGATATCCGCAGAGATTGACGGCCGGGATATCGAAGTGGCCGGGGCGCCGGATTTTCTGATTAGCGCGAATGGCGGGTATGCCATTCGGGACGTGAAAATTTCGCGCCGGATAAATGAGAAGGACCACCCTGAAATAATCTGGCAACTCCGCCTGTACGGGTGGCTCTTCGAGCGGGTTACGGGACAGGCCCCTGTGCGGCTGGAGGTCTTCGCCGGAACCGGGGAGATGGTGCCTGTTAATCCTGCCGAGCCTGAAGCGGTTGAACGGGAACTGGCGCTGTGCCTGGACGTGATCGGCAGCGAAGAGCCTCCTTTTGAACCAGTTGGGTGGAGCAAATGCGGCGATTGCGGCTACCACGACAGGTGCTGGAAGGAAGCGGAGGCGCTTCGCGACGTCGCGCTGGTACCGAAAGCGGATCAGGGACTGGTGAAAGAGCTGCGTGAGAGGGGGATTGTCAGTATTGACGATCTTATAGGGCAGCTCGACGAGCGGGAACTGGCAGAAATACGCAGACCCTGGGGCACGCAGATGCGAAGGGTCGGGGATGCGGTGGCCGCGGATGTAATCCGGTTGGCAGGCGCCCTTGCAAGCGGCAAGTTGATCAAGATTGCCCCGCCGGAAATTCCGGAAGCGGACAATTATGTGATGTTCGA
>CAZJPA010000155.1:0-7093 GCA_964547755.1 uncultured Sphingomonadales bacterium
TAGGTCAATCTGCTTCAGGCTGCAGCAGGGGGGCTTTGCCTTGTTTGGCGCGCATGTAGTTCAGGGTGCGGTACACCACCGGCTTGCGGATAATCCAGCACTCCAGCTTATATTTGCCCGGATAATTCATAATCATCAGACCGAACAAAATGCTGATCAGGCCCTGACCGGGCGTGAATAACATAATGAAACCGGCCATCAGCAGCAATGCTCCAAACATATTTTTCAACCCTGCCAGCAACAGCCCTTTGGCTACGCCATGATTGTTCTGCGCCATGCGATGGCGACCGTGATGGGTGAAATAGTCTTCTGGAATGCGGGCCACAATCAGGGGCATGGCAGCCAGACTGATGATAAACATCGCGACTGATGCTGCCAGCAGCCACCAGGCCCAGGCTTCGAAGAATGCCGTCACTGTATCCATATTGCTGCCAGCTGAGCCGGATTATGGTCGGGCAGTGATATTGAACAGGCGGTCGTGTTCTTCCAGTGCATAGCGATCTGTCATGCTGGCAATGTAGTCGGCAATGATTCTGGCCAGGTATTCGTCGCTTAGTGTGCCGGAGGATCGAGCTGTCGCCATTTCCTGTTGCTGGTGCTGCGGCAGCATGGCCGGATGTTGCATATACGTTTCAAAGATGTCGCGAATGACCCGCTCGGCCTTGCAGGCCATACGTGCGACCCGGTAATGACGATACATATTTTTGTAGAGGAATTTCTTTAATTCGCCATTCTTTTTTCTGGCCGCCGGTGAAAAAGCGACCAATGTCGTTTTGGCAGCCCGGACATCTGAAAAACTGGTGATATTCAATGCCCGGATACGCCGATCGGTTTCCTCAACCACATCAACGATCAGGAAATTGATCATATGCCGTACGGTTTCATTGATCTTCAGCCGTTCCGGCGCATCGGGGAAGTCGACTTCAACCTGGGTATAAAACTGACCGAATAACTCGAGCTGGCGTAAATCATCAATCGACAACATACCCGCCCGATAGCCATCATCAATATCGTGATTATTATAGGCAATCTCATCCGCCAGATTGCCGATCTGTGATTCCAGCGCCGGTTGCTCATGCAGATTAAAATGGGCTAAATCGCGATTGGATGGCGTATCGTACGCCGAATGATGCTTGACGATGCCTTCGCGGGTTTCATAGCTCAGGTTCAAGCCGGTAAAAGCGGCATATTTATGTTCCAGTTTCTCGACAATACGCAGCGACTGTCGATTGTGTTCAAAGCCGCCGTATTGTTTCATAACATCATTGAGCGCATCCTGACCGGAATGGCCAAATGGCGTATGTCCCAGATCGTGAGCCAGCGCGACGGCCTCGGCCAGATCTTCATGCAGGCGCATGGACCGGCAGATCGAGCGGGCGATCTGGGCGACTTCTATCGAATGGGTTAAGCGGGTGCGGTAGTGATCGCCCTCATGGTTTACAAATACCTGGGTTTTGTATTCCAGCCGGCGAAAGGCTGTCGAATGGATGATACGATCCCGGTCGCGCTGATACGGGTTTCTGTGTTCCGATTCCGGCTCATCATAGACGCGCCCGCGCGAACAGGCTGTTCGACAGGCATAGGCAGCCAGAGTGGATTCATAGGCGTTCTCAGGCACGGGTGTTGACGGATTCCATCATGTGCAAGGCTTCCAGTGCTGCACTGCGTGGATCATCTGCTTGCAGGATCGGGCGTCCGACTACCAGATAATCCGAGCCTCCGGCAATGGCGGTGGCCGGATCGGCGACGCGTTTCTGATCCTGCACATCCTGACCGCCCCAGCGGATGCCCGGCGTGACGGTCAGAAAGCCGGAACCGCAGGCCGCTTTAATCGCGGCTGCTTCATGCGCGCTGCAAACGACCCCGTGCAAACCGGCATCCTGAGCCAGGCGAGCGCGTTGCAATGCCACATTGCGCGCCTGTGCTCTGGGCATGGGGTCGCTGGTCAGCACCGTTACAGCAATCAATGTCATATCCGGAAATGCGGCTGCCGACTGCGCTGCCGCAGCCAGCATCTGTTCACCGCCGCCGGCATGCACATTGAGCATATCCACGCCCAGATTGCCGGCGCTGTCAACGGCCTGAGAAACCGTATTGGGGATATCATGGAATTTGAGATCAAGAAATACGCGATGCTGTTGTCTGATCGATGCTACCAGCGTCGGCCCCTCGGCGACAAACAGGCGCAGGCCAATTTTGAACCAGCCGACACTATCGCCCAGACTGTCTCGCATACGCAGTGCTTCCTGAGCGGAATTGACATCCAGCGCTACCATCAAACGATCTTTCATTTATATATCTTCCTCATGTTTGGGATGCAGTGTGCCCCACGAATGGCACTGGGGACATTGCCAGCGCACTTCCACCACTTCGACGCCGCATTGTTCGCAAGCGTAGTTCCTGGCCGTCTTGCGCCATTGGCGTGCGAAACGGGTATGTGCATCGTCATCCTTGCCCAGTATCGCATGCAAACGCAGTGACTGGCGCAGCGAGCGGGGTTCGAATGCCATCGCATCACAACATTGTTTTGCTTCTGCAATATTACGTTCACGCGCCAGCGCCTCGATCCAGGCCAGCATGAGCTCGGCATCGTGATGTTGATGCCATAAATCGCGCAGCAATGCAGCGCCATGCGACTGGTAAAATGATGGATGCTGCAGCAGGCAGGGGATCACCAGCGGGAAATGTTCCCGCGCATGTTGCCATAAGCTCAGGATGCCGGCTTTGGCGGCATCGGTTTGATGTTCCTGTAAGGCCAGCTCTATTTCCACGATGCGGGCCGGCGCACAGGTGTCATCCAGTTCCAGCGCTTTGCTCGCATAGGTATGCGCCTCGGCCAGATTTTGCTGTTGATAACACTGGCGCGCCATTTCCGAAAACAGGTAAGCACGATGCGAGCTATAGGATTCATTGCACACGCGCTCCAGCCGGGATAATAATTCCTCCGCCGCCAGCCATTCACTGCTTTGTTCGCGAATACGCAAACAGGCTTCCAGTGCGCCGGCATGATCAGACTGAATGTCCAGCGCTTTCTGATACTGGTACAGAGCCCGATCCAGCAGTCCGCCGGTCTGGAAATCGGTGGCCAGGGCCAGGTGCGCTTGCAAGTGCATGGATTTCGGTAAATCGGGACGAGCCAGCAGATTTTGATGGATACGCACGGCACGTCCGATCTCGCCCTTGGAGCGGAACATTTCACCGAGTGCCATATACACATCGGCTGCTTCCGAGCGTAATCGCGCCACCTGCACCATCTCTTTCAGGGCCAGATCCGGTTCATCAGAGAGCAGATAATTGATGCCGCGCAGCAACGGCGATACGCGCTCATCCTCTTCTTTTTCCGGCTGGCTTTCTTCCTGGACCGGCCGCAAAACCAGCGCCACCAGCACCACCAGCGCGATGGCGGTAATGGTCAGCAACAGGGTGTTCATACGTCGTCCTGAAGCGGGATATTCCTCAAATTATCCACTTCCCGTTGCAGACGCGCATGTTCAGCCTTGAGCCAGGAAATTTCCTGCTTGTGCTTGCGTCTGGAAAAACTTAGCGCCAGTACGCCGCCGACAAAACCGAGAAAGAAAGAAATGAAGACAGGCACATAGATGGGAATCTCAGCGCTGCTTACACCGAGGAAATGGATGCGCACCGGCAACAGATTGGCCATGGCAAACATGGTGGCAAACGATGTCAGCACGATGACCAACAGGACGTTGATCCAGTTGACCGAGTTCAGTCCGGGCAGATTTTTTATCATTTAATGCCGAAGTTCAGCTTGAACTGTCAACCCGTTCACGCAACACCTTGCCCGGTTTGAAATGAGGGATGATTTTGGCCGGCACCATGACAGAGGCGCCGGTTTTCGGATTTCTGCCCACGCGGGCATTGCGTGCTTTGGTGGTGAAACTGCCGAAGCCGCGCAGCTCCACATGATCACCCGCCGCCAGGGCATCGCCAATGACAGCCAGGATCGTATTGACAACCACCTCGGCCTCATGGCGGGTAATGCCTTCCTGCTGCTCTGCAATAATTTCAACCAGTTCTGACTTTGTCATAAGTACCTCATTAACATGAAAAAACTATGCATCTGCATGGTTTTTTCACGGGATTGAAAAATCATGCACGTTATACCAGAGCATAGACCATCACATATGATGTGCAAGCCTGCCCTGAACCGCACGGTGCATGCACCGTGCGGTTTATACTCAGGCTTGCTTCTTTTTGGCTTTTTTGGGTTCCATGCGGTCCAGCAGTTTACGCTGCAATTCCAGTGCAAGGGCCGATGGAGTGGAATCCTCGGCCGTCTGGCGGGAATAGCTGCGCACGGCATCGCGCTCTTCAGCCTGCAATTGCTGTTTGATCGACAACTCCACCTGACGGCGCTTGCGATTGACCTCGATGATTTTTGCTTCGATCGTGTCGCCTTCTTTCAGAGCATCGTGATCACGGGGGATTTCACGGTTGGCCAGATAAGCAAGTACGCCTTCCGTCAGTTTAATAATCGCACCGCTGGGCTTGAGTTCAGCAACGGTGCCTTCGACACTGCTACCGCGTTTGACGCCGGAGAGGAACAGTTCAAACGGATCACCGGAAAGCTGTTTAATGCCCAGAGATATGCGCTGTTTTTCGCTATCGACGCCGAGCACGACACATTCGACTTCCTGGTTCTTGCTGTATGCCTGCAGTGCATCCGTGCCACGTTGATCCCATGACAGGTTTTCCACATGCACCAGCCCGTCCATACCCTCATCAACAGGTACAAAGAAACCGAAATCCGTGATATTTTTGATTTTACCCGTGATACGGGAGCCGACGGGATGCGCCGCCATCCATGTGTTCCACGGATTTTCACTCACTGCCTTCAGGCTCAGGCGCAGTCGGCGTGCTGCCGCATCGACTTCCAATACAGCTACATCGACCACATCGCCTTCAGTCAGCACTTGCGAGGGTTTGACATCCCGCTTGGTCCAGCTCATTTCCGAGCGGTGAATCATGCCTTCGATACCGGGCTCCAGCTCAACCACTGCGCCAAAATCCAGCAGACGGCGCACTGTGCCGGTCAATCGCATGCCGGGCTCATAGGTGGTGGCCACATGTTCCCATGGATCGCTCTGTAGCGATTTGACCGAGACCGAAACTTTACCTGTTTCGGCATTGAGTTTGGCGATTTCAACTGTGATCTGTTGTCCGACCGACAGCATTTCAGACGGATGTTTGATTCTGCGCCATGAAATGTCGGATACGTGCAGCAGCGCATCGACGCCGCCGAGATCCACAAAGGCACCAAAATCAGTCATGCGCTTGACGATACCTGATACTTTATCACCGACGCTGTGCTGCTCGAAAAATACAGCGCGCATGGCCAGCTGTTCGACGGCCATCGGCTTTTTGCGTGATACAACAATATTATCGGGTTTGCGACGCGCTTCCAGAATGGCGACCTTGCAGGTCTGTCCGATCAGGCTGGCAGCATCAACATGGAAATCCGTATCGGCTTCCGAACGTGGCATAAATGCATTGAGTCCGTTTAAGTTGACTCTGAAACCACCTTTGACTTCGCTGGTGATGACTGCATCCACACATGAATCGTCCGCCACGGCGCGTTCAATCTCAGTCCATGCCGCACTCTGTTTGGCGGCCAGTACAGATAACTGTACGCCGGCAGTGCCACCGACTGACTGCACCAGAGCATTGATTTCATCGCCAACGGCAGGAATATCCATACCGGCCTGTTCAAATTCAGAGCGGGGGATGGAGCCTTCGGCCTTGGCACCGACATCAATAATAACGGCATCACTATTGATGCTGACAACCATGCCCTTGATCATTTCACCGCGTTTGACGACCGGTTGCTCTTTCAGGGATGCTTCAAACATCTGTTTGAACGATTCCTCTTCGGGTTCGTCTGACTCATCCGCTGACAGGCTGTTCGCGACAGGCGTATCGTTGGCCTGTTCTGTCGCTTCAGCAACTTCTTCGGCGGCTGTTGCTGCCGCTGCCGTGTTTTCTGCGCTTTCTTCAGTTTGCGGCGTATTTACTGCCTCTACGTCCACTGTATGCACATCTGCAGAAACTGTCTCTACGTCTTGCACATCAACATCCTGTATGTTTTCGATTTTGTTGGCTTCGCTCATTGTTACCATCCCGGTCACTCACTCTTAAAGAGTGTTATTCAGTGTTGTGTATTTTTTTGCTCTGTCATGGGCGTGTTGCTTGAATCAGCTCTCTCCGCTCCAGAACGCCCAGCATTCGATCCACCACTTCTTCGACGCGTAATGTGGTCGAATCAATGATAATGGCATCGCTTGCCTGTTTCAGTGGTGCATGCTGACGTTCTCTATCACGTTGGTCACGCATTTTCAGTTCGGTAATCACATCATCCAGACTGCTGTCGCTCTCATTTTTCAACTGGGACCAGCGTCGGCGGGCGCGTTCACGCACCGATGCAGTCAGAAAAAACTTGGCCGGTGCATCCGGCAAGACCACCGTCCCGATATCTCGTCCGTCCATAATGCAGCCGTTTGCGGCCAGTTGTTGCTGCAGATCGAGCAGTTTTTCACGTACCGTTGGCATGGCTGCAACCGTTGATGCGGCTGCACCGACAGCTTCGCTACGCAAACTATCGGTAACATTCTCACCATTGATGCTGATGCCGGCCAGTGTCCATTCGATTGATTGCAGTAAATCATCCACAACCGCTGCAACCGACGCCTCATTGTCCAGCGGGATGGCGCGATCCAGCGCTGTTTTGCCGGTCAGTCGATACAGCAGGCCGGTGTCCAGCACCGGCAGTCCGATTTCTTCGGCCAGCATTTTGGCCACCGTTCCCTTGCCGGAACCCGATGGTCCATCAATGGCAATGGCCAGCCCTGTGACTGCGATCCATTCACTCACGCCTTACTCCTCCCCCTTCTCCATTCCTCTTTCCCAATTCAAAATTCACTATTCTCCCCACCGTACATTCATGCCAATGCTCCGGGCCAGTGTTACAAAATTCGGAAAGCTGGTAGCGATGGCAGCGGCATTATGGATGCGAATCTCGCTATCGGCGCGCTGTGCTGCCACCGCCATGGCCATGGCAATGCGGTGGTCGCCATGC